>JBFIPX010000066.1:0-15409 GCA_041609895.1 Rhodothermales bacterium
AATGTATCAGCAGGTCTTTTGTAAGGAAAGAAGCGACTATCATCCGGACCCGGTTGTGCATCCAACCGATGTGCCATAGCTGTCGCATGCCGGCATCGACGATAGGGTAGCCGGTCTTACCACGTTGCCATCGCTCAAGGTGCGTGTCGTTGTCTGACCATGGAAACGCGCCAAAACGGTCGTTCAATGGTTTTTCGGTCGTGTGCGGATAATGATAGATCAAATGATACGAGAATTCACGCCATCCAATCTCGCTCAGAAACGACCGCGCACCCTCATTGTCAGTATGTTCGTTCGACACCGCGTTCCAAATTTGTCGAGGGGAAATCTCTCCGTACCGCAAGTGCGGCGAGAGCATCGAGGTGCCGTCCAGGTCGGGTCGGTTTCGGTCCTCGTCATAGGATGTGATTGCCTCGTCAACGAACCACGCTAGACGCTCGTGAGCGGCTGCCTCGCCCGGAGACCATCGCTCGCGAATGCCTTCAGCCCAGTCGATTTTGGGCAACAACTTCAGTTCGTCTATGGCAAGACTATCCGGGAAGTCTGTCGACGCGTCGAAGTCTGGTTCGCCGAGAGGGGATGCAACCTCAACGACTGACTTACACTTCTTCCAGAACGGAGTAAAGACGCGGTACGGGTTTCCCGCATTGGTGCGGACTTCGTCCGGGTCGTGCAGCAGCGCGGACTGAAAAGTCTTGACCTGTAGATCGGCATCGCGGAGCGCGGTCTCGATCTTCAAGTCTCGGGTGCGAAGGGCCGGCTCGTATCGCTGATTCCAGTAGACCCCTGTCGCGCCCGTGTCTCTTGCTACTTTCAGAATCTCATCGAGGCTGTTTCCACGGCGAACTATAAGTGTGCTGTCTTTGCTCTCGAGATCGACCGCCAAGGAGGTAAGTGAGTGGTGAAGCCACCAACGATGCGCACCTCCCGGAGCCCACTCGCCTTCCTCGTCAGGAGCCCAAACGATGAGGGGAATGACGGGACCGGCCTGCGCCGCATGGAACAGCGCGGGGTTATCTCGCAGACGGTAGTCATTGTGAAGCCACACGATTGTCGGAGCCATTACTACAGTTTTCCCTCTCTAACCATTTCACGTACATCATTCGCTCGTCTGGTGATTGCGGCCTTTTCTCCGCCGGACTTCCGATCGTAGTTACGCACCTGCAGGCGGGTGCGCCCGTTGCTGTTGAGGTAGGATTCGTGGCGCCTGATGAAGTCCCAGTACAGAGTAGTGAATGGGCAAGCCTTGCTGCCGGACGCCTCGTCCGGCTTGAAGCCGCAGCCTGAGCAGTAGTTGCTCATTCGATTGATATATTTGCCAGATGCAATGTATGGCTTCGTCGCCACGTTACCGCCGTCTGCAAATTGCGACATACCTACCGTGTTGGGGAGCGTCACCCATTCGACGGAGTCGATATAGAACGCCATGAACCAGTCGTGTACCGCTTTCGGGTCGGTACCGTACAGCAGGTTGAACAAGCCTGCGACCATGAGTCGCTGGATGTGGTGGGCATAAGCCGTCTTCCGGAGTTGCGAAACGACGTCCTGAAGGCACGCCATTTCCGTGTTGCCGCTCCAGAAAAGGTCCGGGAGTTCTTCAGAAGCACCGAAGAAGTTAGCGGACTCCATGTCGTTGGCAGTCAGCCAGTAGATGCCTCGCATAAATTCGCGCCATCCCAGCAGCTGGCGCACGAAACCTTCTACCGATTGGATGGGGGCGTCGCCACTCTCGTAGGATGCGACGGCAGCATCTACGACTTCGCGCGGGGAGAGGAGCTTCAGATTGATAGACGAAGACAGCAGGGAATGGTGGAGAAACGGGCGTTCGGTCCACATGGCATCCTGGGTGGGACCGAAGGACGGCAGATGTTCATCCACGAATCGCGCTAATGCCTCCTTCGCCCCCTCTGGAGTTACCGGCCATCTAAACGGCCCCGCGTCGCCGGGCAGATCAGGAAAGTGCTCGTCGAGCGCGGACGAGACGGAGCGGGTGATGTCGTCCGCTGTCTCCGGTGGAGGCTCCACTTCCGCCGGCCCATCTTTGCCAAAGGACTTCCGGTTCTCAGCGTCGAAATTCCACTCTCCTCCGGCGGGTTCGTCGCCGTCCATGAGGTAACCGGTCTTGCGCCGCATCATTCGGTAGAAATGCTCCATGACGAGTCCGGAGCGACCGTCCGCCCAATCGGCGAACTCGCTTCTCGTGCAGAAGAAGTGGTCGTCATCAAGTACGGAGCATTCGATGCCGGCTTCGTCGGCGATCCCGACTACCTGCTGTTCAAGAGCCTGGTTGCCCGGCTCCAGCATCAGCAGCGAATCTGGCGAGCGGTCGGTGATGGCTCGCCGTATCGCGGCAGGCAAGTCGTCGCAGGCAGCATCGTCATCGAACTCTTGGTACAGGACAATGAACCCACGTTCTCGAAGGTCATTGCGAAAGTGCCGCATGGCCGACAGAAAAAGGGTGACCCGCTGCCTGTGGTTGGGGAATCGAAGGATTTCCGCTTTAACCTCGGCCATGACGAACACGTCTCGGTCGGGATCAGCAACTTCGAAGAGGCGGGAGTCGCGCGACAATTGATCGCCGAAGACGGGTATGAGATGCCGAGTGGACAAAGGAATCTAAATGTCTGGAGCTCCGGCGTGTGTGAACACGTGAGTCCCACAATGTAGTTGGTTGATCGTTGTATTGTCCGCGCGCAAACGACGCTGGTTGTGGCGAGTACTAGACTAGCGTGGACGTACCGAGCCGAGACCGCCGTCCACCCCCAGAACCTGTCCAGTCACCCAGCTATTTGCCGGGTCGAGCAGCCAGCAAATGGCCGACGCGACGTCTTCAGGTTCGCCGAGACGACCGAGCGCATGCATGGCTACCGACGCCTTCTTAGCGGCTTCGTTGCCCGTTATGGATTCGGCGAGGGGCGTTCGCGTGAGGCCCGGGGCAACGCAGTTGACCCGGATGCCGCGATTCGCGTAAGTAGCTGCGGCCGCCCTCGCGAGACCGGTGATTCCGGCTTTCGCGGCGGCAATGGCTTCGTGGTTGGCAAGTCCTGTCAATGCAACAGCGGAAGAGCACAGAACGATCGAACCACCGTCCGTCATCATTGCACGAGCCCCGGCTTTGACTGTGTTGAATGCTGTCTTGAGATTGATGGAGATGGTGTGATCGAATTCGTCCTCCGACGTCAGGTGAGCCGGCTTGAGGAGGATCGTCCCGGCGCAGTTGACGATACCGTCGAGGCGGCCGAAGGACTCCGTTGTCGATTTGACGATGTCGTTGACGTCGCTGTAGTCCGATGCGTCTATGGCTTGATATTTGGCATCGAGCTCCCCGGCTAGTTTCGCTAGACGGTCTTCCGTGCGCGCACCGAGCATCAGGTTGGAGGATTCGGAGAGGCGTCTTGCTACGGCAGACCCGATGCCGCCTGTGGCGCCGATTACTACGAATGTTGGACGATCATTCATTGAACCAGGGGAGATGTACTGGAAAGATTCCGTAGGACAAAAAAGGGGACGGGAGACAAACTCCCGCCCCCTCTTCTACGGCTGAAGCCGCTACTCAGTCGGAGGCAGCAAAACGGCGTCGATAATATGGATAATTCCGTTTGCAGCTTCGACATCAACTGTGGTCACCTGCGCACCATTGATGAAGACGTTTCCATCTTCGACGCTGATGGCAACTTCCTGACCCTGGACGGTCTTGGCCGACGTGAGATTCACCACCTGCTCAGACGTTACACGACCTTCCACTACGTGATAGGTGAGGATGCCAGCAAGTGTGCTCTTGTTCTCGGGCTTTAGCAGCTCCGCGACGGTGCCCTCCGGCAGAGCGGCGAAGGCGTCGTCGGTGGGTGCGAAGACCGTGAACGGTCCTCCTTCATCCAGGACTGTCGCCAAGTCGGCCGCCTCTACTGCGGCTACGAGCGTGGTGAAACCTGCTTCCTGAGCTGTCTCAAGGATGCTCGGAAGAGGATCGGGGTCCGACGCCGAGTCGGAGTCGCATCCGGCGAGGACTGGAGTGGTGACGAGGAGCGCGAAAGTTGCAATTGTCGAAATAAATGATCTGGCTTTCATGATTCTATGCGGTGTTTAGGGGTTGAGTTTGTTGTCAGTTTGTTGGAGCATTTTGCTGATGAAGACGGCCCGGCAGGTGCTCCACGCCTGCCGGGTCCCGGAGCCGGGTCGCCTGGTGAGGATGTCATTCTCATCGGCCCCGGTTGTCTTCACCAGTATTAGAATGAACGCGCCATATCTGGCTTTCTATTTCTGATTCGATCGTTACGAACATTCAAATCATTCATAACGTTCAATTCGTTCACAACGATAAGTATTAATCCAATTCTTGTCAATAGTTCCCTCAAAAAAACTTTTTGGCAAAAAGATTTTGACCCCAAAGCACAGTTAATCGTATATTTCCATCCGCAATCGACAAGATGAACATTATGGACGATTTAAACGGACAGTCGTTTTCGCCGAAAGAGTTGGCCGCAATAGTGGGCGTCAGCCAATCTTCGATAAAGCGTTGGGTGGACGCCGGCCATATCCCTGTAACCCGGACGGCGGGAGGCCATCGAAGAATTTCTCGCAACGCGGCGATTCACTTCATCCGATCCAAAAAGATGCGGATCGTACGACCCGATCTGATCGGCATCCCGGACCTTAACGATGTGAGTCGACCGATCGAATCGGGAAGATTGTCA
Organism: Rhodothermales bacterium; assembly: GCA_041609895.1. Classification (GTDB taxonomy): domain Bacteria; phylum Bacteroidota; class Rhodothermia; order Rhodothermales; family JABDKH01; genus JAHHLP01. The sequence continues at coordinate 4,695 of JBFIPX010000066.1, forward strand.
GGCGAGTTTCTTCACGGCCTCATGCTCTCCGGCAAAACGGAGCAAGTGCGAAGAGCCGTCACGGCCGCTTTCCTGGCCGGTGCTCCTGTTGGGGAGTTGTTCGATGAGGCGATTACGGATGCGCTCGCCCGGATAGGAGAAATATGGAAGACGGATCAGCGGGGCGTATCAATAGAGCATGGTGCAACAAGCATAATTATAGAGGTCATTAGTCACATAACGGCCCTTATGGGGCCGCCGGACGACGGTGCACCGCTAGCGGTGGGCGGAGCTCCTCAGAATGACCCGCACATCATTCCGAGCCAGATGGTTTCTACGACGCTGGTGGACTCCGGATGGAGAACGATAAACATGGGGCCGAACACGCCCGTCCATGCCATTTCGGATGCGGTAGATATGTACCACCCGGACCTGGTTTGGCTTGCCGTCAAGTCGCGCCTTCAAGGCCGTGAACTGGCCGATCTGGCCAAGCTCGCTGATGAGCTGCTTCAGGAGAGAATAGTCGTGCTGGTTGGTGGCCGGGAGGTGGAGCGCACGCGCGACGAATGGCCGGACGACGTCAAGATGCTGTTTTCGATGACGGATCTGCACCGGTACGCGGAGTCAGCTGCCGAAGAACGCCGCGGCCAACTCGCCTAGGAAGCGTTCTTCAGCACTGTCGCAAGCGCTTCGTGTGCATCTACGGCCTTGCCCACCATGTGGCTGTCTTCCACCTCCTGACCGGTATCCACCAGGACCTGGTAAGCCTCGTCGGCCGTGAGCGACGGGTTTAGTGAGCGCATGACACCCACAAGGCCCGCGACCAGCGGGGTTGCCATTGATGTGCCGCTCTTGGCTCCGTAGCCTCCATCTGGAACGAGCGACATGATATCCACTCCCGGTGCCGCAATCGGCCTCTTGAGAGCCGTATTCGTATTTGAGAACTTGGCCTTTCGCAGGCCCGAATCGATCGCCGAGACCGCTATGACCCCTTCGATGTTGGCGGGCATATGGAAGGCGCCATTCTGGTTCGAATTGCCGGCGGCAGCGAGTACAATCACATCACGTTCGAGTGCAAACTCGACCGCATCACGGATGACTCGCGGCGGACGCGGGGAGTAATCTCCAAGTGACATCGAGATGACGTCCGCGCCGTCGGTCGTTGCATCAATGATCGCCTGCGCGATGGACTCGATGGTACCCATCCCGCTCGACGAAAGGGCGCGGTAAGACGTCACGTCCACAAACTGTCCCTCCCAGTTCAGAGATGCTACTCCTAATCCATTATTGGTGGCCGCGCCCGCGATCCCCGCGCAGTGCGTACCGTGTCCGTGCGCGTCGTCGGGCGCCGGACTGGCGAGGAACGTCCCACGAATGTCCTCGTGCCGCGCGTCTACTCCAGTATCCAGAATGGCGACGACCCCCTTTCGTACGGCCTGCTGCTTTGAGAGCAGTTCGTGCGCCTGGGTGATTTTTGCTGCTTCAAGCGCCCATTGTGAATCAGCCAGCGGATCGTTTGCAATGACCTTCCAGGGAGCATTTGCACCCTGATCGCGCGCGGCCTCGACCGGGGGCAGAAGTCCAACGGATCTATTGGTCTCAACGAAGTCAACATTTTCTGAATCCGCAAGCAGTGCGTCGCGCAGTTTCTTCAACAGCTCGATCGCAATCTTGCCCGGCTTCCACACCAGGTAGACCTGCGCGAGGTCTGCGTCGTCGGCCAAAGTCACCGACGGAAAGGCTCGCTCGAAGCTCGCCCCGTGTTGTTCGAGGATGCTGCGGATCTCCTCGATATCATCGTCTTCGCCGAGTTCAACAAGGAGTGCTGCGTCCGTAGTCGCCTCCGCGATCTCATCGTCAGGGTTGGTAAATGTCGCTATTCCACGGCCCAGCCCACCCGCGACGAGTGCCGCAACGCCGATGACGAATACCGGAAGAGCGGGTCGCCTGTTTGCAATGAGAATTCCCGCACCGACCAGAAACGCGATCCCAAAATCGAAAGACATGCCGCCCAATGTATTCAAAAGCCCGGCCGCTGAGAACATCCGGATCAGGACCGCGATGCCTCCCATGGCCAACCCGGCCAGAGCGACCAGCGGCCTGCGCTGCTCTCGGGTGGCTTCCCATGCGATCAAGCCGACACCGGCCGTCGCAATCAGAAGGGATGCGGATAACGGAAAGTGCATGATCTCAAATCCTGGTTATGCTCTTGATGCGGACGTTCTTGCCCCACATCGCGAAGCTCATGACGTTCGCCGGTTCGACGTCTGCGGCGACGCGGCACCCATTCTGCCGAAATGAGTGCGGCAGGCCCTCGACGGGATGATACTTGGTGCCATCGTCTGCGATGATTCCCCAAAATCCCCCCTCGAGGTCTTGATGAACCACCTCGCCTTCTATTCGCATCTTTCCTGAACTCGGTCGGAGGTTAAGATTCAGTCGGAGGTCGACAAAATCGTGTTACGAAAGCCAGACTCCAGTGTTGCGGACAGTAATCCCCAACGCGTTCTCTTTCCAGGGGGCTGGCTGGAGAGTGGCGGGAGAGGGCCTACACTTTTATTCTGATTACACTTACAATATGAGGCGGGGGCGCGCATATATCTTGACGGTGGGGTGGCTCGGATTGTCGCTGGTTGTCGAGATGAGAGCTTGCTTTTGGTAGCGTATTGACGTGCCGCCCCTATAACTGGTCCGAGCACCAAAAGGTGGAGGTCGATTATGCCGGTCAAAAGACTAAAGGAGTATCTCGATTCTAACGGCATCAAGTACGTCGTCATTCGACACTCGCCCGCCTACACAGCCCAGGAGGTCGCTGCTTCAGCGCACATCCCCGGCAAGGAGTTGGCCAAAACAGTGATGGTGACCATCGACGACGACATGGCGATGGCGGTGCTGCCGGCCTCGTACCATGTCAGTCTGAACCGCCTGGCCGAGATTACGGGTGCGAAACACGTGGGTCTGGCGAAAGAGGAGGAGTTTAAGGACCTCTTTCCGGCTTGTGAGGTGGGTGCCATGCCACCGTTCGGCAACCTGTACGATATGAAGGTATTTGCTGATGCCGCGTTAGCGGAAGATGAAGAGGTTGCCTTTGCTGCCGGAACGCACACGGAACTGATCCGGCTGTCGTACACGGATTTCGTCAGGCTCGTCGAACCCATTACCGTGCAGTTCAGCCTCGAGTACGCTTGAAGCTGAGTAGTTATGGAATGGTGTGCTGACCGCCTCTCTTCCGTGGCGGAGGGGGCAGGTACGGCCATTGGCGTATCTTGTACGCGTTTGTCGAATTACTCATCACGGCCACGCCATAATACATGAGAATCAGCCGGCTGCGGATACTCGTGTCGCTTCGAAGGGTCTGGCGCTTTCTGCGCGACGTGGTTCTGGGATTCAAGGCGAATCAAGGATTGCTCCTCTCGGGTGCCGTCGCTTTCTACACGCTGCTGTCGATTATTCCGATGTTTGCGCTTCTGCTGGTGGGCCTATCCACGTTTGTGCCCGAGGAGACGCTGATTGCGATTGTGTCGGAAAATATCAGCCTGGTCCTGCCGGATCTTACTGACAACCTCGTAGCACAGATAACGCAGGTATATGAGTATCGCCAGTTCGTGTCCTGGGTCGGCCTCGGAGTACTGCTTTTCTTCAGTTCGCTGGCATTTACCGTGCTCGAGAATGCGCTGTCCGTAATATTCTTTCATCGCGTTGCCATCAAGCGGCGGCACTTTCTCACCTCGGCGATCCTGCCGTACCTGTTCATCCTGCTCGTCGGCCTCGGTATCCTGATCATCACGACAGCTACCGGTCTGATGCAGGCGTTCGAGGGCCGTCAGTTGGAGGTGCTTTCGTGGTCGTGGAGGCCTAGCAATATCACGGCACCGCTTGTCCACATCATGGGCGTGGCCGGCCACATCGTGCTTCTCACGTCAGTGTACCTTGTGCTTCCCGTGGGAAAGATCTCACTGCGTCACGCGCTGATCGGGGGTATAGTCGCGGGTCTTTTGTGGGAAATCGTACGCAGAATTCTGGTATGGTACTTCTCGACGCTCTCGTTTGTGAGCGTGGTGTATGGTTCATTCGCTGCTACGATCGTCGCCCTCTTATCCCTTGAAGCCGGCGCAATCATCGTCCTGCTGGGTGCGCAGGTAATCGCGGAGTACGAGCGCAGGCTGGGCGGGATACCGGTTCAGCACGGCTTTGCCATGCACACGGACGAGCTGGATGTCGTACCCCAAGTCGACGAATCCGTACCGGTCTGAGTGCGGGCCGTATCCAGAACTCGGTGACCTTCGAAGTTCAGGCGTGTCTTGCAGGGTGATCCGGACTACTCGTCTTCCGCGGCCAACTTCCCGAAGAACCGGTAGTCGAGCGATTTGCGCCCTGGCCCGAATATGAAGAAGACGATCAGGAGGAAAAGGACCAGCGCCGAGAGTTCGAGGGACTGGTTCGGTGTTGCAAGCCCCTCCCTTACGTGAACGACCAGGACGGCACCTACGAGTACGGGGATCTGAATCAGCGCGGCCACGCGGGTGAAGAGTCCTATCATCAGGAGTAGTCCGCCGACCAGGTGTGCCGTCATGATGTAGTACGAAACCCAATCGACAATCTTGTCCGGCGCCAGTTCAGCGAGAGATTCCGGGTTGAGTGCGAACAGTAAGCCGCGGACGAGTAGAGCGGCTCCCACAAACATGCGAACCAGGTCGGAGGCGACCGTGTTGTGCCTCCACTGCCATTGAAGAAGTCTCTGATAGCCGCTCATCGGGTATCCTGAATCTGGTCGTAGCTGATTTCCATCTCCGGAAGTGACATCCACTTCGGTTCACCTTGCGGCTTGAAATTCTGCGTGGCGACGAAGTGCCACCCCTGATGAAAGTTCAGTTTGAACTTGCCGCCTCCGAAATGCTGCAGCAGGAACTCCTCGGGATCGTTCAGCAGGTCAAACATGTCCGAGGGCTCGTACCTGGCCAGTGTCTTGAATCGGACCGAGTTCTGCCACGGCTCCTGCACGAGAACCGTCACCGAGCTTGCGCCCAGGATCTCCAGAAAACGGCTCTGGAGCTGTTCATCCGTCGGCCTGGCAAGGCCGTCGCGCGCCAACGCCTTCTCCACGTACGGTCTATAGATGGTCCACACCCACTCCATGACTCGGCCGACGGTCAGTTCTTGAATGCAGATCGGTAGAAAAGCGCGAACGCGCCAAAGACGAAGACGACCACGCCCGCGATGGCCGCGAGTTCGTTGATCGAAATTCCTGGCGGCAGGTTAGTAATGCCCAGAATGAAGAGAACGACGCCAATCAGGGCAACCACTGCGTACTTGACAATCAGGATCGTGCGGGCTCGGCGTTCAGCCGCCGTTGGTCCGGGTTTCGGTGCGGTGGGAGTACGGTCTGCCACTCGCTGGCGCTGTCGCTCCGCCTCCTCGATCTTCTCGCGGCGCTGCTGCGCCACGCGCTCCTCAACCCGCTTCTTACGCTGCTCTTCGGTGATTTCCTCCCCGGCTTCCTCGCCTGATCCGCGCAGGAAGATGAGTTCGTCCAGCGAAATAGACCCTGCCCCGAAAAGGAAGAGAATGCAAAGCAGAAACAGCACCAACGCCGCAAGCTCCAATGACTGCTCGGGCGCCAGGAGGCCACCCTGCACAAAAGCAAGAAATACTGCTACGATCAGGACGGGAATCTGAATTAGGGCCGCCAGGCGGGTGAAAAGGCCGGCAGCCAGCATCAAGCCACCAATGATGTGTGCCAGCGTAACCGCGTGGATCAAGATGATCGGGACCAGCCAGTCGACGCCCTCCTGCTGCACGAGTCCAATTACGCGAGACTGGTCGGACATGAAGAGAACGCCTCGGACGAACAGCGCTATCCCTAGAAAAATGCGGATCAGGTCGAGCCCGACGTCGTCATGCGTTTCAGTCAGACCGACCAGCGTGAATTTCTTTTCCATCTGCGGGTGAGCGGCTCTTCACGTGCTGAAGGGTAGGTTCCGCACGCTTCTGCGTCCGGGATACTGCAATGAATGTAACACTGAGCGCCTCGATTACTCAACAATCTCCGGCACTCGCCTCGAGCGGGGTGGCAGCCTGGTTTTGATTCCGACACCCTTGCCTATTTCCATTTCAGACAATTTTGTTATTTTCGGCGCGTAAAGAAATTGTTAAGGTGCCGTCCCGCAACAGAGGTTCATGATGCAATTCAATAGAGTACTTCCTTTCGCTACTTCACTGCTCCTCGTCACGCTTATGGCGTGCGGCGGAGGTGATTCCGGTTCATCCGCCGATTCCGGGTCGGAATCCTCGTCGGCCGGGCAAGCGGCAGCGGCCACGGCCCTCGGTTCGGCATCGGTCAGCGGAACGGTGACGTTTTCGGGCACCGCACCCGAGATGAGCCGCGTTCGGCTCGACAAGGAGTGTCGTGATCTGAACGCGGAGCCCGTCCATGCCCAGACCGTCCTTGTTAACGAGAACGGTACGCTTCAGAACGTGTTTGTCTACGTGAAGGAAGGGTTGCCGGAGGGGTACTCGTTTGCGACGCCTACCGATGCGGTCGTATTCGACCAATCAGGTTGCATGTACATGCCTCACGTCTTCGGCCTGCAGGTGGGCCAACCGCTCAAGATTCTCAACTCGGATCCGCTGCTGCACAACATCCATGCGCTTTGTGAGAAGAATCGCCCCTTCAACTTCGGCATGCCGAAGCAAGGGGATGAGCGCACGCGCGAGTTTCGCGTACCCGAGGTCATGGTCAAGATCAAGTGCGATGTCCATCCATGGATGAGTGCCTACGCGGGCGTCGTGGACCATCCGTTCCACTCAGTAACGGGTGGCGATGGAAGCTTTTCGCTGAGCAGTCTGCCTGCCGGCACGTACACGATCGAGGCGTGGCACGAAGAGTACGGCACGTCCACACAGTCCGTTACAGTGGCGGACGGGGAGACGGCCACGGTAGATTTCGATTTCGGAGGCGCAGCAGCAACCAGCTGATTCTGCGTCACGTTTTCGTGTGAACTGACTTGCGACGAACGGCTCCGCGAAGGGCGGACAGTTCGTTTGAGATAGATTCGGAGCGTGCTGAGGAGCACTTTCCGTGTGGTCCGCACGTTGCGCTTGCGGACAGAATGAGTCCGTGTCGATCACGGTCTACGGGAGTACACCAGTCCCTACAAGTCAGAAGCTGAAACGAGACGTTAGCAAAATCTATGGCCGATAGCGCCGAAGGCTCGACGACGCACGAAACGCACCACATCGCGGAGTCGCACGCCGACCACGATCACCACCACGAGCTGGGTTTCTGGCGCAAGTATGTCTTCTCGACGGACCACAAGGTCATCGGGATTCAGTACGGCCTGACCAGCCTGCTCTTCCTTTTCATCGGCTTCGCGTTCATGATGCTGATGCGGTGGCAACTGGCCTACCCGGGCGAGCCGCTGCCGCTAATCGGTTGGCTCTTCAGCGACGAGAGCATGCCCGGCGGCGTGATGCTCCCCGAATTCTACAATCAGCTGGGGGCGATGCACGGGACGATCATGGTCTTCCTCGGCATCGTTCCGCTGGCCGTGGGTGCTTTCGGCAACTACGTCGTCCCGCTGCAGATTGGTGCACCGGACATGGCGTTTCCGAAGCTCAACATGGCGAGCTACTGGGTCTATTTTGTAGGCGGAATCGTAATGCTTGCCAGTTTCTGGGTGCCCGGGGGCGCGGCGCAATCCGGATGGACCTCATACCCGCCGCTTGCCAATATCGTCATGACCGGCCAGACCATGTGGCTTATCGGCATGATCTTCCTCATCACGTCGTCGCTGCTCGGTGCCGTCAATTTCCTGACGACCATCATTCAGCTGCGGGCCGACGGGTTGACCTTCATGCGCCTGCCGTTCTTCGTTTGGGCGCAGTTCGTGACCTCGTTCCTGCTCCTGCTTGCGTTTCCTCCACTCGAAGCTGCCGGCGTCCTCCAGTTGATGGATCGTCTCGTCGGCACGAGCTTCTTCATGCCGTCCGGTCTCGTCGTGAGCGGCGAGGTACTCGACGCGGCAGGTGGGGGCAGTCCGTTGCTGTGGCAGCACCTGTTCTGGTTCCTCGCTCACCCCGAGGTCTACGTTCTGATTCTTCCAGCGATGGGGATCGTCGCTGAAGTCATAGCCAACAACACGCGCAAGCCGCTGTGGGGCTACAAGGTCATGGTCTATTCCCTGATCTTCCTCGGCTTCATGTCCTTCATCGTGTGGGCGCACCACATGTTCATCACCGGAATGGGAACGGCGATCTCCGGCTTCTTCCAGGTGACCACGATGATCATCTCGATTCCATCGGTGATCATCCTGTCGGCCTTGCTGTTGTCCCTTTGGGGCGGGTCGATCCGCTTCACTACTCCGATGCTGTTCGCTCTTGCGTTCCTACCCATGTTCGGCATCGGCGGACTGACGGGCCTTCCGCTGGGTCTCGCCCCGACGGACATCCCGCTCCATGACACGATGTATGTGATCGGTCACTTCCACTATGTCGTGGCGCCGGGGACCATTCTCGCGTTGTTCGCCGGAATCTACTATTGGTATCCCAAGGCGACGGGCCGCAAGCTCAACGACACCCTCGGCAAGATCCATTTCTGGGGGTCATTGATCTTCATGAATGGCATCTTCATGCCTATGTTCATTCAAGGCATGGCGGGCGTGTCGCGGCGACTTTACGACGGCGGTCAGATTTACGAGTTTGCGGAGGGCGTCGTCCACTACAACGAGTTTATGTCGATCAGCGCGTGGCTGCTCGCGGTAGCCCAGATACCCTTCATCATCAACTTCTTCATGAGCATCTGGAAGGGTAAGGAGGTGGATGACAATCCGTGGGAGGCCACCACGCTCGAGTGGACCGCTACGCCCACGCCACCGGTCGGTCACGGCAACTTCGAGACCATCCCGGTTGCCTATCGGGGTCCGTACGAATACAGCGTCCCCGGGGCCGAAACCGACTTCACGCCACAGAATCAACCCTAGCGCAGCCTCGATGGATATTCCCTACACCATTACCCCGCGGGCCGACACCGGCGTCTATAACGCGAAGCTGGGCGTCTGGCTGTTCCTCGCGTCCGAGGTGATGCTCTTCGGTGGCCTGTTTTCCGCATATATATTCCTGCGGATTGGTGCTCCGGAATGGCCGGGCATGATTCAGGGTGAGTCTTTTGCGCGCGCATCAGACATCCTCAACGTCCCGCTGGCGACGCTGAACACCATGATCCTCATCGGCTCCAGTGTGACGATGGTGCTGGCATGGGCATCGCTGCTTTTGAACCGGTTCGACCGTTATCGGCTGTACATGGGATTGACGTTTTTGGCGGGCCTGGCATTCCTGGTCGTGAAGGCGTTTGAGTACGGGTCGAAATTCGAGCACGGATATCTTCCAGCCGAGTCGAACTTCCTTGCGATCTACTTCACGCTTACGGGTCTTCACGGGCTGCACGTAATCGGCGGCATGGTGGTCAACGGCTATCTGCTGGGCCCGGGCACGAAGCTCTGGAAGACGAAGCCCGCGCAATTCACCAATCGGGTTGAGGTCGCAGGGCTGTACTGGCACTTTGTGGATCTCGTCTGGATCTTCCTTTTTCCAACGATCTATTTACTGTAGAGCATGGCCCAAACGCACACCGCAGAGGAGGTCCGGAAGCACGTTCGCGTGTATCTCATGGTCTTCGGAGCCCTCGCCGTCCTAACAGTTGTCACAGTTGCCGTCGGCTATCTGCATTTGCCGATCGTACCGGCGCTCGTCGTGGGTTTGTTGATTGCTACGGTCAAGGCGGGCCTCGTAGCCGCCTACTTTATGCATCTCGTCTCAGAGCGAAAGGTTATTTACGGCGTGCTGATCATGACGGGCCTGTTTCTTCTGGCCATGTTTATTCTCTTTATCTCTGCCTACGCAGATCAGGACGGAGGGCTGGTTGTCTCTTAAGGCACTGCATATCGTGTTCATCACTTCGTCTGTCCTTCTGGTCGCCGGCCTGGGGATCTGGCAGGTGGCGGTTTACCTTGGGGGCGGCGCCATGCTCTCGCTCGTGTGGGGCCTTGCAGCACTCGGAGCCGCCGTGCTCCTTGTCGTCTACGGGATCAACTTCCTCAAGAAACTGAAGAAGATCAGCATGTTGTAGCTCATGATCCGTGCACGCAAACATATTGTTGCCCTGTTCGGCACGGCGTTGCTGGTACTCGTTTCGCCATTGACGGCAGTGGCGTGTGAGAGCTGCTTCGGAGCTGCCGTGGATTCCGAGGTCACCCGCGGCATTGGCTTTGCGATGTTGCTTCTTCTGGTCATTGTTACCGCCGTCTTTGCCGGCATTCTGTGGTTCTTCTTGAACATGATGGACCGCACACGCAGGCTCCGGGATGGACGGCTGATGCCGCCTCACAACCCGGCCATCATCCCGCCAACAGCCCTTAACTAGACATCACCTTCCGACTCCGATGAGGGAATTTCTGGATATCAGCAATCTTCTGGGCATGCCGGATCCAGCGTCGGCTCACGCGCCCCAGATCGACTACATGATGGCGCTTGTGCACTGGCTGATGCTGCTGCTATTCGTCGGTTGGGGGATCTATTACATCTACGTGCTGGTCCGATTCAGACGGTCAAAAAATCCTTCAGCCTTGTACGAGGGCACGAAGGCGAAATACTCGACCTATCAGGAAAGCGGTGTCGTTCTGGCCGAGGCGTTGCTCCTGGTGGTCTTCGCTTTTCCAATCTGGGGATTTCTGAAGAACGAG
>JBFIPX010000067.1:0-15046 GCA_041609895.1 Rhodothermales bacterium
ATCTAGATCTCATGGTCACTGGGATGCCCCGGACCGGCGAATACTTCACGACGCTGTACAAGAGCGTGAGCGGTGCCAAGAATACGGCTCCACTGCCGCCAGACGGCTTGTCGAGTAGCGTAGCGCCTGGCGGCCGTGTGAACCTATCGTGGAATTCCGGCATCGACCCCAACACGCCAGTGTCCGGACTTACCTATGAACTGCGCGTTGGCACGACCCCGGGAGGTATTGATGTCGTGGCCCCGCGAGCAGATCCACAGTCCGGTGTCAGAAGAGTTGTGGAGGCAGGTCGCGAAGGGTCGGGGACGTCGTGGGTGCTACTTGAACTCCGTGCCGGCACCTACTATTGGAGCGTCCAGTCGGTAGACAATTCATTCGCAGGGTCTGCGTTTGCTACTGAGCAATCATTCACCATCGGCAACTGATGCAATACGGGGCGTCAATGCATATCCGGAGTAATCAATCCCCGATAGAAATCTCGGCGAAGCAGAATCGCTTGCGGCTGATTGCGTTGGCAGCGGTATGGGTCCTTGCGTCCGCACCCATGTACTCCCGTGCTCAAGAGCCGTTTACCTATTTGTGGACAGACGCAAGCATAGACGCGGCTGCGTTCGGCAGTCTTTCATGGCTCGACCTGGATGGTGACGGTGATCACGATCTGGTGTTGCTGGCAGGTTCAGACATTTTAGGTCCCGCCGTCAATCTCGTCGTCGAAAACGTTGAGGTATCTGTGCGTCAGCGAGACGATGGGCGGAGAATTGCCGTATTGGCAACGGAAGATCTCGGTGGGCTAAACACGTCCGCACCGCTCTGGCTTTCCAGTGTCGCTTGGGCCGACTTCGATCGAGACGGCATGCTGGATGCCGCGGTCTCGGGCACCGATGACCTGAATGTGCCATTCACTCCGGCCCTTCGCCTGTATCGTAACGTGGGTGGTGATGAAGTGGCCTTTTCAGAATTGATCCCGAGCGTTACGGCGGTACATGGCGACGTCGAATGGGGAGACGTCGACAACGACGGCGACGACGACCTGCTGGTCGTTGGCACCACCGCTGACGGGTCAGTCAAGACATCGTTGTATCGCAGCGATGGCGGTGTGCTAGAGGAGATGAGTACCACGCTACCTGATATCGGGTATGGCTCGGGGGCGTGGTCCGATGTAGACAACGACGGTTTGCTTGATGTTGCGCTTTGCGGCGTCAGGACCTCCGGAGATTATGTGCTCGGTGTCTTTCGGAATGAGGGTGGAGGTGCGTTTTCTTCGCTTCTGAACCGCGCCGGCGGCACGTATTGCTCAATCGATTGGGGTGATTACGACAGTGACGGATACGACGACCTGCTCGTTATGGGCAATCGCGCTGCGCCAATGGAAATGGCACCGTTCGCGACCGTATATCGTAACAGCGGTGGCACGCAGTTTGTCGATGCAGGGTTCAACCTCATAGGGCTGGCCGCTGGGGAGGCGCGCTTTATAGATCTTGGTAGCGACGGATTCCTCGACATAATTCTGGCAGGTGGAACCAACCAGGCGCTTCGCAGATCGCTCCTGACTGTCTATTTCGGCGACGGATCGACCTTCCGACGTGTGGGCAATCTCCCTGGCATCTTTCCAGCGTCTTTGTCTTTGGGCGACATTGATAGCGACGGTGATCTCGATATTGCAGCGATAGGGCTGGGTCAGGACCAGCAGGCCTCGACTGCCGTGTACCTCAACGGTAGTCTACTCGTTAACACCGAGCCTTCGGCACCGACCGAATTAGCTGCTTCGGTCGATGGTGGTTCGGCCGTGCTAACATGGCAGGGTGCATCTGACGAGACCACCGCCGACGCCTCGTTGACGTATAACCTTCGGATCGGAACTGAGAGTCAAGGCAACGATGTTAAGTCCGTGCCAGTCAGCCTCGACGGCGGTTCAATTCGGTCCTCCCGCGGCAACGTCGTGCACAATACGTCGTGGCGCATCGATGGCTTGCCAAACGGCACGTACTTCTGGAGTGTTCAAGCGATCGACAACAGCCTCGCGACATCCCCGTTCTCATCGGAGTCTACATTCCAAGTAACGGCGTCGTCCGGGGGAAAGCCGGTGGCGGGTGACGAACCACCGCGTGTCGAAGCCCTTGAGCTGGGTCCGGCTTTTCCGAATCCGTTCGGGCAAAGCGCATCGATTGCATTCTCGTTGCCGAAAGCGGGCTTCGTCGACATCGTCGTCTATGATCTTATCGGCAGACGGGTCGCGCGCCCGACGTCAGGGTGGAGGAGCCCCGGCAGGCACGTGATCACCTGGCGCGGAGTGGATGCCGCAGGAAATCAACTAGCCTCCGGCTTGTATGTCCTGCAGTTGACTTTCGAGGGAAAGGCGGAGGCCCAGAAGATCGCAATCAGCCGATAGGGCGCACGGTTCCCCCGAGCGTATTGGTGATCTTTTGCACGATGCGCCTTCTAGACGGCTTCGACCTCGAATTCAACCGGCGTCAGCCATCCGTATGGATCTTCTCCATCGTGTATGATGCGGAAGAATGCACTCTGGAGCTCTTCGGTGATCGGCCCCCTGCGCCCACTGCCGACCGTGTGATGGTCGACCGACCGAATCGGGGTCAGCTCCGCAGCTGTCCCTGTAAAGAATAGCTCGTCTGCCAAATACAGAGCTTCTCGTGGCAGCAGCGTCTCCTCGACGTGATATCCTCTTTCTCGAGCCAGATGGATTACGGAGTCGCGTGTGATTCCAGGAAGAATGCTCAGACTTCCTGGCGGCGTCAGGATTCGTCCGTCTTTGATGAGAAAGAGGTTTTCTCCGCTACCCTCTGCAAGATAGCCGTCCACCGATAGCATGATTCCCTCAGTGAATCCGGAGAGGACAGCGTCCATCTTGGCAAGGCCGGCGTTGATGTAATTGCCGCCCGCCTTGGCCAGGGACGGGAAAGTGTTCGGAGCCATCCGATTCCAGGAAGAGACGTGAACGTCCACACCGTTCTCGAGCGCTTCTGCGCCCAGATACGCTCCCCACTCCCAAACGGCGATGACCGTTTCAACCGGATTACGCAGTGGGTTAACGCCCATCGGCCCGAGTCCTCGAAAGACGACGGGCCGGATGTAGCATGATTCGAGCTTCGCATTCGTTATGGTCGTCGTGACAGCGGTCTCCAACTCCTTCAGAGAGTAGGGAATTTCCATCCGATAGATCTTTCCCGAATCAAGAAGGCGCTGCATGTGATCTCTAAGTCGAAAGACGGCAGAACCCTTCTTTGTCTTGTAGCAGCGGATTCCCTCGAAGACTGAGGTGCCGTAGTGAACAACGTGTGACAGAACGTGAATAGTCGCCTCATCGTGGGGGACCAGCCGTCCGTTAAACCAGACGTCATTTTTCATATTGCTCAGTGCGAAATGCTTGACTATTCGGGATTGAAAAGTACGGTGCGCTGCCTAAAAGGTTCTATTCGGGGGACTTGATCAAAGCGACCCGAAGCCACCTTCGATACGTGGATTTACCGTGTCTTGATCGCGTAATAGGCGATCAGGAAAAGTATTCTTGCTGAGGCCTTGAGTGTGCCCGAAATCGTTCCCGTGATTTTTGAAACACCCACTCTGCGGCGGTATGAAACGGGTACCTCCGTGTATCGAAGTCCGGCCTTGACCGCCTTGATCTGCATCTCGACTGTCCATCCGAAAGTTTTGTCCTGCATGTCGAGGCGCAAGAGTTCTCTAAATCGGATGGCCCGGAATGGCCCAAGGTCGGTAAAACGGGCTCCCCAGATGATTCGCATGAGAAGACAAGCCACTCGATTTCCGATCAACGCCTGGGGCAGCATCGCTCCCGGTTCGCGTTCACCAATCATCCGCGAACCGACAACGAAATCGGCCTGGCCGGTTCGGATGGGTTCGACGAGCCGCGTCATTTCCTCGGGGTGGTCGCTGTAGTCACCGTCGAGGAATACGATGATGTCAGGATTCCTCGTCGCTGCGTATTCAATCCCGCAAAGGCACGCCCAGCCGTAACCCCGCCGTTGTTCCCTGAGTACCGTGGCGCCTGCCTTGCTCGCGTTGCGCTCCGTCTCGTCAGTAGAGCCGTTATTAACGACAACGACCTCACGCACGAGATCCTTAGGGATGTCGGCAACTACAAGTCCGATGGACCGGCCTTCGTTGAAAGCGGGGATGATTACGACAGTGTGCATGCAGACGTGTTGTCGGCGACGTGGATCCGACAGTTCTTACGCGCCGCAACCGTACGAGTGTCCTCATCAACGCTTCGGCAGTCTGTACCCAAGATCCAGAGCGGTCTGATCATCAAGGACCCACTGTACGTCAAAGCGACCTATCGAACCGACAAAACCAAATCCATTCTCGACGTTCGAAAAAGAACCCGGCTGTGACAGAATATCAGGATCAAAAACTCCGCCGGGCGGGCTGAACTTTTCATCAAACACCACGATGCGCATGCCCATTCCAAAAAAGTAGAAGTTGGCAGGGATGATCTGCTCCAGAATATCATCACGATCGGAGGAGAGTCGGGCAACGATTTGCCATCCGGGATCAGGGCTGCCGTCTGCCGACGGATACGCAAACCGAAGATCCTCGAAATTGGACCGGGGAGTCGTGCCAAACCGGTACCAAGTCTCGACGCGGGCGGGTGGGCGTTCAACGCCCGCCCATGATACCGGGACAGTAAGCTCGATTGAACCATTCGAGAAGACGACGCGAGTCACACTTCCGACCGTGGCGGTGGGTAACTCGGGCACCTCGGTTTCGGCGGTGGATCGCGCACCGTCCGATCTATCAACATCTATTCGATAGATGTGACCGGGCTGGACGCGCAGCGGAGCGTAGAAGACATGCCCTAGGCTTCCATCGCGGAACTCGAATAGGGAGTCGCGCCACGTCGTTAGCGTCCGGGTTGCCAGGTCTGTGCTCGACACGACTGCATCGATCGTCTCGGCACCCATCCCGAAAATCGTTGTGTCGATTGGGACGACCCGCACCCACTGCGTATCCGCGTTCATGTCGAGAGTGCCGAAGAGGGAGAAGTACCGATCCGACTCGATGAAGGGATCCACGGACTCATCGCAACCGCTCAACATGATCGCCACGACGCCGATGCT
The DNA here is from genome assembly GCA_041609895.1 of Rhodothermales bacterium. Lineage (GTDB taxonomy): Bacteria > Bacteroidota > Rhodothermia > Rhodothermales > JABDKH01 > JAHHLP01. Next base: position 5,097 of record JBFIPX010000067.1, read on the forward strand.
CAAGGCTGTCACCGCAATGCGGACCCGATTCCGGATATACTCGCGCGCAACCATCAGTTGACCTCCACCTTGATTCCCACGGATGGAATCAGCGGCAGTTGATCGACTCGATCCAGAGTGAACAGGTCCATGTAGAACAGGTTACTCCTGTCGTAGGCGTTGATCAGCCCCGCCTGCAACGTGAGAGCGGCATTCCGGAAATCAAAAGCGCGCTCGAGGGATACGTCGAACCGGTGATAGTCTGGCAAACGACCGTCGTATGGAGGGCCGTACAACACTCTTGCCGAGCCGGGATCCTCCCGCACATTGTTCTCTCCGTTGATCAATATGAAGCGGTCGAAACCAATCGATTGGCTGAACGGAAGGCCGGAACCGTATTGCCATCGAAGGCTCAGCTCAAAACCTTTATACTCAAAGCTTGCCACAGCGCTGACCTGATGCCGGCGGTCATGAGGGGGTGTGTATTTGCTGACAAGACCGAACCACTGCGGGACAACGTCGCCCTTGGCCTCGTACTCGACGAACGAATATCCGTACGAGACAAAACCGAAGAACCAGTTCCGGTCAATTCCGAAACGAACGTCTGCACCATACGCTGATCCGTCTGCGGGCTGAACGTTGATCGTCAGTCTCGGAAATCCTGTCCACTCGGGCACTGAAAGATCGGAGAGCTTCTTCCAGAAACCCTCCACCGAAAGATCGACACCCGAGACCGGACTCAGCTTGTAACCGGCAATCGCATGTATCGCTTCCGGTACCAGACCTAGTGGTGCACTCGTCCACGCGGTGAAGATGTCCCCCGCGTCCCGCCGGTCGTTGAGTCCAACTACTTCCTGATGGTATTGACCAAAGGCACCGCTCAGTTGGTGAATGCCCCGATTGTATACGATCCGAAACCTGGGTTCAAGGAAGGTTTTGGATTTGCTTGGAAAACTGTGCAGACGTAGCCCCGGCCTCACTGTCAGATTCGAGGTAATCCGTATCTCTGGCTCCGCGTAGAGACCGGCCTCCGTGACAAACTCTTCCTCGTTGGTGACATTCTGAAACTGCCCTCCCAAATTCGACTTCAGCTCTGACGACTGAAGAAACAAACCCCAGTGGACGTCGACTGACGGAGTGAAGTAAGTAACGTTTGCCGAGCCGTTGAACATAAAAATCTTCGAAGACCTGACCGGGTCGTCCTTGGGCCCGAAGGACTGATCCAATTGAGATGCTGACAACAGGATTTCAGCGAATACCGGAAGCGTGGATGGGAGGACGATGAAACGCGTGCCGAACGCGAGATTTTCCCACTTGACCTGGTCGGTCGTCGGCGAATCGAGATCGGCCGTCCCTTCGTCGAGGCCGACAACTCCACGATCCGTCGTGCGAATCAGGGTCGTGGACAGCTGACTTGAGCTACTCAACGATGCGTGGATCTTTGCAAACTGATCGCCGAATCGGAACGGTAGCGGCTCGTCGATGAGTTTGGCGGCTCCCTGATCAACGACCGATTGCCGGGCGGAGAGAATCACGGACACCCGGTCGCGGGCCAAGGGGCCTTCGATTCTGGCCGAGCTCACGAAGGGAGCGAGGGTCGCAGCTGCGTTGAACCGGCGCTTGTTTCCGTTGCGCGTCGAGATGTCGACTACGGACGACAACCTCCCCCCGAATCGGGCGCCAAATCCGCCGGCGTAGATGTCGGCGTTCCGTACGAGGTCGGCAGGAAAGGCAGAGTAGAAGCCGACGATGTGGAATGGCTGATAGACGAGCATCCCGTCCAACTGGACGAGGTTCTGAGTGGGCTCGCCACCTCGTATGAACAGCTTGCCACCGCGGTCCCCGGTGGCGACGACGCCCGGCATCGTCGTGATATAGTTGACCAGGTCGGCGGAGACGTCTGGTGCAGGGATCAGCTCGATGTCCTGGGGGCTGACGCTTTGAAGACCTGCCGTCACGCTTGCCGGCTGTCGTGATCGCTCCGCTTCGACCACCAGCTCGCCGAGCTCGGTGCGTTCCGCCTGAAGACGTATGCTGCGCGTCAGGGTCTCGCCGGCAGAAAGACGAAGCGTGTCCGCCTCAGTTATGAATCCGATGAAGGACGCCTGGAAGTAATATGTGCCCGGCACAATGCTGGTTACAATGTAGAAGCCCTCCGCGTCCGTAGCCGTCCCGATAACTTCTCCGGCCGGGGATCGCAGTATTACGTTGACGCCCTGGAGGGCCTCACCACCTGCATCGTCGACCACGAACCCCCTCATTGTGGCGGTTTGAGACATTGCTTCCCCGGCGAGAAGGGCGCTGGTCAGCCATAGGACAAGAATGGGACCTGCGCCGACCGGCGCCACGCGGCGAAGAATGGTGTGGAGCATGCTTGAATCTAACCGGTGGGGCCCTTTGAGGCAGGCGTTGAAATAAGGCAATCGACGGGAAATAAGAAAGGCGCTAACACCAGTCAGTGGGCGATTATTGCTGGCCGTTGACGAAGCCGAGATTATCGATCGCGCCTTCACCGACATTCCACCTTTCGGTAAAGACACCGACGGACCCGAAGAACCCGACGCCGCCCTCGATATTCCTTCCCTCCAAACTACCTGACCACTCGGGACTCGGAATACGGAGACGCATGCTGATACCATGGAAGACGGCTTGGTCGTCTCCCTGAGGGATTTCAAGCTGCTGCCGGACAATCCGCAGGTCGTCCGACAGGCGAAGCTCCGCGATCCAACCATCCCGTACGAGACGACCTCGAAGCGTGTACGGGAACTCAACAGTTTGGGGTGGCTCGGCCGCGGACCGAGCGACTTTGTAGAACACCACCGCGTTCTCCGGTGTCTTGGTCAATCCGTTCCAGGAAACGGATTGGAGAGTTCGGGTGCCTACCGTCGTTGCCGGCATTACGACAAGTGATGGTTCGTCCGGGACAGTGGTTGTGGCAATGGCAACATCTCCGTCCGCACCCTCGATACGAAGGTGATATCGAAAGCCAGCCGACACATCGAAGATCGCGAATAGCAAGTGATCCTTGTTTCCGTCGCTCAGTATTACGAGTGAGTCCGTCATGGTCACCGCGCGTCCGGAGTTTGTTTCGGACAGCGTGACGATGGCGTTCAAGTTGCCTTGAAGCGGGTCGACCGTATTCCGGATACGCTGGACCCTTACGAATTGCGTGTCCGCTTCCGTCGCGATGGCTCCCGTGACATTGAAAGCGAAGTTGGATTCAGCGTCAGAGAAGCGATCCACACCGGTGTCGCATGCGACGAAAATTCCGCAGCTCAGCGACATGCTGAGTACGATTGCCATCGCCCGGAATCCATATGATTTCTCCTGAATCACTTGATCTCGATTCTCACTCCCACGGTTGGTATGACTGGCAGTTGATTAACCCTCTCGGCTGAGAAGAGATCGAGGTCGAACAGGTTTGAACGGTTGTAGGCGTTGACTGCGCCAAGCTGAATCGTGGCCTCGACCATCGGCCACGAGAACGTGCGCTCGACCGATACATCCAGCCTATGGTATGACGGCAGCCGGCCTCCAAACGAGTCTCCAAGCGCAATGGATGGTTCGCCTGGGCTGGTATGGAAATCGCGCGAGCTTACATCAATCGGAATGTCGTCGTAGAATCCGGCAAGCTGGGTGAAAGGCAGTCCTGACCCGTATTGCCATCCCAGCCGGATCTTGATGTGGCCGAGCGACATCCCGAACGCTGAGCTGAGTTGATGTCTTCGGTCGTGGGGCGGTCTGAATTCCTCACCGTCGGCTTTATAGGTTACGCTTGAGATGCCATACCCCACCTTGCCAAACCACCGGCGGCGAGTCACCTCGAGCTGTAGATCGACGCCGTTCGAGAGTCCGTCAACCGTCAGAAATCGGGTGTCCGGGCGAACCGATTCGCTGACTTCCGGGAACGCCAACCGGTCGATCAGTTTTCTGTAGGTCTCCACTTTTGCTGATACCCCGGCAAGTGGCGCTCCGCTCCAACCGGCGATGAAGTGGGTCGATCGGGGTACGTCCCGAAAAGGAGGGGACGGAGCCCAGGCGGTGAATACGTCGGTCACTATGCGGTCGCTCGTCACGCCGACAGTTTGCTGGTGGTACAGTCCCGCGGCAAAGCTGAACTTGCTTGCCCACGGGGCCGACTGCGGACTCCATGATGCCCGGAATCGGGGTTCGGCAAAGACCTGCCCACGGCTCGCGTAAGAGTGAACGCGAAGCCCAGGCTCAATCGACAGGCCTTCACGGAGGAAGAATCGGAGATCGATGTACGTCCCGCCTTCCGCAATAAACTCCTGTTGATCGTCCGAATTTTTCTCGTCGAGATTGTATCGATAGCCGGTGCTTTGAGCGAAGAGGCCAAAGTGGGCCTCCCAAGAACCGAGCAGATACCCAAAGTTGATCGCTCCGTTGAACCCGCTGACGCGCGACGTCTGATCCGGGGCTGCCTCCGGCCCGCTTTGCATCTCGAAGCTCGAGACGGACACCAGGAGTTCCGTAAGGACCGGGAAGGTCTGGGCGAGATAGAAATAGCGGGCGCCAACCGCCTTGTTTTCCCATCGGATGTCGTTTGCCAGGCCGGTTGACCCCGCGATGTTTCCCTGATCCGTAGTCGAGATCGCCGTAATCGCAACATGGCTCGTTTCATTGAGAAACGCGTGGAACTTGGCGAACCGATCACCAAAGCGATACGGAAGCTCCTCACTCAAAACCTCCGGCGCGATTCTTTCAATAACCGACTCCCTGACCGACGCCACGATGGATATCTTGTCTTTCAGGAGCGGGATTTCCGCCCGCACCGAGCCCAGAAAAGGGGCGATAGACGCTGCTCCGACGACCCGACGTTTGCTGCCATTTCTGCTGGACACATCGACGACCGAGGAGAGCCGCCCACCATAACGCGATCCGAAGCCGCCCGCGTAGATATTGGAAAACGACACAATCTCTGCTGGAAATGCCGAGTAAAAGCCGACAATGTGCATCGGCTGATAGATTGGGATACCGTCGAGAAGGAACAGGTTTTGCGTCGGTGTCCCGCCGCGTACGTACAGTTGTCCGCCCTGATCTCCGGCGGTGATAACCCCCGGTACCGATGTCAGGTAGCCGGCGAGATCAGATGACAGGCCAGGTAACGGGATTCGCTCCAAGTCCGACGGGCGGACGGTGAGGAATCCGGCAGACCCTTTGTGTTCATGGTCAGGTCTCGCCGTCTCCACTACGACTTCGTTCAATGTTGTCAGGTCAGGCTCGAGAGACACGTTGACGTGCCTCACCTGGTCGAAGTCGAGGGAGATTGTCCGGGAGGCCGACGAATACCCGACGTACGAGAACGTGACTTCGTATTCGCCGGGCCGCACTCTTGCAACGATGTAGTATCCGTCGCGGTTCGTGATCGTCCCGATTGAGGATCCGGGCGTGCCGATCACGACGTGAACACCTGGCAGCGGCTCGCCGTCTTTAAGGTCCGTTACGCGGCCCCGAACGCTCGCCCACTGTGCCGAGGCGACAGAGAAGCCCATCGGTGAAAAGGCCAGCAGACACAGCGCAAGAAACCGCCGCAGTGAAGGAAGTGAGAATATGTTGCCAAGTCGGATCAAGTAGTACCAAAAACCGACCCCATGGAGGGAAACACCCTTCGCAGAGTCAGTATACGATGGTGTTGCCCGAGGCTGAAGAGGAACAGTTATGAAGCCTAAACTGAAGATGGGGTTGTATATCGTGCTTGGGGCGATTCTCGCCATTGCACTGATCGATTCGCTTGGCGTATTCGACAGCAAGCATTACTTCGAAGTCCCGCATGGAAGTCACACGCATTATGTGGCAAAAGATCGAGACCCCAACGTTCCCATAGGACAGTTCCCGACGCGCAGGCCTGGTCCCGGGGAACGCATCACTCCCCAGGGGCAGATTGTTTCGACGCGTTAGCATCGTGCTGCGCGAGGTTGATCAGCGCTGAGCCGGTGAAACGCATCGTGGTCCAATCGTCCATCGAGACGGCCCCGTGCTTACGATAGAAATCGATCGCGCGTTCATTCCAATCCAGAACACTAAGGTCCAGTCGATCGCCTCCTCGGGACACGGCCCGCTGAGCCACCGTCGACAGAAGTGCTTGACCAATACCGCGGCCCCGAAACGAAGGCCGCACGAAGAGGTCTTCCAAATACAATCCCCAACCTGTCAAGAAGGTGGAGTAGGTCGGAAAATACAAGGCAAAACCGGCCGACCCGCCCGCTGCATCCAGCGCCAAAAGTGCTTCGCATCGAGGACCAGTCGCCTCACCAAGGTGGCGCGCCAGCTTTACTGGATCAGGCTGTGCGTGCTCAGAAAGCCGCTCGTATTCGGCTAATTCTCTGATCAGCACGCATAGCTCGGTCGCATCGGCGGGCGTTGCGTCTCTTACGATGAAGCGATCGTTCATCCCCCTGCTCTGGCGTGTTCGCTAGTATGGCTCGTCATAGTCTTCGGCCTCGTCATCTTGGTCAAGAGCGCCAAGCGACGACAGCATCGAGCCCATCATATCGGAATATTTTTGGCCCTCATGCAGGAAGTCCTTGCCCAGCAGTGAATGCTGATGAAGGGCTTCGAGCACGAACTCCATAGCCACGGCTGTTTCCTCCGGCGAATCCGGAGCCGAATGCTTGCGAACGAACTCGCGCAGGCCGGCGACTGAATCGAGCTTGGAAACAAAGTCCTGAATGCTCAAGTCCGGTGCCAGCTCGACGTTGTTACCCTGCGCAAACCACGTCAGGATCGGTTGGTAGGGTGAGCGGCCGGCATCCTTGTCTGACGGATTCGGGAAATGACGACTGAAGACCGTCTTGACCGCGCGCCCAAGCAGCATGCGCGCAACGTTTTGCGCTCCTTCTTGCTCACCTTCATAAACCAGCTCGACCTTCCCGGTAATGGCCGGTTCAAGAAAAAACAGATCGGAGATTCGTGTTACCGTCGATGCCTCGCCGTTAATGATGGCGCGACGTTCAGCAGCCGACACGAGGTTCTCGAGTGCGGCTCTCGTCAGCCTGACGGAGACTCCCGACTTCTGATCAACATATTCGCTTTTTCTTGCCTCGACGGCCACAAACTCGATGATTTCCCTGAATAAGTGGGGGACGGTCACTGCTGGTGCACATCCGTCCCTGTCTTCCCACGCTTCCTGGCGTGTTATCTCGATTCCCGTATCGATCGCACGCGGATAGTGCGTGATGATCTGGCTGTCAATTCGATCCTTCAGCGGCGTGATGATGTTACCCCGATTGGTATAATCCTCTGGATTCGCAGTAAAGACCATCATCACGTCCAGTGCAAACCGGACGTTAAAGCCGCGTATCTGGATGTCCTGCTCTTCCATCACGTTGAGTAGACCCACCTGGATTCGGGGTTGCAGGTCGGGTAGCTCGTTGATGGCGAAGATTCCCCGGTTTGTTCTCGGAATGATCCCGAAGTGAATGACCTCCTCATCCGCGTACGTGAGTCGCTTGTTGGCCGCCTTGATCGGATCGATGTCGCCTATCAGGTCGGCCATCGTCGTATCGGGGGTGGCAAGCTTCTCACCATAACGTTCGGACCGATGAAGCCATCGAATCGGGGTGTCGTCGCCCATCTCTTCGATGATGCCGCGCCCGAACTTCGAGATTGGATTGAAGGGGTCGTCATTAATCTCGCTACCTTCGATCACGGGAACGTACTCGTCCAGCAAGGTCGGCAGCATCCGTATGATTCGGCTCTTGGCCTGTCCCCTGAGCCCGAGGAGAATCATGTCGTGGCGGCCGAGAATCGCATTATGGATTTGGGGCTTCACGGATTGGTCGAAGCCAAGTATTCCCGGAAACACTTCCTCGCCTTGCTGAAGTCGCTGAATAAGGTTGACGCGCAACTCATCCTTGACCGTTCTGGTCACGTAGCGCAGCCTTTTCAGGTCTCCTAAAGTTTTTGCATCCCGGACGATCGGGTTCATATCGAGCCAATTGATTTAGGGGCAGAGTAGCACGCGACGTGTCTTTGGCAGTTCCCGCAACCGGTATTGGTCTCGACCAGGGCTTGCCTCCGGCTTCATCGACGCCAGCGATAACGGTCGACGCGTGGGTGCGGCTCCACGACCGAGATGGCAATATCTGTGGTACCGTCACCTTGACTGACAGCGATGTCCGTCGGATAGAACTGCTTGTTGAAGCCGGGATCCGGCTGCGTAAGAATGGCCTTCAGCCGCCCGCCTCGATCGTACACGTCGACGCGCAGCCAGCCGGGGCGCATGTTTAGCACAAACAACTCGTCTTGCCGACTTGAAGCGCCCGCCGACAGCATAGGGGGTTGGTCAATGCTCCCGGCCGCAAAAAGTCGGGTGCGGGCCAGCATCGGAGAATCGAAGCCTGTGAGGCGCAGAGAATCGGCGCTGCCGTCCTGTCGAAGGAGGTCGATCGAGGGCTGATAGCCACGAAGACTCAAGAGCGTATCGCCCCAGCTTCGGAGGTTGCCAGCCAACGTCCAGAGAGGTCGGTCCAGCTCGTGGCGCCAGATCTCCTCGCCGTCGCGGCCCAGTCTTGCGACGAAGGGCTCGAAATCATTCCCAAGCAGCTTGACAAACATGTCGCCTTTCGGCGTGACGTGAACGTATTGCAGTAAGCCGGCCTTCGGAGGCGAAGGCGTCGCCAGAATGTCCTTGATTTCGCGGCCGACTATTGCCTGAAGGCGCTGGCGGCCCGCGCTGAAAACAAAAACTGAGTCACGAGTGGAGCCTGCGAGATAGGGATAGGTAAACAGCTCGCTTTCAAAGATCTCGACGGAGTCGTCGGTAGCTCCAAAGCGAATGACCGTATTCGTTCCGGAGTCCGACACCCAGAGACTTCCCTCATCATCGAAGAGCAGCGTTCGCGGGTAATTGAATACTGCTTCGGCCGGTCCGCCGGACGACCAGACCAGTGACAGGGTGTCTACTGGCATTTCCGCGGCTAGGGACCGCGAGGTCGAGTCGGCCGGGGTAACTGCTCGCGACTCGGCTCGGTTGCAGGATGACGGAAGGCATCCTGAGATCGCGAGTGTGAAGATGGCTGCGACGCCAACCAGAACGAAATGCCGAAGCAGGGAATCGATATTCATCTGTCCCTGCCTATCCCGTGCGGCGCCCGATCTGCATGTTCAGTCTGCGAACTTGCCCTCCTCGAACGACGTCGAGCTCAATCGTGTCGCCGGGTCGGAAATCGTAGATACGCGCCACGAAGTCATTCCGGTCGGCAACAGGCTCTCCCTGTACGCTTACGATTACATCGTAGGCGAGAAATCCAGCGCGCTCGGCAGGCGAGTTCGGGTCCACATCCTGAACAAATACACCAAGAGCCGCATCGAGGCCGACGGCCCGCGCTATTCGCGCGTCGACACTTATACCGTATAAGCCTGTGTAGTAAGAGCGGTCGACAGACCCGCGCTCTTTCAATTCGTCGATGATTCGAAGCGCTTTACCCGATGGAACGGCGAAGCCCAATCCCACGGAGCCGCCTCCTTCTGTGTAGATGAAGGTATTGACGCCGATCACCTCGCCGACGGCGTTCAAAAGTGGACCGCCTGAGTTTCCGCGGTTGATCGACGCATCGGTCTGAATCATGTCTCTGTAGATGCGTCCTTGCTGGACCGAGAAATCTCGGTCGACGGCACTAACCACGCCGACCGTGACTGTCGGCTCGGACGCTTGGAATAGGCCAAAAGGATTTCCGAGGGCGATGGCCCATTCGCCCACTATGGGTTGCTCGAGGTCGCTGAAGGATAGGTAGGGCAGATCCGTCTCTGGCTCGATCTTCAGTACGGCGATGTCGGTAGCCTCGTCGGTACCGACAAGTTCCGCATCGTACGTCTCACCGTCTGGAAACGAAACTGTGATCTTGGTTGCTCGTCCGACCACATGGTCGTTCGTGACAATGAAACCATCGGGCGAAATCACAAATCCGGAGCCAAGGCCCTTGACCTGCTGCTCAACCTGTCGTTGTCGA
>JBFIPX010000068.1:0-14948 GCA_041609895.1 Rhodothermales bacterium
ACCTGATCCGGGACATCGGTCTTAACGCCTCGATGCTCCTTTATCTCGATGGTTACCTGAATGAGGCCGGTGCCGCCAACGAGAATTACGCTCGCGAACTACTAGAGCTCTTCACGATGGGGCAATACGCTCCAAACGGCAGTCAAAACTACAGCGAGAACGATATCAAAGAGATCGCGAGAGCGCTGACTGGATGGGTTGTAGCAAGCAATCGTACGGCTTCGTTTGACCCGCAAAGGCACGATACCGGCAGCAAGAACTTTCTGGGCCAAACTGGCACTTTCGGCTACCACGAAGTTGTCGACGTCGTGTTCGCTCAGCGATCGACCGAGATCGCTCACTACCTCGGACGCAAACTCTACACCTTCTTCGTGCACGCGGTCCCGGACGAGGCCGTCGTTGGCACTATTGCGTCCGAGCTTCTTGCCGCAGACTTCGAAATCGTCCCCGTACTACGGAAGCTGTTCAAGAGTGCTCATTTTTATAGGGCCACCGTGATCGGCGCACGGATCAAGAGTCCCGTCGAATTCCTCTTGGGCTTCATTCGCGAGGCAGAAGTCGTAGTCACTACGACACTCTGGGACCGGGTAAGAGATGCGCTGGCCGCGATCAACCTCGGAGAAGAGCTGCTCAACCCGCCTAACGTAGCGGGATGGCCAGGATTCAATCCGCCCGATGCCAGTGGTAATCCCGGACACCACACATGGTTGACAACCAGTACCCTGCCCGACCGCTGGAGGCTGCTCGGAGACATCATCTACGAGAGAGAAGGAGCAGCGTACGATCCGTTCGAACTGGTTTCAAAAATCTCCGACCCGTCTGATCCATTTCGAATAGCCGTCGACCTGGCCTCAGCCTTCGTTCCGATCCCGCTCGCAGAAACGGGCATACGAGAAATCGAGGAGCCGTTTGCGGGAGACCCGGACCTTCTCCCATCAGAAGTGAAGAACGCTCCTTCCCACGAGCAGAACCTGGCCAAGATACTGCTGGACGGCACGCCGTTTAATGAGTGGCCGAGTTCTCCGGACGGAAACTCACAACGGACGGTCGCGGCGCGGCAGTTGCTTCGCGCCTACCTGACTTACCTGGTTCAACTCCCCGCGTATCAGCTGACCTGACATCCCGACTTCGATCCACCATGAAGCACAGAAAGGACAGACCGGCAAAACACTATCGTCACGGAGCGTGCCTCCATCACGGTCATGCCCACGACAGAGACCACGATGCATGGTCGCGACGTGACTTCCTGACGAGGATGGGATTTGCCACCGCGGGCACAATACTTACTGTCGGCAGCCATACGGTTCAGGCGTTTGGTCAATCGAGTCTGCTGAACGCACTACAGCACGCCGGCTCCGATCGCATCCTCGTTCTCATTCAGTTGAATGGCGGAAACGACGGACTCAACACCGTCATCCCGGTGGAGAACGACATCTACTACAACCAACGTCCCACGATCGCAATTCCGAAGGCCAGTTCGATTCTCCTGGACCCCGAAACCGGTATTCATCCTGCCCTGCAGCCGCTCGAGTCGCTCTGGATGGACGGGAAGATGTCCGTTGTGCACAACGTGGGTTATCCCAATCAAACGCGGAGTCATTTCGAGGGCACGGTCAACTGGTCAACAGCCCGCGACCAGGGATCGCCTGAAAGCACGGGTTGGCTCGCAAGGTACCTACTCAACGACAATCCAAATTTCTTCAGTAACCCGCTCGACTACCCGCTTGCCGTTCGCGTCGGCGGTCCAGCAACCCTATTCCAGAGTACTGCAGGTAACGTGGCTGTAACCTTCTCCGATGCCAGCGATCTCGAGAGATTCGTCGAACAGGGAGGCTTTTACGACACGGACAACGTACCGTCGACACTATATGGAGAGGAGCTGTCATTCATCCGAAGCGTCACCAACGCCTCTTTTCGATACGTCGAGTCGGTCCAGAACGCCTCAAGCGCCGGCACAAACCTGGCAGAGTATCCGGGCTCCAGTTTGTCGACCAGCCTTGCCGTCGTCGCGCGCATGCTGCGGGGTGGGCTGCCGACAAATGTATACACCGTAAGCAAAGGCGGCTTCGACACGCATTCGAGCCAGGGAGGAATTCAAGGAGATCATGCTTCCCTCCTGTCGGACATTGCTCAGTCCGTCGCGGCATTTATGGCGGATCTTGCGCAGGACGGACTCGACCGCCGCGTTGTAGTCATGACGTTTTCTGAATTCGGCCGAACCTTGTCCGAGAATGGATCGGGGGGAACCGATCACGGCGCGGGAGCGCCCATGATGTTGTTCGGAGCCGGCTTGAATGGCGGCACCTATGGGTCGCAATCAAACCTTGTCGACTTGGACGGCAACGATCCGATGTTTACGACGGATTATCGATCTGTCTATTCGACGCTTCTTCAGGACTGGATTGGTCTTCCGGGTGAAACCGTCGACACGGTTCTCGGCGGTTCATTCCCGCACCTCGAGTTCGTCGGAGATCGTACGACCGTCAGCCGCGACCGAACCGAACTACCCCGTGATGTGACGCTTGGTCAGAACTATCCCAACCCGTTCAACCCGACTACCTCGATCAGCTTTCATCTTGCTCAGGGCGGCCCCGTACGGCTCGCCGTCTACGACGTGCACGGCCGCCGGGTAGCGACGCTCGTGGAGAAGCGCCTGGAGGCGGGCTCCCACTCGCTGCGCTTCAACGCTGCCAACCTGCCCTCCGGCACTTATCTCTACCGATTGGATGCCGGCAGCAGAATCATCACAAAGAAGATGACGCTGGCAAAATAGAGCCGCGATCGACTTCCCGCGGCGTCTCACCACCCTAACCCCACATAATGGACCGGAGAGATGAACCCCACCAACAAATCCACACGTGTCAAGTCACGGGCATTGCTGAGAGCGTGCGCCGCTATCGCGCTCGGCATGCTGTGGTCTTCATGCGATTTCTTTGCCTCAGATGAATCCGCAGATTCGGCGATACCGAACCTTCACCCCGTACAAGTGGACGGTCAATGGGGGTACGTCAACAGCGAGGGCCGGATTACCGTAGTGCCGGCTTACGATGCAGCCGAGGATTTCTCGGACGGCATGGCCGCGGTACAAACTGGAACGGACTGGGGATACGTGAACGAGGCCGGTGAGCTCGTCATTCCGACGCAGTTCCGTCTAGCAGGTCCATTCAGTGAGGGGCTTGCCCCTGTGCGTGGTGCCGAGTCAAGTACATACGGATTCATCGATAGGAATGGCAACGAGGCCATCACCCCACAATTTGAGGTCGCCAGACAATTTAAAGAGGGACTCGCCGCGGTGCGCGTCGACGGACAGTGGGGATACGTCGACACTAACGGCTCATTGGCGATCCCTCCTCTATACAGTGACGCCCGCTCTTTCTCGGAGGGTCTCGCCGCGGTCGAGGACGTGGACGGTTGGGTCTACATCAACAGAAGAGGTGATGTCGTCATCAATCCCTCCTTTGCGATGGAGTTCGCGGGAGACTTCTCGGAGGGCCTTGCCGCTTTTGCAACGGCAAGCGGCTGGGGCTATCTGGATACCGACGGCTCACCAGCAATCACTCCGCAGTTTGAATCTGCTGGCCCATTCTCTGAAGGCCTCGCGGCCGTTGGCAGTGAACTCATCGGCTACATCGACACGTCTGGTCGAATGGTCATTTCGGAACAGTTCAGAGAGGGCCGGCCGTTTTCCGATGGCCTGGCCGCGGTACGCTTTAACAACCAGTGGACCTACGTGAGCCGAAAGAGCGGGACGATATCGATCGAGCGCGCATTCTACCAGGCCGAGGAGTTCAAAGGAGGGATAGCCCGCGTAAAGACAGGTAACAGCGAATCGGAACGTGTCGGATATATCGACCGGAACGGAGACTACATCTGGTACCCCACCAACTGAACAAGACCAGAAAAATGAAAAGGCATTCCCACAGCGGTGCTCGTTTAGTACTACTCACGGTTTCACTATTTGTCGTCGCTTCGTTGACGACGGGCTGCGATGCGTTGCCCGGCGTTGGTGACTCCAACGACGCAAGAGAAGTGCAACTCCTCCCCGTGCTCCTCAAGGGCGAATGGGGATATATCGACCACAGCGGTCGCATGCGTATCGAGCCCGACTTTCGCTCGGCCGGCGATTTTTCGGAAGGACTCGCTGCCGCCCGGACGTCGTCGCGGTACGGTTATATCGACGAGCGCGGCGAGTTTGTGATCGACCCCCGATTCGAGGACGCGCGAAAATTTTCCGACGGGCTCGCGGCGGTTCGCATCGACAGTCGATGGGGCTACATTGATCGCAGCGGCACGGTAGTTATCAATCCGATGTTTGTCAGCGCCAGCGCATTCTCGGAGGGCCGCGCATTTGTTCGAACCCCGGAATACAACTATGAGTACATCGACAAGTCGGGCGTTATCGTTCGCACCTCGGAGACACCAGAGTTCGACAGCAACGAGAATGCTTCTTTCTCCGAGGGTGTGGCGCTTTACGAAGCACGCGACGGTACGTACGGGTTCGTCGACCGCGACGGAAATCCTGTAATACCGGCCCAATACGCTTCCGCTCAAGCCTTCTCGGAAGGCAAGGCGGCAATAAAGATATCGGACAGGTGGGGATATATTGACCGCGGAAGCAAGACGGTCATAAGTCCGCAGTTCATAAGCGCCGGGTCTTTCGGGGACAAGCTTGCTCCGGTGCGCCGCGACGGCAACACGTGGGGCTACGTCGACGATCGAGGAAACGTCGCGATCCCGGAAGCCTTCGAGGAGGCTCGTCGCTTTTCCGACGGCGTTGCGGCCGTCATGGCGAACGGCAAATGGGGCTTCATCAACCGGTCGGGCGATTACATTACCGAAGCGCAGTTCGATGACGTCCGCGACTTCAATAACGAAATCGGCCGCGTCACCGTCCTCGTAGGTGAACGCACGAAATACGGATACATCGATTCGAACGGATCCTATGTATGGTTTCCCACTGACTAGTTCGTGGTGATTAGGGATCGAATTGTGACGATTTCGTGACATGCGGGCGAGGTTCATGTCATAGGTTCACTACGGGCAGAGGGACCGCGAGGACGGGACTTCGCGCAGATCCACTGATACCCGGATTCAAGCTGCGGACCTTACGTTCGTAAGGGTTCGTGCCGAGAACAGACACACGAACGACCGCAGGACGGCCAGAAATAGTCAATCCTGGGCTCTTCATTAGCTCGGAACAACAGGCTGGCTGCTTGCCGGCACAAAGCGCATACTCGGAACCATCGACAACCGCAATGGACCGTAGATCTTTCATTAGTCAGTTCACCGCGGGGCCTCGAAACGAGTTGGCGCGCACGAGCATCCTGGCCGCGCCGCTACCCGAGATCAGCGACTCGATTGCCGCCGATGGGCGATCGGCTCCCTCGCCTGCCAAGCCGCTGGACATTGCGGCCGGCCTCGAACCCTACACGGAGCCTCTCGACGAAGTGAGCGCCGCCCACCTTTTACGACGAACTGGCTTCGGTGCTGCACCAGGCCGCGTAGCGAACCTCGTCGGTGTTTCCGCAGCCGATGCTGCGGCCGGACTGGTATCCGACGCCGCCAATCTGGCACTACCCGACCCGCCCTCCTGGGCGAACACACCTCCTCCTAATCGAAACCCCGAATCGCCAGAGTTTCAGGCTTTCATTACCGACAACAACCAATGGCTCGTTGACTACCGCTACGAGTGGTTTGAGCTGATGTACTCCGCAGGACTCCGCGAACGGCTCACCCTTTTCTGGCACAACCACTTCGTGACATCTACCGGCGCATATTTTCTCGCCGCGTTCGCCTACCGGTACCTCACGCTCATCCGCACCCATGTCCTCGGTGACTTTCGAGACTTCGTTCGCGCGATTGGAATCGACCCGGCAATGCTGCTCTATCTAAACGGAACACAAAATGAGGTGGGGGCGCCCAACGAGAACTATGCACGAGAACTCCTCGAACTGTTTACGATGGGCCCACAGGATTCCGGCGGTACAGCCAACTACACTGAGGCAGACATACAGGAAATTGCTCGTGCGTTGACCGGCTGGAAGGTTGACTTCTTCACGTTGGAGTCGTCGTTCAACCCCATATTTTTTGATTCGGCGAACAAGACCTTCCTCGGCCAGACTGGCCCCTACGGCTATGATGATGTAGTCGATATCATTTTTCAGGAACGGTCTGTTCAGATTGCCGAGTTCATTTGCCGCAAGCTTTACCGCGAGTTCGTGTACGACGTGCCGGACGAAGCCACTGTCAGCGAGCTGGCACAGATACTCCTGCAAAACGACTTCCGCATTGCGGCGCCGCTGGAGACGTTACTCAGCAGCGCTCACTTTTTCGATTCTGCGGTCTTTGGCGCCCGTGTTAAGAGTCCAGCTGAACTCGTAACCGGATTGCTGACGGAGTCTGCCGCGCCCCTCCCCGTAGGAATCTTTACGAACGCAGCGCTGCTGTCATTCTTCATGGAGCAGGTCGTACTTAACCCGCCGAACGTGGCGGGATGGCCCGGGCACCATGCATGGGTGAATACAACGACGCTTCCAATTCGATGGCTCGGCCCAGACTTCTTGATGACAAACGGTACGGGCACCGATCTTGTCGACCTGATCCCTCTTGCCCAGTCGGTGCACGACCCGAACGATCCTCACGCCGCGTTCCGACTGCCGTTGGCTCTGGCCGACCATTTCATGCCCGTACCCGTCGCTGAGCTTGACATACCGCCGGTTGAAGGCGAGTTCTCCGGTGACCTCGTCAATTACCCGATTCCGAATGAGTTTCTGAATGGCCCCGAGTACGTATTGGATCTCGCCAAGCTTTTCCTGGCTGGCCTGCCATGGCACGACTGGTACTTGTACGAGGCGGGCGCCAACCTTCGGATCTACCTCTACCTCCGGTTTCTCTTCCAACTGCCCGAGTTCCAGCTGACCTAGCTGATCGGACCGTGAACGATGACCGTCATGGACAACAAGAAGATTCTGACACCGAGACACGGCAGTTGCCTGGCGCACGGAGAGGCGCATAGCACAGATCACGCTTCATGGTCGCGGCGCGATTTCTTGACGTCGCTTGGACTGACAACCGGAGGCGTATTCGCAATTTCAGGACTGCCGGTTACCGCCTACGGTCGAAACCCGATTCTCCAGGCGCTCGGCCAGATCGAGACGGACCGCATTCTCGTCCTCATCCAACTCAACGGGGGCAACGACGGACTCAACACCGTCGTGCAAGTCGAAGACGACCTTTACTACAACGCTCGACCCGGAATCAGCATACCCAAGCTCGACACCATCCCTATATCAACGGAGCTCGGACTCCATCCGTCACTCGGTCCGCTTGAGTCCTTCTACGGAAACGGCGACATGGCCGTCCTGCAGAGTGTTGGCTATCCGTCCCCGAACCTGTCCCACTTCCGGTCGACGGACATATGGGTATCTGCCAGCGATTCGGAGACGGTCCTGAACACAGGTTGGGCGGGCCGCTACCTGGATGTTGAATTTCCCGACTTCGGCGAGCAGCCTCCGGAGTTCCCGCTGGCCGTCCAGATAGGTGGCGTTTCTTCGATGATGTTTCAGGGCCCGTCGGCAAACATGGGAATGAGCCTGTCGAGCGTTGCGCTATTCTCCCAGATCGCTGAAACCGGGCTTGTGTACGACACCGCTGGCGTTCCACCGACCACGTATGGCTCGGAGATGAGTTTTGTTCGTGCGGTCGCCAATGACTCGTTTCAATACGCGGAAGCAGTCCAGGCTGCGGCCGCGGCCGGCCCCAACTCTGTTGAGTATCCGTCAGGCAATTCGCTCGCCTCCAACCTTGCCGTTATCGCACAGCTGATCAAAGGTGGACTGGGCTCGAGAATCTACGTTGCGTCGCTGGGAAGCTTTGATACGCACGCAAACCAGGCCGGGCAACACGCGACGCTCCTACGATACATTGCAGAGTCCGTGAGCACCTTCTACGCAGATCTGCAAGCAGACGGACTTCAGGAGCGTGTCATGACCATGACGTTTTCGGAGTTCGGACGTCGTGTCAACCAGAACGGATCTGCGGGTACGGACCATGGCACCGCGGCACCGTTATTCGTTTTCGGCGCCGGAGTGGAGGGAGGACTCTTTGGTTCCATACCTGACTTGTCCGATCTCGACTTGAACGGCAACCTCAAGCACTCAATAGACTTTCGTAGTGTTTACGCTACGGTCTTGTCTGACTGGTTTGGCCTGAGCGCGGCTGACACAGCCGGCGTGCTGTCCGGCGATTTCGAGCGTATCGGCTTCGTGACCGACCCTGCAACACCAACCGCCAACGAGCCCGAACCGCTTCCCGCATCGTTCGTGTTGCGACAGAACTACCCGAATCCCTTCAACCCGACCACGATGATCACCTACACCCTGACCGAGGCCTCGCATGTGCGTTTGCAGGTCTTCGACATGCAAGGTAGACGCGTTCAGATCCTCGTCGATCAGCGAAAAGCACCAGGTGCCTACACAATGCCCTTTGACGCCGGAAACCTGCCGAGTGGCGTCTACATTTACAGACTGGATACCGATAAGGGCTCCGAAGCCCGCAAAATGGCACTGGTTCGATAAACAGCTAGCGGCTCAGTATGCAGTTCTTCACGCGTGCGCCTGCCGGCCTCGCAGCCTTCTTGACGACTTTCTTGATGTTCGCGGGGTTCCTTTGTGATCCGGGACGGTCGGGGCCGTCCGAGGACGACCTCGCGAAACTCGAGGCAGAGATTATGGAATTGATCGGCGGGGCTGACGCGACCGACGCCAGTTACTGTCAGACCATTGCCTTTGGCTCGAAGCCTTGCGGTGGTCCGTGGCGGTATCTCGTCTACTCGACCCAGACAACCGATAGCACGCTTCTCCGAAGCAAGGTAGAGCGCTACAACCGGTTGCAGGCTGAGCGCAATCGGGAACTAGGTTTGGTTTCTGACTGCTCGCTGGCGGTCAGACCGGAGACAGGCCTCGTTGAGGGTCGATGCAGTGCCGTCAACTAGTCGATGCATTGGTCGACTGCTGACGCATATACCGTCACAGCTTGGCCGCATTACTTCGCCGCCACGGATTCCGAACCCGAACCGTTTCCAGAGTGGGCCTCAACGCGAGCGCCATCGCCGCCGTGGCCGTCTGCTGGGAACTGCTTGATGTATTCCAACGGAATCTGCTTTCCAGTTCCGGCAGCGACAGGCGACGACTCGTGGATGTAGAAGTCCGAGTTCGGAAGTGAGTCGTTGTACCGTCGGGACGCCGACGCAGCCGACCTCATCGATTCGTCGGCGTTGACTTTTAGCGCCCGCGCATTATCCCGGATCGCCAGCTCGAACAGCTCAAAGGCATGCACGAACGCGGTCTTGTCCCTATCGAAAGCGACGCCTCGCTGGCCCGACCGAATCAGTCTGTCCATCCTGGCGATCGATGTCGATAGAGCGAAGAGATAGACGGCGTTGTCGGCTATCCGTGCCTGCACGACCTGCCGTGAGATTATTTCTTCCCTGTGCCACTTGCTTGCCAGCTTGAAATAGTGGGAATGCAGTCGCACGAGTGACGCGAGCCGATCCGCAAATTCCTGGAGGGACGGATGCGCGCCATAGACGGTCGGGGCGGGTGGCTTGAGCCCGAGGAAGAGTTCGGCCCCAAGACGCAAACCTCTACGGAGGACGCCCGAAGCGAGAGCATTCTCCAGCATTCGGTTCACATTTTGAGAAACGGATTCGTCTTGATCCCACCCAAATGCCTCCTGGATTCGAAGCATGTGCTCTGCGAGCTGTTTGCCCCCATAGGCAAAGATGAATGACTGCATCACCTCGTTCGAACCTTCGACAATCCGGTGTATGCGATTGTCGCGCCACAGTCGCTCAAACTCGTTTTCAGTTACATACCCTTCTCCACCCATGATCTGCATTGCATCGTCGATAACTCTCCAGCCCATCTCGGAGCAAAACACCTTACAGGCAGCAGTCTCGACCATGATGTCGTCGTCACCGCGGTCCAGCATACCGGTTACCTCGTAGAGCATCGCATCCATGGCGAAGCAAAGGGCCGACATACGTGCGATGCGCTGCTGAACGAGTTCGAACTCAGCCAGAGGGCGATCGAACTGGTAGCGGGTCTGTACCCACTTCGTCCCTTGGTCGCGTGCTCTCTTCGCAGCACCGGTGACTCCGGCTGACAGCGTACAACGACCGAAGTTGAGACACGTGAGAGCGACGTTGAGGCCCTTCCCCTCCTTGTGCAGCAGATTCGCGCGGGGAACCCGCACATTCGTGAATCGAATCCGGCCCTGCCACGTGCCGCGAATCCCTGTCTTGCTGCGGTTGTTCTCGTAAACCTCCACGCCATCCATATCCGGCGTACAGATCAAGGCCGTGACCGCCTCCCTGGTTTTGCCCGTGCGTCGATCCTTGATGCGCTGCTTCGCCATCACCGTAAACAGTCCAGCCGTGGCAGCCGACGTGCTCCACTTCTTCTCGCCGTTCAGGATGAAGTGTTCGCCATCCTCGGTAGTCTCGCATCGCGTCTCCTGTCCGGCAGCGTCCGAACCGACCTGAGGCTCAGAGAGGCAAAACGCCGATAAATACTCGCCGGCTACTTTCGGCAGAAATCTCTTCTTCTGATCCTCGGAGCCAAAGAGCATCAGCGCCTTGCAACCGATGGACTGGTGCGCGGAAACCATTACGGCCGTCGATCCACACGAACTGCCGATTCGCTCTAGCACGCGATTGTAGCTTGTTACTCCGAGCCCGAGACCTCCGTACTCTTCGGGAATCGTCATTCCCATGACGCCCAGATCAAAAAGGCGGCGAACGACCCAATCCGGGATGTACTCCTTCTGGTCAATCTCAATTGAAGGGTGCTCGGTTCGCAGGTAGTCGTCAAGGCGAGACAGCAAGTCATCGCACTTCGACCGTTCCTCCGGCGTCACTGTGGGGTACGGAAGGACCAATTCGCTTCTGAAGCGGCCCCAAAAGAGGTTCTTGATGAAGCCCATCTCGGACGGCTCCGGGCCGAGCATGACCTCAATATCCTCGATCATCTTTCGGTCCTGCTCAGATACCTTCTTCAGGCTGCTCAGACTTGTGCTAGACATTATCGTAGAATGTTAAAATGCTTTATATGTGATCTTCCGTTGAACAGATTTTTTGCCCCACCAACGCGCTCTGGCGGACAGAATTCATTGCGTTCCGGAAGCGCTTTTTTGACCTGCATTGTCAACAGTGACTGTTTCACCCTGTTCCTATTTCAGCGGGCCCGCGAGCCATTTCACAAGAAACGAGACATCCGAGACTGCCATGGCTATCTTTCTCGCGAATCGTCGTATATCCCATGCCAGCGAGCGTACCCTTTCCCGAGAAACTCCACCAAGCGACGGCCGAGTCGGGATCGCTTCTCTGCGTCGGCATCGACCCCGATCCAGACCGGCTGCCGGAGACAAGCGGAGCCGCGTCCGATCCGATAGCGGCAACCCGGAAGTTCTGCGTTCAGATTATCAAAGCGACGGCACCCTACGCCAGCTGTTTTAAGGTCAACTTCGCCTTCTTCGAGGCGATGGGCCCCGCCGGATGGATGCTCCTAAAAGAAGTTTCGGACGAAATCCCCGCTTCCAAAATCCGGATTGCAGACGCCAAGCGCGGCGACATCGGAAATACCGGCCGATTCTACGCCCGTGCGGTCTTCGAGCAGCTCCCGTTTGACGCCTGCACCGTCTCTCCGTACATGGGACAATCGTCGGTCGCCCCCTTTCTTCAGTATCCCGACAAGGCCGCCTTTGTTTTGGGGCGCACCTCCAATCCCGACGCAGATCAGGTGCAATTGTGGCCGTCAACCTCCGATCCACTGTACCGTCATATAGCGAGCCGCGCCCGCGAATGGGGTGATGGATCGCCGGGGACCGTCGGCTTGGTGGCGGGAGCTACCGACGTTAATTCGCTCGGACAGCTTCGTGCCGCATGTCCCGAAATGCCGTTCCTCGTACCTGGTGTTGGTGCACAGGGAGGTGACTTGAAGGCGGTATTGCGGGCGGGACATACCTCCGATGGACCGGTCATCGTCAATAGCAGCAGGTCGATTCTGTACGCCTCTCCGGGAAGCGACTACGCAGAGGCTGCCGCGGCGGCAGCATCAGATCTGCGCCGGCGCATGCGCCATGCACTGGCGGAACAAGTGTGAGCCGCACGTTCCGGTCAGGACGTTCCGACCCTGGTGCTGACCCGGCCCGGCTAGAGCGCGGACTGAGGCCAACGACAGTCGCCATATTGTGTCTGCCGAGAAACAAGCGCTCGAAGAGTTATGCCCGACGGCATCTACGTGTCAAAGCGAACGACTAAACCCGCCGCGCGAAGCTTCATTATCTACCGTTGCAAAACCACATTCCGATCTACCGTGATAGATGGGATACCGTATCTGACCGCCCGATCGCTGCTTGCGACCCTGGCATGCGCCTCGATCAGTTACCCGAGGACTTCGTTCAGGACATCTGGAGACAATGCAGTTTTGATACGACCTCCCTCAGATGCGTGACCGGGCAAACCGTCCGCGTGCGTGACCCAGGCCGCCAAAATCGCGATAGCGGACCGGACTTTGTAAACGCCAGACTAAAGGTTGGCAGCATCGAGTGGGTAGGAGACGTTGAAATCCACGTGCGAACGGAGGATTGGTTTCGGCACGGCCATCACCGCGACCCACACTATAATTCCGTCATTCTGCACGTCACGCTGGTTGCCGATCTTTGGACAGGTTCGGTCTCTAGGTCGGATGGTACGATCGTCGAAGAGATCGTTCTGTCGAAACACCTGGGCACATCGCTTCGCAAATTATTGCATCAGTTTCGCACCCGCGATCACGGGTCCATTGTCTGCGAGAAAGAGTGGCCGCGCATACCTCAACCGGTAAAGGAGCGAGCAGTGCAACGAATGTCTCGCCTGCGACTTCTTCGCAGATCGGTGAATATGACTGCCCAACTTGCCACTAGCGAAGCAGCAAGCGTACTCTACAAGAGTGTGTTCGGCGCACTCGGATTTTCGAAGAATGAGGCGCCGATGCTCGAACTCGCAGAACGCGTTCCCCTCGACGCCGCAGATCAATTGACGGAGCCGTTCGACGTCGAAGCCCTCTATTTGGGAATCGCGGGCCTCATTCCTACCGAAGGTTTGGAAACATTTGGCGATGTGGAAAGACTGCGGGTCGAGCATCTGCGAAAACGATTTGACATAGTTCGCCACACGGTAAAGCGTCAGAGCATGAATCCCAACGAGTGGCAGTTCTTCCGACTTAGACCGTCCAATTTTCCGCCTCTGCGCATCGCCCAGGCGTCTGCGTTGGTTTCTGCCCGACTACTCTTCAACGACGATTCCTTGGACCGCGTCAGTCTTGCGAACGATCCTGACTTCATACGCGGTCGAATATTGGCTCTCCTGAATCCTCAGCTGGACGAATTCTGGGAAACCCATTACCGACTCGAACGCCCCTCCGCTCCGCACTCAGCTCGCGTTGGAGCCGCACGTGCTCAGCGGATCATGATCAACGCCGTGCTGCCACTCATCGTGGCACGTTACGGCGAGAAAGATCGGCGACACGCCGTACGAAGAGGCCTCACCATCTTGTCCAAATTGTCGGCCGAGGACGATGAACTGACACGATATTTCGGACTCCTCGGAGATCGTCCCACGACCGCAAGGGAAAGTCAGGGATTACACGAGCTTCGCGTCTCGCGTTGTGACCAGCACGGTTGTCTTCGCTGCGACGTGGGTCGTCATATATTGCGTTCGAACCAATAGACCGAAGATGCCGGAACTACTGATCAGAATTGTAACAATGACCTTCCGTCCGGACTGCGACGCAGCGTTCTTGCGGCTGTTTGATACAGTCTCGGACCGCATTCGCGCATACCCAGGGTGCCGACACCTAACCTTACTGCGCGACGTCGATGAGCCGGCGCGATTCACAACCTATAGCATTTGGGAGTCGCCGGGGCACCTGGACGAATACCGGTCCAGCGCACTTTTCGAGCAGACTTGGAGAGAGACCAAGCGCATGTTTGCCAAACCACCCGTCGCGACGAGTTACGTCGTTGAACGGTCCGACGAGGCCATCACGTCGCGCCAACCGCCGACGGAGCCATGACCGCCGTCCATTCTGACCGGCCTGCGTCAGCCGCCCCTGCGCGTTCGTCCGAAAAAGTGTGACGCCCTCCCGGGCGCCAAGACCAGAGCCCGGAATCTATCCTCCAAAAAAGGTCGACTTCAACGGGCCTGCCGGAGGACGTCATCGAGCTCGCGCGATCCGATCGTATAGCGAATGCGTTCGAAATAAGGTGGAACGAGACCGTAATTGTAAGCGGGGCGCGGCCTATCCGATGACTCGAGTCCCACAGCTCTGGCCGCCTGGCGCGTCACCTCCGCGTATCGATTACCGATCAAGTTCTGCTCCGACACGATGGCACCCAACAGCCGGTTCGAAGCGCTGTAGCGAAACAGGGTCCCGGGCAGATCATCAAAGGCCTTAGTGTGCTGTTCAACCAATCGGCCATGCTCGGCAACTATTGCCTCGTACTCTTCAGCGTACGGGTCCAATGCCTCGGTTGATACTGTCGCACGCCGCAGGGACTCTGCGTTGGTCCGCGCCCGATCATATGCCCGGGCGAATGCCTCGTTTACTTCCGAAATCTTGTCGACCGTCTTATCCACGGATCCGTAGTCTCCGTAGGTTCGACAGCCGGCGAGAGAGAGCATCAGAATGGAAACGGCAATCAGTATGAAACGGGGGTGAATCATAATTCCGGATTTGCTGAATGGAACACGAGAGTTCGACGACCGGATGCCAAGGTCGCCGTCGCCGAGCCCACGCTGCGACTACAAAGTTACAATCGCCTCGACCTCATATCACTGTCCCTTCGGGAATCGCCACGTTCTTCGCAATAACGACAATTCCGTCCCGAATGTAGAAGCCCTCTCCCTC
>JBFIPX010000069.1:0-14930 GCA_041609895.1 Rhodothermales bacterium
CCTTTTCTCTGGTGAGATCGATCCATCAACCGGGTCGATAATTCTGAAGACGCTGGAAGTGGAGGGCACCGAAGCAGTGCCTGTCCGCATCCAGCTTCTGGGCCGGTTCGTCCGCGATCGTACACCGGACGGTTCGATCGGGCTTGCGGTCGCCGTCCGAAATGTGGATAGCAGGGCACTATATGCGCCAGCCGAACTCGTGCTCTATAGGTTCCACCCCGAAACGGTTACTCCGCACTTCGACTTCGCGGACTGGATCATCTGCCCGACGACATCGGGCGGTGACACGACCGGAGTGGGCACGTCGACCGGCTGCAGTTTCGGCTATGGTTACTCTCAACTGCTCGGCGATGACGGGGTGTTGTCACCTGGCGAAACATCCGGCGAAAAGCTGATGGTGTTCGTCAATCCGGGCAACGTCTCGTTCTCTTTCAACGTCGAGGCCCGTTTCGGCATGCAACCGAACCGCCCGAGAATTGCCGGGACGTTCTTTTCGGATACCAACGGCAACGGTGTCCGCGACGCGAATGAGCCGCCGTTCGGAGGCGGTTGGGTAAACGTCACCGGGCCTGGGATCGACTCCGTGACTGTAGGCGTCAACGGTGACGGGAACTACTCGATTAGTGTTCGTGAGCCGGGACTGTACAATCTGTGGGCTATTCCACCGCCAACTTTTGCACCCGTTGAACCGACGACCTCCAACCCGCTTGAGGTTGTCTTGCTGCCCGGCCCGGATGGGTTGCCACAGAGCTTTCTGCATGCCGACTTCGGTTGGGTCAACTCACCCTTCGTGCGACCTGTGTGGTTCGTTAGCGGAAGCTTGGACAGCCTTGCACTCGATCCGTACACTCTGTTGGAAATCAGCCTTCAGCGCCGCGTCCTTAATCTGCACGTTGGCTACTCGGGATGCAGTCCGGACCATCCGCTGCAGCTATACATGGTCGACGGATTTATGGAGTCGTTTCCGGTGCAGGCCCGACTTATCCTGGATCACGACGATAGAGGAGAGCTGTGTGCGGCATGGTTTCAGCAGCGTGTCGCGTTTGACCTGCAGCCGATCGTGGACGAATACGTGAAGTCGTACGGACAGCTCGATCCGATCATCCTGCGGTTCGAGGCGCCTGAAGGTACCGTGCACAGGTTCGAGATGAAGCCGTAGTAAGCAGGAGAAAGCCCGGTCGCTTCGGCGCCCTTTCCCGCTGTTGAAGGGATCGAGAAGCACGACGACGTTGGGGCGTAAACGCTGGCGCGTCGCTGCGCAGGGCGAGTTGTGTCATCAGGTCTTCGTTGTATCCGAGACCGATTCCGATGGTTGTTACGGAAATCCCTTCGCTGATCAGCGCCGCTCCCAGGTTTCCGAGTTCGGAGGGTGAGCTCGGACCTTTGTTCGCCTGCCCGTCGGACAAGAGTATTATCCGGTTAACCCGGTGCGGGTCGAGGAATTCACGCAGCTCACTGGCGCCTTGCGCCACACCCGCGTACAGCGCCGTACCCCCGCCAGCTACCACGCTCCTTATCCGTGACCGTAGCCGCCGGCATCAGGACCCGTGCCTGGTTGTCGTACACTGGTTAAGCGTCACAGCGAGATCAAGCATGCCATCAGCATTAAGATCTCCGACCGAAGCCAACTGCCTGCCCGTGCGCCCCTGCACGCCCAAAGAGCCTGGGCGGTCTTAGCTTCGTCTGCTTCGTCACCATACCCTCCTGGTTAATAGTAACGATCCATACGGCCCCGGCTCCGCCCTCAACGTCGTCATCACCCATTGCGCCGATGGCCAGCTCGAGTTCACCTTCAGCGGCGTTGCCGAGTACGGCGATTGAAGATCCGAACCAGTCGCCACGACCTGGCGGTCCGACGAAACCACCGATTCCCTCGCTGATTATGCGTGCCTACTTGACCGATCCGTCGGAGTTCAGAAAAAGAATCCAGATGGAGCCCTTGGTATCGTTTCCGCCGCGCGCCCCCACGGCCAAATCAGGAACACCGTCCTTATCCAAGTCTCCCAATGCGGCTACAGCAACCCGAAAGAAGTTTGCGTTCTGCAGTTGCCGCCCGGTCACATCGACAGGTGGATTCGCATCCGATCCGATTTTTGTCACACGTGGTTCCTGACCGTATGCGGGAGTGTTGCCGTGGAATAGGGCGGCAACAGCCAAGAGCCACGGACATGCTCGTGTCGCGCCAGAGAAACCGAGTCTTCGATCGCCCGTGCTACGCCGAATTACGGTCCTGGAAACGCAGGTGGTTCGGGCAAGTCGGGCACCGAAGTATCGCGAGTGAGCAGAATTGGCACGGCCGCGATCCCGCCAACAACCAGCACACGTCCGGTCCATTTGTACCATTCGTTTCCACTGTACAGCCAACTGTACCATCGGGGTCGCGCGTCCTGTACGTACTCGTGGAACAGCGGTGGATCCAACTCGGGATTGGATCGAAAGCTTGAGTCGTGTCGCAGTATAGCTCTCACAGCGTGCCTTGCCTGAGTCAGCGAATCTGAGGCAATGAAGGAGAGGGCTCTCAGGCGATGCGCCGAGACTCGGTGGCGTTTGGCGGAGAAGTTTTCGGGTGGACATTCTCGGAGGACCGCTAGCGTTTCTCGAAAGCGCCCGAGGTCGTACGACGTGGTTGCCTTCGCGATCGCTTCTTCCGTGCATGGCTCCGGTGCTTGCGCACGCCCCGTAAGCGCAACGACAATCAGCACGACGTGCGCGACGAGCGTAATCGCCGACCACCTTTGGATGCGCGGCAAACGCGCCTTCGGAGACGTCCTTGTGTCAACGTTATTCATGAGAAGCGGATGCTGCCGTCACTTCGACGCACGGCGCATATTCTGTTTCGAATGCGAAGTCGTTTCCGACAAACAAATCCCATTCTTCCCGGGAAAGTTCTTTACCCCCGGTCGACGTACAGACCTTGCTTGCCAGGTCGTCGGGAAAGGTGTTCCACGCGCGCACTTTTCTGTCGGCGGATCCAGAAAGGACACGGCTGCCGCTGGCATCGAACGCTACTGCCCACACCCACGAATCGTGATCCTCGAGGAGGATCGGTGCGGCCCCACTCACGAGGTCCCAGATTGGCACGCTCTTGTCTCCGCTGCCGGACGCCAGGCGGTTTCCGTCGGGCGAGAAATCGAGCGAATAGACCGGACCTTCATGGCCACTGATGCGCTGCCTGAGGACGAGCTCGTCCGACGATCTGTCGAACGACCACAGCGTGATGGAAAAACCGTCGTCGCCGGCCGCAATAGTATGGCCATCGGGTGCAAACTCGACTGCAAGTATTCGGACGTTTGGAATTTCGGCCTCTAGAAGCGCCTGACCGTCACTCCATTTCCACAGTCGCAGCTTCGAATCTTCTCCTGCGACAGCGAGGGTCGAGCCGTCCGGACTGAAGGCGATGTCTCGCACCCTGGCAGGACCGATGTCAATCTCGGTTCGACGACCGTCGCCTCTGTAGTCTGAAACGGCAAGGACGCCATCTTCTCCACCGTAGGCGATTACGTGTCCGTCCGGCGAGAATTCAGCGGCCCAGATCGCCCCGTCGGTCTTCTGAGCAATCCGGCCCTGAGGAGATTGGCGGTCGAGTTCAGACCAAATTCGGACGGTCCCGTCGTCGCCGCCGGACGCCAACACGCCGTCGGTCGGATGGAAGCTTAGTGTACGTGCCGATCCGTCATGGCCGTCCAGGTACCGGACGCTGCCGGTGATGGAATGGATGGCGATAACGCCGTCGTCGCCGGCAGACGCAATCATCGCGCCCGACGGACTGTTTGCGATGGCCCTAACGCCACCGCTATGCTCCGCGATCACCGCAGGTCCTCCTAAACGAAGTGCCTCGTTTGACGAAAGCGCATTCAGGCTCTGTCGCAGCGCATCGTAAACCGGGTCAACGAATGCCTGCTTGCCGCGCGATCCAAACTCGAATGCCTGTCGGGCGAGCAAGGCGCCCAGATCCGGGTTTCCCAGTTTGGTCTGACGGTTGGCCGCATGTGCCAGCGCAACGCTGATCGTCTGTAGGCGTGCCTCGCGGGCGGTTTCGAGCCGCTGTTCCGCCACCGTCTTCAGTGAGTCGGTAATCACAAACTGCTCGGAGAGCAGTTGGTTTGTCTCGAATTCCAATATTCGAAGTGAATCGGATTCCTTGATCTCCACCTCCAGTTGAAGGTTTGCACTCTGCTCGATTTGACGGAGTGAGTCTGCGATGCGCGCCTGCGTGCGCAGTCCGGCGTTAGCGAGTGCTTCCTGGAATCGAAGAGAATCCGCAATTGCCGCCTGGATCCGTAGTCGCACGTTGAGCGAGTCGCTCACTGCCACTTGTTCGGTTAATCGCGCATTCGACAGGTCGAGCTGTTCGCGTCTTCGTTCTTCCTCTGCCCGCTTCTGGTACTGCGTGAACGCCAGTCCGAGCAGTATCAATGCCGCAAAACATGCGGCGACGAGGCCGATAACGGCGGGCGGAACGCGCTTTATCCAGTGTTCAGGCCGCTGATCACGGAGCCATTCGTTGTCAAAAACGCGGGCGTAGATTTCGTTTCGAATCGTGAGCCTTCCGTTCCGGTTGCTCACGATCCCGGAAAGTTTGAGATGCGTCGCTGACTGCGACTGGCGGTCGTCGAGGACCGAGCGCCCCGACAACACATCGCGATATATCGCCAACACAGAAATCTTGTCCGGAGCTCGGCTCGTCAGCATATCGTGAACAAATCGAAGATTGCTGTCCTGTTCGCTCCGCTCACCTAGAAACGTATCGGCCACAAGCTGGTCGACGTCTTTCTTAGACGTAACCGGCTTTGTGGAATGGGCGATGGAATAGCAGAGCCGCTGCGTGAGAAACGGGTGGCCGGACGTCCAATTCAGTACCCAGTCCAGGAGGGCTCCCTTTTGCGCATCACCAGCCTCGAAACCGTCCGCGAGGGGGCGCGCTTCTTTGGCAGTGAAGTACTCCACGTCAACGCGTCGGCCGATGTTAAAGGGCGTTCGCGTCGGGTCACTGATGAGGTCACTTGGCGTCGCGACGCCAATTAGGGCGATAGACAGCCGTCGAAACCTGGGCACGTTTGAACGTGCGTTATAGATGAAGCGAATCGCCGCAAAGAAGTCGTCGGTGAAGTCGAGGCTGAGGGTACTGTCGATCTCATCGAAGAAGACGACGACGTCGCCATCGACGGACGGGAGCACCACATCCTGAAAAAACCTCGTCAGCCGCTGTCCCAGGCCTAGCTGTCTTAGATTTGCCCACCACTCGTACACGTCCACATCCAGATCGAGCGAGTCTTCGATCGCTGTGAGGATTCCTAGATACCACTCTTCCGCAGTCACCAGAACGCCCACCTGACTTAGGTCCACAATTGCGCACCTCGTACCCGATTCGGTCAGCTTCTCTGCGGTCCGAACCATCAGACTGGACTTACCCATCTGCCGCGCTGTCAGCACGTAACAGAATTCGTGCTCACGGCAAAGCGTTAGAAACTCGTCGTCGACCGCGCGCTCGACGTAGCGACCGCCGCCTGCCTGGACCGTGCCTCCAACCGTGTAAATTGATCTACGCATTGAGGCGGCTCCGAAAGTATTCTTCGTACACCGGACAGCGAGCCTGTACGGATCCATTGCGCCTGCTGACCAAACCGGCCCCGCGGAGACGCCAGAAGACAGACTCGTCCCTGCAAGACTTCGCGGTGAGTACCTCCTTCAAGCCAACGACAAGGTCTTCTTGATCGTGCAGGCGGAATAGATGATATCGCAGATGATCTCCAAACGGTCCGTCGTCGGACGCCGCGCGAAGCATCAGTTGGTCAAAGGACTCCCTACCGCTTGCGATCAGGTACAACGCCTTGCGTGTGAGGTAAGGATGGCCCCCGAGCATCTCAAATAGTTCGGCACAATCGGTGGTCGAGATTGGATCACCATGACGCGACACTAGCTCAGCGACCTGCGCAGCGTCGAAGTCGTGAAGGTCGATGACTTCGCCTACGTTGAAAGGAGACTGATTGAGATTTTCAATCAGCTGGTAGGGCTCTGTCGATGTGACGAGGACCAGATCGAGTCTTCGCCAGTCGGTCTTTATGGCTCGATCGTTGTGCCAGCTTCGGAGCATGCCAAAGAAGTCCGACCGAAAACTGGTATCGAACATCGTTTCCACCTCGTCCATGGCCAGAACGATTCTTGCATCCGTCTGCTTGAGAATGTGACGAGCGAGGTATCGAGTGCAGCGCTGGCTGTGTCCCAGGGGTCGCCGCCAATACTCTTCGACCTTGTCTTCGACGTCCAGTTCGTCGCTGACCAGGGCACAGAATTCTCTAAAGAAAGTATCTGCATCTTGCAGCGCTGCGTGTCCAAACAGTTGGAAATCGAGAAAGACGACTTGCTTGCCCGCTTCGACGGCTGCTGCGGCAGTCCGAATCAACAAGGAGCTCTTGCCCATCTGGCGCGGACCCTTGATCGTTATTGTCACGCCATCTCGCACGATAGTCTGAAGTGCTACCGAGTCTGCCGGTCGTTCCACGTATAGCTTCGACTGCGGACTCATCGTTCCTTCGGGCGAGTCGAGCTGAATGGGTTGGGCGGCGGCGTGAGGGGAGGGAATGAGTCCGGTGTCTCGCGATCGCCTGCCGGCCAGGCTGCGATCGTCCTTTGCAAACCGGCCGACCCGAACGGCCTCGACCAACCGCTGAACAAGCTCCTCCGTATCCTCTTCCGTTGACCACAGCGCCCAGTTCAGGTCGTTCAGATAGGTGCCCAGCGGGTATTCGAATTCCTTTTCGTACCGGACCCGTATGGGTAGAATTGTGGGCCGTCCCTTCGAACTGTGGTTCTGCGAAGCTAGTTCGACCTCGCCCAAGATCATTTCGCTGTGGACCGACTCGCCGGACAGAAGGACGATCAAGCAATCGCTTTGTGATATCTCGGCCTCGATCCGGCGGGCCCAACGGCTTCCAACCGGGATTTTCGCATCGGTAAAGACCCGGTGCTTTTTCTCCAACGCATCCACGATTTCGCCTGCCAGTCTCTCATCAGGCTCTGCTCCCTTTTTGTAGCTGATGAAGAGCCTCAGTTGCGTATTGACGTCGGGTGCCAAGTCGGACGCTCCCGACACACGGCCTGAACTTGCGTGGTTGCGGCCATCCCCGTCGGTTGACCAATGTGACGCACGGTAAAGTGCCGCAAGCAACTCTGATGCCGTTTCGAATCGTCGGCCAGGATCCTTGTCCAGACAGCGGGTGATGATGCGTGCCAGTTCCTCGGTAACCTGCGGCGGTGCCAGTGTGACGGAGTCGGGATCTTCATTGAGAATGGCGTACATCAACGCCTGTTCGTAGTCGGTCCGAAACGGCCTGCTTCCAACGACCATCTCGTACAGCATCACACCCACGGACCAAATGTCCGACTGCTCGGTCAGATCGCGACCCGAGATCTGTTCGGGCGACATGTAGGCCAGCGTACCAAGATTGACGGTCTGCGCCGTGAGGTCACCGCCCCTTATCGGCCTCGCGATTCCGAAGTCGACGATCCTAACGCGGCCGTCGGTGCCGACAATGATGTTAGCTGGTTTGATATCGCGATGAAGTATTCCCTTGCTGTGAATTCTTGCCAGGCCCTCGACGATCTGCGGTGCGATTTCAAGGACGATCGCAGGGTCTAGCGGCCCTTCTTCCATGAGCGCCTTTAGACTTTGTCCCTCGCAGAACGCCATCGAAATGAAGAGATGGCGATCTTGCGTTTCGCCGATCTCGTAGATACGGCAGATATTGGGGTGCTCTATAGCAGCCGCGGATTGTGCCTCACGAACGAAACGCGCTTTGGACTCGGCTCCGCCGAGAAGGTGTGGCGAAAGGAATTTCAGTGCTACGTCCCGGTCGAGCTGCTCATCACGCGCTTTGTAAACCGTTCCCATTCCGCCCTCTCCAAGTCGTTCCAGCAGCCTGTAGTGGCCGACCTTGTGGCCCCTCGGCAGCTCGCTTGTTGACGCGAAAGGGTCCTCAAACTTGCGCAGTCGTTCATCGGAAGCGTCGTGCGCTTCGAGCAGCGTGGAAAGCTCTCTGCGGAGCGACGCGTCGTGACCGCATTGGTCGTCGACGAACGTCAGTCGATCTGTCCCTCGCAGTTTGACCGCTTCATCGAACAGATCGCGGAGTTTTTGGCTCTCGTCCATCTAACACTTGACCGTCAGTTTCCGGCAGACCGCGACCGATGAATTCGAAGAATATGTCCCGGTCACTTTTGTATCACCGATATCTGCCCAAATGCGTCACGGAAATCAATCATTCAACTGACAATCTCGGGCTACATGTCAGTACTCCTCCGCAAGCTCGCGTGCAAGCCACGCCCGCCCAAACCTCAGGTCTCGCTCGACGGTTGATGTTGACACGCCGAGGGTTTCCGCGATTTCAGCCAGGTTCAATCCTGCAAAGTACCGATGCGACAGTGCGGCGGCTTGGCGCGGATGCTTTTTGCTAAGCTTTGCAAGGTGTTCGTCTAGTTGAAGCAAATGGTCAGCATGTTCGTCCGGTATTACAAGGTGTTCCTCTTTCAGCTCAAGACGTTGGCGCCCACCACCCCTTTTTTGTGTCCGGCGGTCCCGAGCATAGTTGAGTAGGAGTTGACGCATAAGCTGTGACGAGAGAGCAAAGAAGTGGCCACGGTTGCTCCACTCCAGCCCGCTCAGCTTCGCGAGCCGGAGATAGGTCTCATGAACCAGGCCCGTAGTGTTGAGCGTTTGCCCGGGCCTGAGTTGACGAAGTCGCGACTGAGCGATCCGACGCAGTTCGTCATAGACTAGCGCCATGACGTCGTCCAGGGCTTCCTTGTCTCCTTTGCTGTAAGCCCGAAGTTTACCTGTAATGTCCTGTTCCACGACCTTTCGAGACTCTCGTTGCTCGCATTTAACCACCGCGAGCAGGATTGTCAAATTAAAGAGACAGCGGACGAGCGTTCGCGGCACAAGCAGTGAACGGCTTTTTTCAGACCGGCTCTACGTCGACGGACCGAGAAGGTCCACATGAGACCAACCACCTGGAGGTGAATGGGTATTCGAACTTGAGCGCGAACGCATCGTGCGGATGTGACGCTTTATCGTATTAGTGTAACCGTTCGCACGAGACTCTGCTTGACTCCCTCGACGCGAACAAGATAGACGCCGCTTGCAGCCTGATGGCCTGAATCGGTCAAGCCGTCCCACATAAACGGCTCGTATGTGCTGCGCGAGCGGAGCTCCGGCGCTAGCGTTCGAACGCGACGCCCCAGAACGTCCAAAATGTCAACGGATACGGACTGAAGTGCTGGAATGCCTACGCGAAACTCGGTTGCGCCCGCGAACGGATTGGGGAACGGCTGGCTTAACTCCAATGATTGCGGCAGTGAAGGTGCTTCACCCAGCTCCGAATCTACGAACCATGCTTCGCCGACCACGAGCTTGAGTGATCGCACACGCCCATCACCCGGCCCGGCCACGTTGTAGTCGCTCACCTGTCTGAGGTTCTGCCGGACCCCCGCAACCTCATCGAAGATCCAGATGGCAAGCGAGGCCGGGACCGAATCAAGATTGCCAAATTCAAGACGCACCGGTGCGGTCGTCTGCGATTGCACAGCGAGGTCCCACGCGTACCCATCGCTCGGTGCCCTGATATCGTGCCGTAGTCGTTGTGGCCGGCCCGACTGCGTGTGTGTAAAGGAAACAGAAACATAATCGCCGATCAAGGGTGGCTCCGGCCGGTCTAGCGGATCCAATTGAACAGTTGAGAGGGCAGACACGCCGGCAAGGTTATCACCGTCCGAAGCGCGACCCTGCCAAGCCGAGATCGCGATAGTCCATGCAGGCTCGCCGCGTCCGGTACTTTTAGTTGCTGCACCCGGAACGGCCGACTTGTTCGAGAAGAATTGCAGCTTGCCGGATACGACTTCGCTACAGACCGCTTCGTCCAGACACTCGCTGACGAAAATCGCATAGCCCGATCCGGCAAGCAATGAGTCCACGTCCGACGACCATGTGCCGTCATAGGCCAGGATATCCACCAGACCTTGCTCGAGAAGCGCTTCTAATCCGACACCACTCGAGGCAGCGACCTGTGTGAGGGCTATATCGAATGCGAAAGGACTTGCTATCAGATTCCACCCGTATCCGATTTCGGTTTCAAACGGTGAATTCACAGACTGACCGGGCCCGGTCTGAATGAGTCGCCCCTCGTCCCTGACGAGCAGCCAGTAACCCCTCCCAGGTTCAATTTCGAGAGGGCGTTCGCTAACCTCGATAAGAGTACCGGATGTCGCTGCGGCCGAGTTTGTCGTGCGGCCAGCGGGCTCGTGGCTGAAGAAGCGCCACTTCGACTTGCGGAATGGACCCAGGCCTGATTCCAGCAATTCAAGAGCACCTGAATCTTCGAGATCTATCGGAAAGGATACCATGTGGTAGCCGTCGGCCGCCGCTCCCGGTTCGGTGGTAAGTGTGTACCCATCCGGAAGGTGCACGCTTACGGAATGAAAACCGACGACGGGGGTTCTTCCGACCGGCCCGACATTCAACGAGACCTCCACAACGTACTCGATACCGTGGCCCGAGATCGCAAACGCGGGTATGACCGCTTGGAAGCAGTCTCGGGATTCAGATGGACTCGAAGGGGCTTCCTTAAAAATAAGTCTTGTCTTGGGGCAGTCCCCAGTTTGGTCTTCCTGCATTGAGAGCGAGAAGAAGCTCTCGTCGCCGGCTCGACGAAAGAGAAGCGTAGCTCCGCCGATGGGAGACGCCAGGTTCTCGGCAAGAGCAACTATGCGTGCATCATCCCCGGATGTTGGTCGTGACTGGCCCCCGATACGGCTTGTCACCGTCGGTACGGGAAGGGGTGGATTCATGACGATCCAGACTGCACCGGCGTCAGGTACGACGTCATCGTCTCGATCAGCGCCGACAGCAAGGTCGTCTGTGCCGTTCTGATCGAGATCGCCAATATTGGCTGCCGATACACCAAATCGGTCGGAGCGATCGTGGTTGAAGTCGTATGGACGAATACCGCTTGCGAACTGACGCGTGGCTCTCGGCGTGGATCGGACAACGCCATTCTCCACCAAGGGAACCATGATCGTCAGCGTCCCCGGGATTGATTCTGGGGGCGGGTCTTCGAAGACCGTTCCGCCTCCGAGGTACGACCCGACAACGAGTTCTCTAACGCCATCTCCGTTTAGATCTTCGACGCGAGTGAGCGCGTTTGGAACAAAGGCAGAATCAGGATCGATAGGAGGGGGATCTACGGCGGGTCCCGTGTTGTCGTCGAGGATTCGGTATCGCGCGTCCCTCGGATCGAGGATCCTCAAATCATTGACAGCGCCATTTTTGTTGAGAAGCGCAAGGTGAATCTTTGGTCCGCCGACCGAAGCGTCGCGGTTTCTGATGAACTGGCCGACTAGTAGGTCATCGACGCCGTTGCCGTCGACATCGCCCGCGGAGCTCATCGATAGGATCTGGGGTAAACCGCTAGGGCTAAAGCTAACCTCGTTCAAGAGAGCTCCATCGGATGTGAGCTGCCATATCCATGCGCATCGGAACGTCAGGCCATTAGAAAGGCATCCGCCCTCCAAAGCTATCAAATGACGGTCGGCGGCGGGGTGGGACATGGCCGTCAGAATTCCTCCCGATCGACTGCCGTCAATACCGCCCGTGATGCCCGTAAGCTTCTTGCTTTCGACGATCGCGGCGTCAGAGTCTATTGACAGAATCCAGACGGCTCCTCCGTTCGTGGCGGCTGTGTCGTCACCGTTGGCGCCGACGGCAATGTCCGTAGTGCCGTCACCGTCGATGTCACCGAGGTGAGCGACTGCCGATCCAAAGCCGTCATGAGCGCGCAACGAGAGTTGACCGTCCGATCCGTTACTTAGTCGGCGCGAGCCCCCGACGGTGCCATCCTGGCGCATCATCAGAATCCAGACGGCTCCACTCGATCCGTCAGTACCGGG
This sequence comes from Rhodothermales bacterium, assembly GCA_041609895.1. Taxonomy (GTDB): domain Bacteria; phylum Bacteroidota; class Rhodothermia; order Rhodothermales; family JABDKH01; genus JAHHLP01. Next base: position 11,941 of record JBFIPX010000069.1, read on the forward strand.
AGCGCCCACGACGAGGTCCGGGTTGCCGTCGAAATCCAGATCGCCAATCCCGGCGATCGAATGTCCAAACCGGTCACCTGACGCAACGTGACTGCCGCGTTCGTCGATCAATGGCGCCGTGGCTGAGTTGATCTTGACCGATCTGGCGTCCTGGCCGCTGACGGCCGTTGCAACCCCCACAAAAAACGAGGTCGTTGCCGCAAAGCGTGCCATTCGCAGGCTCGGCCGCCGAGTTCGTGTCATCATCGTCATGCCACTGCAAGAAAAGCCGCGTTGAGCCGATCTAGGCCCTGATGCGGTTCCGTGATCCCTGCTTCACTATATCCCCAAACTGTCTCTAACACCGTCATCGAGGTCCGAAGTACGCATTTTCGGGACCATTACGAAATCTTTCCAACCATTGCAAACCGAAGGGCGCTCCGGGCGAAGGGTACCCAAGGTTGGTTATGCGGCTGATATCCGGACACTCCGACCTCATCGCCACCTTTGTGACGGGTTCGAAGATTGTTTCGTGATAGGTAAGACAATGCATGTCCACAAATATTTGCTCGAGGCAATCGCAATGAAAACTCTAGTGTCAGTTCTATGCACCAGTGTTTTTCTTCTCTGGCTCGGTGCCTGTAGCGAAGCAGTCACGGAGGTAACTCCAGACTCGCCGGCATTCGCCAAGCACAAAGAGGGACACAACCCAGGTGACGGCGGTGACGGCGGACTTCCCCCTGCGTTGGTCGATGTCGGTCCCGGTGATTCAGGTCTTGTCGGTGCGATTACCGACCCCGATGGCGCGATCCGAATCGGAACAGAATATTCTGTGGGCATGGACTTCGACGGATCTGCGAGAGCCGTCTCCACAAACTGTCCGCCGAACGTGACGTTCGGGATCATTGAAGTACTAAGGAAAGGGTCGAATCTCACGGAGATTGTGATTTGGGGCGGTGATGGTGCGGGGACCGAGTTGACCTCCGGAAAACAGGCCCTGGCACAACCCGTTGCCGCGCCGAATGACGACTTCACGTTGCATGTTCATTTGGACAACATTCCGATAAAGAGTGGTAGAGGCAAGCACGCGCAGGTTGTCTGCCACGTAGCCGTCGGTGACCTCGTTTACGACTTCCTATAGCTGTTGTGTGTCCGGTCCGCACCATTGCTAGGCACGTTGCGGTCTTGTTTCGCGCCTCGCCTTGGAATATTGATAATTGAGGAAGCACTGTCATGAAACGGATCTTACTTGGCACGGTCGTTACCGCACTCGTCGCTTGCAGCGTTCAGGCTCAGGGCACATCCTGGACCGAGGTCGAAAGCGGCACGAGCGAGCGGCTGAAAGACGTCGTCTTTATCAATGGGGACCTGGGGTTCGCCGTAGGGCACGAGGCTACGGTCCGGAAAACGTCCGATGGCGGACGGACCTGGTCTTCCGTGTCGAATCCTGCGGGCCCACGGCGAAGTGACCTGCACGGTGTTTTCTTTCTCGACAGTGATGTGGGCTTCGTAGTCGGCGAATTCTCGACGGTCATGAGGACTGCAGACGGCGGTGCGAGCTGGACCACGTTTTTGTTTCCGGATATCGCCTTCGCTTCGCAACTAAGAACGGCGTATTTCCTGAACGCCGACGTTGGATTTGTTGTGGGCTGGGACAAGAATGAGGGCGGCGTCATAATGCGTACCGGCGACGGAGGACAGTCGTGGTCGACTTTCAGACCGAGGGACGGGGCCATGCAGTCCACGTCAACGGTGATTTTCAACCTGACGTTCACCGATGACCAGACCGGCTTTGCCGTGGGCCAGAGACGCATCATCTTGAGGACAAAGGACGGGGGACAAACGTGGGGGTCCAGTCAGCCACGCCTGGATTCATCAGTTCTCTTGTTCGACGTGTTCTTTACAGATGCGCAGACTGGCTTCGTCGTCGGTGGATCACCCGGTGGTCCCGGATACATTCTGCGAACCACGAATGGGGGTGATTCCTGGGGTATCGTGCACCAAACCAGGACGGAAATGCGGAGCGTATTCTTTCCGGACCGCAATGAAGGCTTTGTTGCGGGTGACGAAGGAATATTCCACACGACGGACGGGGGTGCCACTTGGGAACAACAACTGAGGTCGCGGAGACCGCTGCACAGTGTCTACTTTGAGAACGGTCAGATAGGCTACGCGGTTGGGGATCTCGGCATCATGTACAAACTGGTCCGGGTCGGAACCAGTGTTGACGGGAATGAGGTGCCCGTGACAGCTCATTTGGCTCAGAACTATCCGAATCCCTTCAACCCGACCACGACAATCCGATACGAACTCTCGCGGGCCGGAGCGGCAACGCTGGACGTTTACGATGCTCTTGGCAGGCACGTCCGTGTGCTCGACACGGGCATGAAGCCTGCAGGGGCTCACAAGGTGATTTTCGAGGCCGGGCCTCTTCCATCCGGCGTGTACTTGTACCGGCTTCGGGCCGGAGACCTCGTCGAGACAAAGAGGATGGTTGTGGTCAAGTGATTTGCCGTTACGGCGGCGGCAGATCGTTGGAGACTGGCCGTACGTAGCCTTCCAACAAGGCGATTCCAACGGATCGCACCTGGTTAGCTCTGACGTTCCGGCAATTAACGGCTTCGATGCGCGTACAACTCTTCCATAAGGAATAAGGCCCACCCCGCGCATCGCAGGGTGGGTTTTCAATGGTGGAGATGCCGGGAGTCGAACCCGGGTCGGAATGGTCTAACATGCAGACCTCTACGTGCGTAGCCGGCCTATTTGCGTGTCGCGATGACGGAAAGCCGACCGTCTCGGGCACCTTCATAGCCTAGGCTGATTGGATCTCACCGCTCCGGAACAGCCGGATCCGGAAACGGCCAGTCTTCCTTTGACGATGCTCCTTTGCCCCGCCGGAAGACAGGCAGATAGAGGGGAACAGATGGCGCTATTCAAGCGGCCATCGCGTTACGAGTAATCGTTCGCAGTTGCGTGTTTCCCGGTATGATTTAGGCAGTACACCAGGACGC
>JBFIPX010000070.1:0-14885 GCA_041609895.1 Rhodothermales bacterium
GAAGTGGGCTCGTGATTGGCGTTGCATCGTCGTGGGGGGACTGGTGGAGCAGTGCTCGGGGAAGCTCTTCAACAGCGCTGCTATCGTCGGACCGGACGGTTACATCGGCCGCTACCGAAAACTGCACCTCTATTACGAAGAGAAGCTCCATTTCCAGCCGGGTAATGTGGGCTTGCCGGTCTTCGCGGTCGCTGATCAGTCCGGCAGATCATATACGCTTGGCGTTATGATTTGCTTTGACTGGTATTATCCAGAGGTGTCGCGAACGCTCGCTCTCGAAGGTGCCGACATCATCGCGCATCCCGCAAATCTCGTGCGCCCGGACTGCCCAAGGGCGATGCCCATACGAGCGCTGGAGAATCACCTGTTCACCGCTACTGCAAACCGTATCGGCAGTGAATCTAATGGCGAGCACACCCTCACCTTCATCGGTCAAAGTGAAGTCTGCGGCCCGACCGGTGATCTACTGGTGTCGATGACACGTGAAGAGACGGGTGTGGTAGTGGTCGAATTGGATCCGTCCGAATCCCGCGACCGCGCGGTGACCGACTACAACGACTTGTTCACCGACCGAAGGACCGACGCTTACGTTCTGTAGGCATGACCAACTAACACCCGAATAAATCGGTCGACCATGTCGGGTCAAGCGAGAGCGGCTTCCAACGCCTCCTTGATTCGTGTGGCCGGATTTGGATGAGTGTCTGGCTCGAAGTCCCGCCCGGTGATGGTCTCGTAGAGCTCGATATACCGCTGCGCAACACGAATACGGAATGCGTCAGGAAGATCCGGGAGCCGTTGGCCTTCCTTGCCCATAAATCCGTTGTCCATCAGCCACTCGCGTACAAATTCCTTCGACAGCTGACGCTGTGGCTCGCCTGCGCTCAGCCGCTCCTCAAACCCGTCCGCATAGAAATACCGGGAGCTGTCGGGTGTGTGCACCTCATCGATGACGACATACCGTCCGTCCGGAGTCTGGCCGAATTCGTACTTCGTGTCTACAAGCAGAAGGCCTCGCTCCTTTGCCATCCGCGTGCCTACCTCGAACAGGGAGAATGCCATCTTTGCGAGCGCGTCGAACGTCGACTCGTCCAGTATTCCGGCATCGATAATTTCCTGTCGGCTGATATCCTCGTCGTGTCCCTCATGCGCCTTGGTTGTCGGCGTCAGGATCGGGGTGTCAAAGGGCTGGTTCTCTTTCATCCCGTCGGGAAGAGGAATGCCACACAATTCGCGCTTGCCGGAGCGGTACGTCCTCCACGCATGACCGACGAGGTAGGCGCGAATCACAAATTCTACCGGAACGGTATCGCACCGCACGGCGACAGTAACATTGGGGTCCGGCACACTGATTACGTGATTGGGGACCACGTCGGAGGTCGCTTCGAAGAAGTACGCTGCGAGCTGATTCAGCACCTGACCCTTGAATGGGATGGTCTGCCGCAGTACGTGGTCGAATGCGGAGATACGATCACTCGTGATGAGGACGAGGTGGTCTCCTGAAGCGAAAGTGTCGCGCACCTTCCCGCGGTACCGTTCACCGAACTCGTCGCCTGGATCGAAATCGGACAGGGTGCTTTCTAATTGGCGTGCAATAACGTGTTCGTCGACCATTATTTCTTCTTTGTTCTCTTGGGTTTGTGTTTAAGTGTGTAGTCGCTGGATGAACGTATCCTGAGGGTAGGAGTAATGTCCACGCTTTTCGGTTCGGGGTCCGCCTTTCCCTCGATTCGATCGATCATGCGCTTTGTCGCTGCCCGAGCGATCTGCTGCATCGCTTGGTCGACGCTCGACAGGCCGATAAAGGCGCTGGTCTTTATGTCATCATAACCGACCAGCGCAATGTCTTCAGGTATCCGGAGACCAGCATCGGAGATCGCCTTCATGGCTCCGATCGCCTGAACATCAGACGTCGCAAAGACCGCCGTGACGCCGAGGTTACCGTTAAGAATCCGCTCCATGGCCTCGAACCCCGCTTCCTCGTTGTAGCCGGCATGCTTTTCGGTCACGCCCGTAAAAAGAAGGTCCGGGTCAAAGGTAATTCGACTCTCCTCGAGAGCCTTTCGGTAGCCGGTGATTCGCTGATCCTGAAGCGGGCTGTTCGACAGCGACCGGATCATCGCTATGCGTCGGTGTCCATGATCTATCAGATGCCGGACCGCTACGCGCGAGCCTTCGAGGTCGTCCCAGCGATACGAGTCAAAATCTTCGTAGCGGCTTCCGATCAGTACGACGGGCGCGTGTAGCGCCCTAAGTTCCGTGGCAATTTCCTCATTGACGTCGACGCCCACCAACAGAAGCCCGGCAACGGTGCCTCGCTTAAGGAACTTCAGCAGCGTGACGTGCCGGTCTCTGGAGCCCAGGTCACACAGCAGCAGGTCGCGGTCGGTCTCATGCAGTACGGCGCGCATCCCCTTCAATAGTTCTGTATGGAAGGGAGTGGTGAACGATGGGAGAGCGACCGCAAGCGTGTGGATTTGTCCGGCGGCAAGCGATTTGGCAGTACGGTCGGGGCGATACTGAAGCTGATCGATCGCCGCAAGCACGCGTTCTCGCGTCGCGTCAGACACGTCCGGCGAACTATTCAACACGCGCGACACGGTCGAGATAGCGACACCGGCGTAGTCCGCTACGTCGTAGATGGTTGATTTTGTCTTGTCGGGCGCCATGGGCGCAAGGTGAGTGTCAAGGGTGGTCGAGATCAGCGATGGTACGACTCGCGCATGACTCGTCGGGGTCTCCAGTTGCGGATCACCGCGCGGCTCATTGGCCGTTGCTGAAATATACGACGGTGATTAAAGACGATAGAGAGAAGAAAGCCCTTCCGATACTAAAATACATGGACTTTTCGGCACGGAATACACCGCGACGTATATTCGTGTCCGGTCAAACCGACAAGCAGCATGGCGAGCGTCAAAGCGACTTCTCTGAGAAAAGTCTACGAGAATGGATTCGTTGCGGTCCACGGCGCGGACTTCACCGTCGAGGACGGTGAGTTCGTAGTCTTGGTCGGGCCGTCAGGATGCGGCAAGAGCACGACGCTCCGGATGATAGCGGGGCTGGAGTCGATTTCCGGAGGTGACCTGCGTATCGGTGACGACCGTGTAAACGACGTTCCGCCCAAAGACCGGGACATTGCGATGGTCTTTCAGAACTACGCATTGTACCCGCACATGACCGTGTTCGACAACATGGCGTTCGGCCTCAAGCTTCGGAAGTTCGCTCGGGATGAGATAGACTCCCGCGTCCGACAGGCGGCCGACATTCTCGGCATCGCCTCGATACTGGATCGTAAGCCGGGCCAGCTTTCTGGTGGGCAGCGACAGCGAGTAGCGGTCGGCCGCGCAATCGTACGCAAGCCAAGGGTGTTTCTCTTCGACGAGCCGCTCTCGAATCTGGATGCTAAACTGCGGGTCCAGATGCGGACGGAGATCTCAAAGCTCCATCGGCAGTTGGGTGCCACCATGGTCTATGTGACGCATGACCAGGTCGAGGCCATGACAATGGGCGATCGGATCGTGGTGATGAAAGACGGACACATCCAGCAGGTTGACTCGCCGCTCAATCTCTACAATGCGCCGGTAAACAAGTTCGTGGCAGGTTTCATCGGGAGCCCTTCAATGAACTTCGTTGCGGGACGCCTGGCCGATGCTGGCGGCAAGATGACTTTCCACGCGGGGGGTAACGCGTTTACCGTTTCGGTGTCCGATGGCACGCGTGCCGGACTTGAGGGAAGAGGTGGGCAGGAGGTGATTCTGGGTATTCGTCCGGAGGACATCTACGTTGCGGGAAGCCCCTATATTCCTGGACCGGTGGCGGAGTCCGACCTGCTGCTGGACGTTCTTGAACCGATGGGAAACGAAATATTCGTCTATGCACGAAGCGCGGACCAGAGTATCGTCGCTCGGGTGGCTCCGCAAGCTCTTCCTGAACCAGGCCAGGCGATACGGCTGGCATTTGACGCTGCTCGGCTACATTTCTTCGACTCGGAAACTGAAGAATCTTTGTCCGGGACCGACCGGCAGGCAGCGTAAAGCGCGGAGCCCCGCGCACGGCGAGTTCACGCAATCCCCTGAAACATTAGGGGCCGGCGGCTTATAACCTGTAGTTCGTAGCGGGGCCGTACGGGGAATGGAGACGACAGAGGATCAGAAGCGCCTTGGTAGCAAAGTCACCCTCCCGATCGAGGGAATGACGTGCGTCGCGTGTGCCGCAAGGATCGAGCGAAGGCTCGGAAAAGAGGCGGGCGTTGGCCAGGCCTCAGTCAACTACGCGACCGAAGAGGCGGTAGTGCGTTTGGATGCCGCGAGCGAGCCGTCCATCCCGCAACTGGTCAAGGCCGTTCGTGATTCCGGCTATGAAGTTCGTCTTGAGGCGCTCCGACTGCCGACGTCAAATGCAGCCACCGCTACCCAAGCCGCAAATCGGATCTCTTCGCTGCGAGGAGTAGTCCAGGCGACCTGTGACGACGAAGTCGTGCAAGTCGAATTCGTCCCGAGCGTGATCGGTCACAATCGAATTGTGGAAGCGGCAGAACTCGGTTCCGTCGCGGGCGAAAGTAAGACAGAGCCGACCGAGCCGACTGACCCCGACGAGGTCCACCGCCAGCGTTATGAGTCGCTCCTCAGAAGATTCGTCGCTGCCGCACTGCTTTCGGCACCGATCGTCGTCATCTCGATGGCGCATGGAGCGATCGCTTTTCCGGGCGACAAATGGGTAATGCTTGCACTATCAATACCCGTCGTGTTCTGGAGCGGTAGCGTATTTCTGACGGGTGCATGGAATGCCTTGAAGCACCATGCTGCCGACATGAATACGCTCGTTGCAATGGGCGTCTTGTCTGCCTTTGCGTACAGTGTGGTCGCAGTTCTTTTTCCCGGTGTCTTCCGAGCCGCGGGCGAGGAACCCGCTGTCTACTTTGAGGCGGCGGCCGTGATCGTGACGCTGATCCTGCTTGGGCGGGTTTTGGAGGAGCGTGCCAAAGGCCGTACGACGCAGGCGATACAGAAGCTTCTCCAGTTGCAGCCGCACCACATCCATCTCATCCGAAACGGACAAGTCACAGATGTGCCCGTAGACGACGCCGTTGTTGGCGACCACGTACTTGTCCGTCCTGGCGAACGTGTACCCCTCGACGGTAGGATTATGGAGGGGGGTTCCGCCATCGACGAAAGCGCACTCACCGGTGAACCGATACCGATCGACAAGACGGTCGGAGAGATTGTTTATGCGGGCACCGTAAGTACGGATGGTGCGGTAACGGTGCAGGTGGACAAAGTCGGAGAGTCGACCCTTTTGCAGCAAATAGTCCGGCTCGTTCGAGAAGCACAGGCCGGCAAGGCACCGATCCAGAGGCTTGCAGACCGGGTTGCCGCCATATTCGTGCCCGCCGTGATCGTGATTGCCGCCACGGCGGCGATAGTTTGGTTCGTCGTGGGACCTGAACCGGCTACAACGAACGCCATGATCCGCTTCGTCACTGTCCTCATCATATCATGTCCGTGCGCCCTCGGGCTTGCAACGCCAACCGCAATCATGGTCGCTACCGGGCGGGCAGCATCACTCGGCGTTCTGGTTCGCGATGGCGCCGCGATTGAGACGATTGCTCACATCGACACTCTTCTGCTCGACAAAACCGGTACGATAACGGAGGGCCGGCCGAGTGTGGAGGATGTCGTCGGTCTGTCGATGGATGCCGATCAGGTCATGCGGCTTGCTGCCTCCGCAGAGTCGCGATCCGAACACCCACTCGCTCGCGCCATAGTGGACGAGGCCTCGCGTCGTGGGCTGTCCATTGAACCGGTGTCCGACTTCATTACGGAGACCGGCTTGGGAGTAAGAGCCACGGTAGACGGATCTGCTGTGTTTGTGGGTCGGGAGGCTTTTGTCACTAAGGGATCAGAATCACACGGCGTACCCCAAAACGGCCTTTATTCACTCGGTAGTGCGGTCCAGCCTCATCATACTGCGGTCTACGTGTCTGTCGATGGCGAGCCCGCCGGAGTTGTTCTAATTGCCGATCCGATTCGGAACAGCAGCGCAGAAGCCATTCGGAAGTTCAAGGAGGCAGGGATTCGCACGGTAATGGTGACCGGAGATCGCGCGCCCGCAGCAGAACACGTCGCAACCGTGGTCGGCATTGACGAGTATCACGCCTCGCTGTTGCCACAGGACAAGACAAAGATCGTCGCGCAGAAGAAATCCACCGGGCATACGGTCGCCATGGTCGGCGACGGTATCAACGATGCTCCTGCGCTTGCGCTGTCCGATGTCGGTATTTCGATGGGTGGGGGAACCGATCTGGCGGTCGAGGCCAGCGACGTCGCGATAATGCGGGACGACCTGCGGGCCGTCTCTGACGGCATTCGAATTTCGCGCGCCGGACTTCGCGTCATAAAACAGAACCTGTTCTTCGCGTTCATATACAATGTTGTTCTAATACCAGTCGCTGCCGGTGTACTCTACCCCGTTTGGGGTATCCTTCTCAGTCCGATATTCGCGTCGGCGGCTATGGCCATGTCCAGCGTATCGGTGGTAACAAACAGCCTGCGGCTCAAACGATTCAGGTAACCGGACCCATGGTTAGAAGGATGAAACTCGAGATAGACGGAATGAGCTGCCAGCACTGCGTGCATGCAGTTCGAAGTGCACTGGAAGATCTCGATGGTGTCGAGGTGAGAGACGTAGCCATCGGGACAGCCGAGTTGTCAGTGGATTCATCGAAGAGCGATGCAGCGAAGATAGAGGCCGCGGTCGCTGAGGAGGGTTATCAGGTCAGGGGGATCTCCTAATCGATGTTTCTCTAGAAACACTTTCCGGACCCCTCAATAGAAAGACGTCTTTCGTTTCGGACTAATCGATGAGCAACATCCTGAGGCTGGCACTTCAGAAGTCGGGACGGCTGAGCGAGTCCTCAGCCCGCCTGATCGAGGAATGTGGAATTCATTTCAATCACCACAACGCAAAGCTGAAGTGCACTGCCCTCAACTTTCCGCTTGAAATTCTCTTTCTGCGGGACGACGACATCCCGGGTTATGTAGCGGACGGTGTGGCGGATGTGGGAATCGTCGGAGAGAATGTTGTCCGTGAGAAGAAAGCTTCCATCGAGAAGCTCGAACGACTTGGTTTTGGCCGCTGCCGGCTATCGATCGCGGTGCCTCGAAGCTTCGAGTACTCTTCGTTGTCCGACCTGGAAGGCCTTGACATTGCGACTTCGTATCCGTCGCTGCTCACGGAGTATCTCGATTCGAAGGGCGTTAACGCCGAGATACATGAGATAAGTGGGTCCGCGGAACTCGCTCCCAGCATCGGACTGGCGGACGCGGTGTGCGATCTTGTGAGTACGGGTAGCACGCTTCTAAGCAACGGCCTTAAAGAGGTGGAGACGATTCTGGAGTCGCAGGCGGCCCTTATCGCACGGCCTGGTTTATCACATGAGACACAGTCGCTCGTCGATCAGCTGCGATTTCGGATCAAGTCGGTTGAGCGCGCGCGAAGCTACAAGTACATCCTGCTCAACGTACCCAACGAATCGATTGAGACTGTATCGGACATTCTGCCCGGGATGAAGAGCCCGACGGTAATGCCCCTCGCCATCGACGGATGGAGTTCAGTGCACTCGGTTGTTCAGGAAGATGAGTTCTGGGTCATCATCGACAAACTTCGGGATGCCGGTGCACAAGGCGTCCTGGTGTTACCGGTCGAGAAGATGGTCCTATGAAGCTATACAAGTACCCCGACAGGTCGGAGTGGGCCGAAATCGTTCGCCGACCGGCACGGTCGTTTCGTGACCTGCGAGAGGAAGTTGAGCCGATTTTCGATAAAGTGCGGCAGGCTGGAGACGACGCCGTTCGAGAACTCACGAAGCGCTTCGACGGGGTGGAGGTAGGCTCGATCCGCGTCAGCGAGGGGGAAATCGCCCGATCACCCAGCGAAGTATCAGAAGCGCTCAGGCAGTCGATAGATGTGGCAGCGACCAACATCAGTACGTTTCACTCCGAGTTCGTCGAGAACGTTCAGGTCGTGGAGACCATGCCCGGCATTCGGTGCTGGCGTCGAAGCGTCCCCATCCAGTCTGTTGGCTTGTACGTTCCTGGCGGAACCGCGCCGCTTTTCTCGTCGGTTCTCATGCTTGGCGTTCCGGCTTCGATCGCCGGCTGCCCCCGTACGGTTCTATGCACGCCGCCACGAGCGGACGGGAGCGTTCATCCTGCGATTCTCTATGCTGCAAGCGTTGCGGGTATCTCGGAGGTCTACCGCGTTGGCGGAGCACAAGCAATCGCAGCTCTTGCTCTCGGAACCGAGTCGATTCCAAGTGTCGATAAGATCTTCGGACCGGGCAACCAGTACGTCACAGCGGCGAAACAACTGGCCTCGACGAACGGCGTTGCGATCGACATGCCGGCTGGACCCACAGAAGTTGCCATCATCGCGGACAAATCCTGCGATGTTCGCTACACTGCCGCTGATGTTCTGTCGCAGGCGGAGCATGGCACCGACAGCCACATACTTCTCTTGTCAAACGATGAGGAGCACATGCGTGCTGTGATCGAAGAAATCGATAAACAGGTGCAAGCTTTGCCGAGGAAAGAGATCGCGCGAGAAGCGTTGCGTCACAGCAGTGCAGTAGTAGTTGGCGGAACCGACGAAGCCATTGCCGTGGTGAATCAATACGCTCCCGAGCACCTCATTATCGCCACGCGAGACGCGGACGAGTTGGCGGAACACGTAGTCAATGCAGGATCTGTCTTCGTGGGCGCGATGTCGCCTGAGGCTGCCGGAGACTACGCGACCGGTACGAACCATACGCTCCCGACAAATGGATTCGCTCGCTCTTATTCAGGTGTCTCAGTGGACTCCTTCGTCAAGAAGATCACATTCCAACGGTTGACGGAGTCCGGCTTGAAGGGAATCAGCGCGACCGTTCAGCAGATGGCCGCGGCCGAAGGGTTGGATGGGCACGCGCAGGCAGTAGCCGTACGAATTGAGGATTCGGCGTGATGCAGGCTAGAGTATATGTCGACCTAAACGCGTTTCGGGCGCCGGAGGCCGGAGATGATTTGGCTTCGGCGTTCCAGCCGGGATCAATTGCCTCGCTTGCCGCTCTCGCGAGTCAGACGGATATCGTTCTGGTCGCGGAAGAAGGTGCCGTGACACAGCAAGACGACCTCTTGCGTTTGTTGGCACGAGAGGGCGTTCGATTTCAAATGACGCTGCCGCCCGAGAAGCTCGCAGCCATCATTCGCAACGGGGAGGCCGCAGAGAGTTTTGTCTTTGCGGGGCCGAAGTTGTCGGCAGAGCTTGCACAACACGATGGAGATCCCGTCGTTGTCGATCCGCTCACGGTTGGCTGGCCGGAAGCAGTTGCGCGGTTCGGGCTTCCGGACCGAGTCTCAACGGTTCGGAGGGAGACCTCAGAAACGGCAATTGAGATCAGACTGAATGTCGATGGCCGAGGAATGAGTGAAGTAAAAACAGGAATCGGCTTCTTCGACCACATGCTCGAACAAGTGGCGCGCCACGCAAGAATGGACATTAGTCTTAGGGTGGATGGCGACCTGCATGTCGATGAACACCATACAATCGAAGACGTCGCAATAGTTCTCGGCGAAGCTTTTCGACGGGCCGTCGGCGACAAGCGAGGAATTGAGAGGTATTCATTCGTGCTTCCGATGGACGAGGCGCTCGCACGCGTTGCCCTGGACCTTTCAGGACGGCCGTGGCTTGTGTGGGAGGTGGAGTTCAAAAGGGAAAGAATCGGCGACATGCCCACCGAGATGTTCAAGCACTTCTTCAAGAGTTTCACTGATGCGAGTCAGAGTACGTTGAATATCCACTGCGCGGGTGAGAACGAGCACCATAAGATCGAGTCGATTTTCAAAGCGTTCGGAAGATGCCTTGGATTGTCGGTTCGGAGAAGGGCAGGGGATGGGTTGATTCCCAGTACCAAAGGAGTTCTTTGACGGTAGCAATTCTCAAATACAACGCCGGTAACGTCAGGTCCGTCATCTTTGCAATGAAGCGACTGGGAATAGATCCTGTTTGGACCGACGACCCGGAAGCGCTCCAGCGGGCGGACAAGGTGATTTTCCCCGGAGTCGGCGAGGCGGGCAGCGCGATGCGCTACCTGTCGGAAAGGGGCCTGGACGACGTCATCTCTAGTCTGCGACAGCCCGTGCTCGGGATTTGTCTTGGATTGCAGCTTCTCTGCGAGTCGTCCGAAGAGAACGATACCACCGGATTGGGTGTGTTTCCGTATGCGGTGAAGAGGTTTGAGCCGAAACTCAAAGTGCCGCACATCGGGTGGAACGCGATCTCGGAATTGCGCGGGCCGTTGTTTAAAGGCGTGTCGAACGGGTCTTTTGCCTACTTCGTCCACTCTTACTATGCGGTGACAGGAGATCATGATGCCGCGGCGACCAATTACGTTACGACCTTTGCCTCCGCCGTTTGCAGGGACAACTTTTTCGCCGTTCAATTTCACCCGGAGAAAAGTGGCACCGTGGGTCGGCGAATCCTGGAGAACTTTCTGGACCTATAGCGGAGGCGGCGGGGATGTTGACGCGACGGATCATACCATGTCTTGACGTCAAGGATGGGCAGACCGTCAAAGGCGTGAACTTCGTCAATTTGCGCAGTGCCGGTGATCCGGTCGAACTGTCAAGCCGATACGCCGCGGAGGGAGCCGACGAACTGGTGTTCCTCGACATTACCGCCACCATTGAGGGTCGCGCCACGCTTCTCGAACTGGTCACTCGGGTGGCCGAGACCCTTGATATTCCGTTTACGGTCGGCGGTGGCATCCAGTCTCAGCAAGACGTAGCCGATTTGCTGGGAGCAGGTGCAGACAAGGTATCAGTCAACTCGGCGGCCGTCCGTGATCCGTCCCTCGTAAACAGGCTTGCCTCCGAGTTTGGCAGCCAGTGTATAGTAGTAGCTATTGATGCGCGACGTTCGGAAAACGCTCAAGCGTTCGTCCACACACACGGCGGAAGGACACCGACTGACATCGACGCTGTCAAATGGGCGCGCGAGGTAGCCGATCGCGGTGCTGGTGAAATACTTTTAACATCGATGGACCATGACGGGACAAAGTCTGGTTTCGCTCTATCACTGACGCGTGAGATCTCGACCTCGGTATCCGTTCCCGTCATCGCTTCAGGCGGAGCGGGTAGTCCCGAGCACTTTGTCGAGGCATTCACGGAGGGAGCGGCAGATGCCGCTTTGGCTGCCAGTATCTTCCATTTTGGAGAAGTCGGAATCAAGGATCTCAAGCGCTTCCTCCGGGAGCAAGACATACCGGTAAGATTATGAGCATTGACTTTGAAAAGGGAGACGGGCTTGTTCCAACGATTGTGCAGGACGTGGACAGCGGGTCCGTTCTGATGCTGGGTTACATGAACGAGGAGGCGCTCCAGGCGACACGAAATAGTGGTAAGGTGACCTTCTTCAGTCGAAGCAAGCAGCGGCTCTGGACTAAAGGCGAAACCAGTGGCAACTACATCGCTTTCGAGAGTGCGAGCGAGGACTGCGACGGAGATGCTTTGCTGATTCTTGGCCGGCCGACCGGTCCGGTTTGTCACACCGGAAGCGATACTTGCTTCGGAAAAATTCGTTCGTTCAAACAACCAATGGATTTCCTGGACGAGTTGGCCGACGTAATTCGGAGCAGGCACTCGGGGACGGGCGAGTCGTCGTACACGAAATACCTGCTAGATAAAGGTCCTCGAAGGATCGCACAGAAGATCGGTGAAGAAGCTGTAGAGTTGGTCATTGAAGCGGCTACCGGCGACCGGGAGCGGATGGTGTCCGAGTCGGCCGACATGATCTATCACCTGATGGTGTTGCTAGAGTCAGAGGACCTTGGCTTCGGCGACGTGGTGGAGGAGCTGCGCCGCCGTCACGAGGTAGCTGCAAAGAGCTGACGAGATGCATCTATTGAAAATGCCCCGGTCGTCTTACGACTCGTAGAGGAATGGCAAGTTTGACGTCATCCAGGCCACGGGTCGTGATTGTCGGTGCCGGGTTCGGCGGGTTGAACGCCGCGGCACGGCTCAAGAGGTCACCCGTCGACGTACTGCTGATAGATCGCTACAACTTCCACACGTTTCAGCCGCTCCTGTATCAGGTCGCCACGGCCGGTCTTGAACCAGAGGAGATTGCCCATGCGGTGAGGGGCATCTTCCAGAATCAGGAAAACGTGTCATTCAGGCTTGGAGAAGTGGCCAGGGTTCTGCCGGACGAAAAGGCGGTCATACTGCAGGACGGTTTTCGGATCGTATTCGATTACCTGATTGTCGCGGCCGGCGCGACCACCGCTTTCTTCGGCGTAGACGGTGCTGAAGAACACAGCTTTTCGCTCAAGTCGTTACGAGACGCTACGCGACTTCGGTCGCACCTGATCAGGCAGTTTGAGGCGGTCGATCGGAACCCAACGCGTATTGATGACGGGGCCCTGAACTTTGTGGTCGTTGGTGGTGGCCCAACAGGCGTAGAGATGGCGGGCGCGCTTGTGGAGCTTTTTGATCTGGTTCTGCGAAAAGACTATCCGTCGCTGCCGATCGACCGGGCGCGCGTAATACTTCTGGAAATGCAGGATCGACTGCTGGGGGCGTTCCACGAGAAGTCGCAGCGATATGCCCTCAAAACGCTTCTCAAGCGCAATGTTGAAGTGCTTCTTGAGACCGGGGTGAACCGTGTCACGAAAACCTCGGTTCATCTCGACGACGGCTCGACTATTCCGACCGAAACCGTTATCTGGGCTGCCGGCGTGCGTGCCGAGCCAATCGGTGATCGTATCGGGGCAAGTCTGGATACCGGCCCCGCGGGCCGCGTTGTCCTGAACGAAGACCTCACGGTTCCGGATCACGATGACATTTTTGTAATAGGCGATCTCGCGGGAAGCACCAACGACAACGACGATCTCCATCCGCAGCTGGCACCCGTGGCGATTCAGGGAGGCAAGTACGTTGCTGCGGTGATCGACCGACGTTTGCGTGGCCGGAAGGCGCCAAAGCCGTTTTCCTACAAGGACAAAGGAATCATGGCAACGATCGGCCGAAACGCGGCGGTCGCCGAACTGGCAGGCGGGATCCGAACCCGTGGATTCATAGCGTGGTTGATGTGGCTGTTTCTGCACCTGGTTATGCTGGTAGGATTCCGCAATCGCGTAAATGTGCTGGTCAATTGGGCATGGAATTACTTCACGTACGATCGCAGTGCGCGGCTAATCCTGGATGATGAAGCGGCGTAGCGAAAGCCTTCAAAATTGACAATTCCACCTGTCAATCGTATCCTACGTGTGATAACCGTTCTTATCGAACGTAGGATTAGCCATAAATCCCACCATTGTGGCAAGTGAATCCAAGGAGTCCCGCCTTCCGGTAGAGTATGCGGTCGGTGTCGATCTTGCGCGTCCCGGGGTCAACCTTCTCGCGGCGTTTTTGCATCGGTTTGATCGTCCTCAGACGCGCCGTGCATATCAGAACGATCTCGTCCGCTTCTTCGGTACCGATTCGATCGATCTTGAGTTGGCCCGTAGCGCAACGTTTCTACACGTCAACCAGCATATCGCCGAGATGGAAGCCGCGAAACGCAAGCCCGCGACGATTCGCCGGCGGGTGTCGGCCGTCCGAGGTTTCTACGACTGGCTCGAAGCTCTCGAATTGATCGATCGGAATCCCGCGAACAAGCAGCTCATCCGCAAGGTGCGCCGGTCTAGTCCACAGGACCGAAGCATCGTGGTGTTGACATCTGAGCAAGCCGCACGACTCGTTGCCGCAGCCGAAGCCGGACGCAAGTCAGGCATCCGTGATCGCGCGCTGATTCTCACGTTGCTGCACTGCGTCCTGCGCCGTTCTGAGGCGGCTGCGATGGACTTTGAGCACGTCAAGCCACTCGGACGGTTCTGGGCTCTCGATATCCCGGACGCAAAAGGCGGATCCGACCAGTTCGTAAAGATCCCCGACCACATTGTCGAGGAGATCGACGGCGTGCGTGACGAGTATGGGTATCGCAATGGTCCGATATGGCGATCGCTTTCAAACAACAGTCTGGGGTCGAGGCTTACGGCGCAGTCGATCTATCGCATCGTGCGGAGTTGCGCGGCGACGGCGGACCTCGAAGTAGAGATCGGCGCTCATACCCTTCGGCACACCGGGTGCACGCTCGCCATAGAGGCAGGTGCCTCTCTCCAGCAAGTCAAGGACCACGCGCGACACAAGAAGATCGAGACGACCATGATGTACATCCACCAGCGCGACCGACTGCGCGATAGTGCGGCCGACTACATAAAGATCAAGAAGCCGTAGTTGATCCGCCGAGTTGCTCCAAGTGCAGCTGAGGCTCTCACGCGCCGAGCCCCAATTCCCGAAGCAACTCTTTAAAGTCGGGCGACTCCCGAATCGGATCCCACATCGGATCAATGCCCAGGAACAGCACCCATGGATTTCGTTGCTCAGCTGCGCGCTGCAGATACCCGATGGCATCGGCGTCGTTGCCCAGTCCGCACTGGACGAGCGCCATGTCGTACGTCGACACATAGCCCATCGCCTGCCTGCCCTCAAGTTCATTTCGCAGCATGAAGGCCTGACCACCCTGCTGATCCATGCCGTACATATAGGCGAGCAACGAAAGGCTTAGGGTTCTTCGCTCTGAAAGCTCGACGGATTGCTCGAGCTCCGCGATTGCATCATCCGTTCTCCCCATCTGCAGGAGAGTTTGTCCGAGGATGTCGTGGGCCATGACGAAGTCGGGATGGTCCGATAACATCGCGCGAAGGTGTGCCTCGGCGTCTTCATAGGATCGTGCCAGGTAATGCACCCAGCCCAGGCCGGCCTTCAAGGCGAGGGACATTGGATCCAGCTCCGACGCGGTGGTCAAGTGCTCGA
>JBFIPX010000071.1:0-14577 GCA_041609895.1 Rhodothermales bacterium
GATTTCGACACCAGCGACCTTTTGGAGGTACCTGGAGATTGGAACTCGCAGAGAACCGACCTCTTCCTGTACGAAGGGACCGTCTGGTACAAGCAGGACTTCGACTACGACCTGCACGACGGCCGTCGTCTGTTCGTCTACTTTGGCGCCGCGAACTACGAGGCTAAGGTTTGGCTCAACGGCGAATACCTGGGCGAGCACGTCGGCGGTTTCACGCCCTTCCAGTTCGAAATCACTGACCACGTTCGCGCGACCGACAACTTCCTAATCGTCAAGGTCGACAACAAGCGAGTCAGACACGGCGTGCCGACGCTTAACACCGATTGGTGGAATTACGGCGGGCTAACTCGGGACGTGATGTTGGTAGAAGTGCCCGATACCTACGTTAAGGACTACTTCCTTCAACTCGAACCGGACGCTTCCGACCGCATCGCCGGGTGGGTGCAACTGGATGGCCCGACTCGCGCGCAGAATGTTACCGTTCGCATTCCGGAAGCGGGTCTGGAAACGACCGTCGCGACCGACGCTGACGGCTATGCCCCTATCGCACTAAAGGCAGAACTCACGTTGTGGTCGTCGTCCAACCCAAAACGATACGACGTGGTCATCGAATCGGAAACGGATCGAGTCGAGGAGAGAATCGGTTTTCGAACGATCGAGACGAGGGGGTACGATATACTGCTCAACGGCACGCCCATCTTCCTTCGCGGAATTTCGATTCATGACGAAGCACCTATTCGGGGCGGACGCGCCTTCAGCCCGGAGGACGCTCGGACGTTGATGAGCTGGGCGCTCGAACTCGGATGCAACTTCGTGCGGCTGGCGCACTACCCGCACAACGAGCACATGACTCGGATGGCTGACAGCCTGGGTCTGCTGGTCTGGTCCGAGATTCCGGTCTACTGGACCATTCAGTGGGAGAACGAATCCACGTTCGCAAACGCTCGCAGACAACTCGCCGAGATGATCACGCGAGACAAGAACAGGGCGTCGATCATCTTGTGGTCCGTGTCGAACGAGACACCACTCAGCGAGCCGCGACTGGCCTTTCTTCGAGCTCTCGCAGAGGACGCACGCACTCTCGATTCCACTCGGCTGATCACAGCCGCCCTCGAGCGTCACTATGTCAACCCGACCACCCAGATGATCGACGATCCGTTCGGTGTATACCTGGACGTCATTGGGGTTAACGAGTACCTCGGCTGGTATGACGGCCTACCGGATAAGACCGACAATATGGAGTGGCAGATGACGTACGAGAAACCGCTCGTTATCAGCGAGTTCGGAGCGGGCGCGCGACAAGGCTTTCATGGAGACGAACTAACACGATGGTCCGAAGAATATCAGGCCAGCGTGTACAGGCACCAGATCGACATGCTGCGTCGGGTCCCCTTCCTTCGCGGCATGACACCCTGGATCCTCGCGGACTTCCGCTCGCCGCGCCGTCCACTACCAGAGATTCAGGACTTCTGGAACAGGAAGGGCCTTATCTCGGATCGAGGCATTAGGAAGCAAGCTTTTTATGTGCTGCGGGATTTCTACGGTGAGATTAAAGCTCAGTACGAGCGGTAGTCGCAGAGCAACAACACAGCCAGACTCACCGCCTTCAACGTTTTGATCATTTTTCGTCCTCGATTAGGGGAGGTTACTTGTCATTGACCCCGCCTATCGTACATTTTCAAACCGGCTCACAACATTGCTCCGTCAACTCTCTGAGATAGTTGCCAGGATATTCGATTCTGAATTGCCTGGGTCACAAACCAAGAGGTTATCGTCATGCGTCCACCACTTTCACTCAAAACATCTTGGCTCTTTTTGGCAGGCTTGCTCGTGCTTCTCGGAGCCACGTGTCAGGACGAGCCCGAAATTCAATTGGGAGCCAAGGTTGGATTCGGGTCCGGCTCGGTCTCCAGCTACGCCATTCTTGATAGTGACGGAAACCCGTCGGTCATCGGCGCCATGTTTGACGCCGCAGGGTTGCAGTCGCCGCCGCATCGCGCATCCGACGAACTCTTTTGCAACGACCGTGACGGTGACGGTTCGATAGACAGACCGGCCGAATGCCTGATGACGCACGCATTTGTTATTCCCCTGCCGGATGCAATCGCACGTCGAGACGATGTACCCTTCAAATGGATTCTCTTGAATTGGAATGCCATGGGTCACATCCCGCCGGGCATTTACGACTCGCCGCACTTCGACGTCCACTTCATGATTGAGCCCATCGAATCGATTTTTTCAATTCTTCCGGGGAATTGCGGGCCAGAGTTCGTGCAGTGCGACCAGTTTGAAGTCGCCAGAAAGCCGCTTCCAGTCAATTACATACCGCCCGACTTCCAGGATGTCGAAGCCGTGGTCCCCGCCATGGGCAACCACCTTGTCGACGTGACCGGCTCCGAATTTACGGGTGTGCCCTTTACGCGATCATGGATTTACGGGTCTTACGACGGGCGGATCACCTTCTATGAGGAGATGCTTACGATGGCGTACCTGACGAGCAAGCCCAACGTCTGCAACCCCATCAAGAGCCCGCCGGCAGTCGGACTGAGTGGCTACTATCCGACGAAGTCGTGCATCAAGTACGACGAGGCCAGCGATTCGTACTCCGTCTCCATGGAGGACTTCCAGTACAGGGAAGCCGAACCAGCTGTCACTACACAATCGTGAAGGCTGGTGCCTCTTCGCGGGCGTTCCTTTCGACCTGAAAGGTAGCGTCAAATTCGATCATGGATTGAAGCCCGCCGGAGTCGCCAATTTCGGCGTACATCTAGAAGTTGCCGACCCAGACTGACTTGGTCGTTGTGTTGGCCGGGACCCCATGGACCATGTCGACCGCGTTGGTCATCAGCGCCTCGCGGACCTGTGCAGGTGACGCGCTCGGGTTTTTCGACAGGTACAGCGCCGCTGCGCCCGCGACGTGCGGAGCGGCCGTCGATGTGCCACTCATGAGCACGCCCTTCCAACTACCCTTCAGCCCGTTGCCCGTAGAGAGAATGTCTACGCCGGGCGCCTGGAGGTCGACCATCGGCCCATAGTTCGAGAAGTAGGCAAACCGGTTGTACACATCATAGGCGCCCACGGTGATGGCGTCCGCGACGTGAGCCGGCGTGATCGTCGACGCATCGATACCTTCGTTACCCGCCGCAATCACTACGGTTATGCCTGCGTCGATCGCGGCTTGCACCGCAAGGTCAAGGGCATTGTATGCAGTCGTGCCCACGTCGGCGCCGAAGCTCATGTTGATCACCATCGGTCGCTCAGGATTCGCGAGCTTACGGGCGATGGCGAGATCGACGGCTTCGACGGCCGTGGATAGTTCGCTCTCTCCTGCATCGTCGAGTACCTTGATCGCCCAAACCGGTAGGCAGGGAGCGACACCGACCGTGCCGTCGTCATTGTCACACTCAGCAACAGTACCGGCGACGTGCGAGGCATGTCCGTACTCGTCGTCAATCCATCTCGTGCCGGCAAGATTCGTACCCTCCGTCACGTTAATATTCACGTCCGGCTGGCCCGAATCGATAAGGATCAGATCCACACCCTTTACGCTTCCCCTTCCGTCACCGGAGACCGTGGAACTCTGGGTCCCACCGATCCGCTCGATGCCCCAGGGCAGCTTCTGATCTGCATTGGAAATGACACCCTGTTGCCCCGGCAGACCGATATAGATGTCCGGCTCGGCCCATTCAACATCCGGGTCCTCCTCGATCATGCGCAGGAACTCGTCCAGTTTCGTTTGATCGAGGGTGACGGCCATGCCGTTAAAAGCGTATCGGGAGAGGAGCTTGTACCGCGAGAGAAACTTGTACCGCGAGAGAAACTTGCTCGCGTCGAGTTCTATGTCGAAGTCGGCGCTCATTCCAAGAATAAGGTCGACATTCGTGCCGCTGGTTTCGTCGCTCGTACCTACGGTTCCTGTTGAGCCATCCGTTGTCTCAGATGATTCGTTCAGGAGAGCCCGTCCACCCTTTGCGAGTCGCTCGGAGTCGGTTGCCAGCAAGTGGGCGTGACGGAATTTTGAAAATGAGGTCGTCGGAACCTGATTCGGGCTAGCGTCGAAAGAAATCGAATCGTCTGAACAACCTGTCAGAGTAGATAGCGTGAGGACAGGGAGTGCCAGAGCGGAAAGAAGTGCGCGGATTTTCATGAGGGACCAGAATTTGTTGGTTCTGATCCCGCCCGCGCAGATAGGGATCCATATCAAATGTGGGCCGCCGCGAGCTGTTTCTGCTCTTTGGCGGGTACGCGAGCCAACCCATCGAGTTGACCGACCACATCTTGTGTACGGCCCATTGGACGGATGGATTTGGCCCGTTCAGAATCGGGATCGGAAAATATTTCCTTCTGATAAGTCAGGTTCGATCACCGGCACCGCACGAGGCACCCCGCCAAGATTTCCTGGCAAGGCATCTGGCCTACGCGTCCGGCCAGAGTCAAGGGACACCGTTCAGTAATTGGAGTATCAGCGCTATCTGGACACGATCATCGGCCTGGTTTTCGCGGAGCCGTCGCCTTCTATCCGGTATAGATATACACCCGAGGGCAGCGTCGAGGCGTCGAAGCTCACATGATGACCGCCCTGCGGTAAATAACCCGCGACCAACTCCTCGACTTGCCGACCCAGCAGATCAAAAATCGCAACGCTGACAAAGGTCGGCTTGTTGAGTGAGAAACTCAGCTTAGTCCTTTCGCTGAAAGGATTAGGATAGTTTTCGAGAGCCGTCACGGCTGTGACCCATTCGCCTTCGTCGACAGTTGTAGAACCGCTGAAACTGATATCGTCCACCAAGAACACGGAACCCGGCTGCGGTGTCGTCCCGACACCCTGTACCGTGATGATAATCCAACAATGAGTAGGAGGATCGCCACTTGAGTAATTTATCGGGGCCGTGAAGGCGGTATACGAGGATGCTGCAGGCAGAGAGAGACTGCCGAGTCCGACCAAGGCGCTATCTGTCGACGTGAATCTCAACATCTGGACAATGACCAGCAGTTCGTCGCCTCCGACGGCGTCAAGAATGTAGAAGCCGCTGACGGCCGGCTCGGCGTTTGACACCAGGAAGCCTGGTTCCGGCGGGACCGTTGATCCTGGTCCGAAGGTGGCAATCGATTCCAGCCGGGGAATCTGTACGTTGAACGGTGGCGGCAGTGAAGTGCCTACGACTTCACCACGAACTGCGAGGTTGCCCGTCCGAGCTGTTGCTGTCTGCGTGACATTTTGAGTGGGCTGACCGATGCTCAGCGTCCACTGTTCGGGGAAAAGCAGCGGTGTGTTAGGTACGGTAAACCAGGCCTCGAAACTCCCATTGGGGACCTGTGCGTGCAGGTCGCACGTCCACAGCAAGAGAAGCACGGCTGGAAGAAGGGTTGCTCTCATGGTATACTCCGTTGTCGTCCGTAGCGATTGAGTTGGCTAAGCGTCCGTCGTTCGAGAACGCGTCGCGTTGGACCGGGCGATGCCGAAACAGGGCCGCGTAGACCTGACCCTTGAGGTCGATACAAAAAAGCTCCGAGTATGTCTGTGGGGGTTTCTGCCCGGCCGCGTGTCGATGATGTTCCTACGTCCTGTTCAAGCGGAGCAAACGGCAAGCCGCATGGTCCTGCCTGGGAAATCAGAACTCCGTGAGGTATGAGCAACCGTCCGGCACGCTTCTTTCGGACGTGGAGACTGGAGTGACTACGACTGGACAGAGCTATTCTTCTATTTAGCAGGAAATCTCAAACGACAATCTCTCTCGCCCCGGACCGACACGCTCAGTGCAGACGGGTAGGTGACGGTAGGGCGAGAAAGGCAGCGCGGCATCCCCCCAGGAACCTCTATGGTCGTGGACGCTCCAGACTCGATTTAAGATTCCAGGCTTACGGTCGATAATCTTCCATGCGTGCTAGGCGCCAAAGCAATTCAGGCGCACAGTCTGCGACCCGGTCGTTAGCCCGGATGTTCTTCTTTTCAACATCTTGATCCTGAAAGGAGCAATCTAGTCCGTCATTATAGAGACGGATAGAGGAATGTGGTCGGTCGACTCTTTGAGACGGCCCGCGTACCCGCGAAGAGCTGACACTGCTCGACGCGGCCCACATTGATTTAGCATTTCGGTCCCATCTGCGCGGGCGGGGCCAGAGTATTCACAACTCTGGCCATTATTATTATGAAAGCAGCGCGCTATCTCTTTTGTCGAGCCTTTTCCTTCTTACTGATTGTCGTATTGCTCGCCGGTTGCGGCGAGTCGTTCACGGCCGAAGAAACGATGGAGGCTGAGGAGACTCGTACCGAGTCCAAACTCCGACACGACAAATTTCTTTCCCGTGCAAAGTGGTCCGGAAAGGACGGATCGGGAATCAGCCTGATCGTAGGAACCCTCGAAGCCCAGCGAGTTATCGAGCGATTCAAAATTCTTGAGCGCTACAAGATCCTTGAGCGCTACGAATACGACGACGCGATGGATGGAATCGCCATCACCGTGATCGACGAAACGGGCGAACACAATTTCGACGAGTTTTTCGCGCTACTGGATTCGGATCCAGACGTGAATTGGTACGAGCCTGACTTCAAGCTCCTGGCTCCCGAAGCCTATGACAAGATGGCTGCTTCGACGGAGGTGCTGCCCTGGGGCGTTCAAGCAGTAGACGCGGATCAGGCCTGGTCGGTCTCCGATCGTCGCAAGAAAAAGGTACACGTATTCGTGGTGGACTCGGGAATCGATCACTCGGACGTGAATGTTGTGGAGCGTATAGACTTTGTTAAGGATGGAGGAGACAAGAAAGACCCGGACGGACACGGAACGCACATCGCCGGTACGATCGGAGCCATCGACGATGGCGACCACGTAGTTGGCGTTGCACCGGGCGTACAGATACACGACTATCGCGTGCTAGGTGCCGACGGCACGACGGATGTCTCGATTGTCCTTGCCGCCGTCGAACGGATCACGGAAGAGAAGTTGGCCAACCCGAAGTGGGCGGTAGTCGTCAACATGAGCCTCGGCGAAGACATCGGCACCTCCTCGTTCACAGCCCTCGACGAGGCGATCGAGACTTCGATTGCTGCCGGAGTGATCTACGTAATAGCATCGGGCAATTACGGTGTCGACGCGTCCACGGTGACGCCGGCGCACGTGAGCTCAGCCATTACGGTGGGCGCGTACGACCAGGCCGGGCTACACTCCTGGTTCTCGGACTCGGGATCATTGCTGGATGTGCTCGCGCCCGGTGAAGCAATCCTCTCATTGGAAGCCGATGGTAGCCTGCAAACCTTCAGCGGAACGTCGATGGCAGCGGCGCACGTGACCGGTATAGTAGCGAGGATGTTGGCCGAAGATTCGAAGCTCTCGCCATCGAAGGCAGCCAGCCTACTTACCAGTCGGGCCGGCGGCCTCGTGCTGGCGACACCGGCCGGTACGACGAACAAAGGGGCAACGGTTGTCCCGTGCCCGGAACGCGACGACGGCGTATGCGAGTGGGGTTTTTGACAGCTCTTACATAAAGACACACGGGAATGGCCCCGCAGGACACGGCTCCTGCGGGGCTTTTGTTTTGTTTCAGGAAGAGAGTACGTGCTTCTTGTCACCCGCACCCGAGGTCTGGATTAACAACTGGGCCGTACGGCCACACCAGTCGGAAGAGTGGCCGCGCCCGATGTTAATCGACAAGACCCAACTTCACCAACGAATCAGCAGCGGACCGCACAGCCTCCTCGGCAGGCCTAAACGCGACGCCTGTCAACTCCGTGACGTACGCGCTATCCGCTACGGGTACGATGCCGAGGTCGCTAATCACCGACTTCAGGGAACGATCGAAGGTCGACATCAATCGGACGAGAAATGCAGGTACTTCTCGATAGGGAATCTTCTTGCGATCCGGGAACGCCGCCCGCAGGATTCGCCCCATATCACTCATCGACAGAGTCTCCCCCGCCCCAATAAGCCTTCGTCCTACCACACCGGGCTCTGTCATGGCCTTGAGATGCAGCATCGCAAGGTCTCTTACATCGACAACCGGGTAGTGCACTGGAGGCACGACGGGATACGCCCCCCGCATCATGAGTTGCACGGCGCGTAGGGAAGTCCCGATCCGCTCATCAAGAGCCGGACCCAGCACAAAGCCCGGATTGACAACTGTAATCCTGTCGAGCCATCCCTGAGATTTTGTCCATTCCCAGACAGATTGCTCTGCGTGTGTCTTGGACACCTGATAGGCAGACAGCGCGGGCCATTCAACGTCTGTCCAGTCGCGCTCGTGCACTTCGGTTCGTCCCGTTTGACCGGGTCGGTACGTCATGGCCGCCAGCGACGAAGTGAAAACGACGCGTTTCACGTCCGCTAGTCTCGCAGCCTCCATAATGCGAAGGGCGCCGTCCCTGGCAGCCGGCACGAGTGAATAGCGATCTCGAGGTTGGACCAGTGGAAACGGGGATGCCGTGTGCATAACGTATTCGCAGCCCGTAGCCGCTTCGGTCCATCCAGCATCGGATTCCAGATCAGCCTGAAGGATGGTCAGGCCGGATACGTCCGCGCCGTGGGACTTCAAAGTATTTCGCACGTCATCCGACACGGATAGATCGCGTACGCTCCCGCGTACCCGAAAGCCATTCTCTAGAAGTCGCAAGCCGATATGTTTGGCGATGAAGCCAGAAATACCCGTCACAAGTACCGTGCTGCTCATCAGACTGGAGAGGACCTTTCTGCATCCGTGAATTGATGTGTGAAAGGCGCTTTAGCGACTTCCTTCGTCATCCAGAGACAGGTTCTGTTCGAATTGATCGAGCTTCGCATCCACGTCCTCCGTCGCATCGACGTGCGCGATGTTTACGATCGCCTCCCCCTCGTAAACCAGCGGCAGCATCGTTCGGCCAATCACCACGCCTGATACGGGCGAGCGTATGGTAACTTCATTCTCTCCAAGTGGACTCGCCAGAGTTCCGAGGCGATCGCCCTCCTCCACCTCATCGCCGAGCTCACCCAGCAAGGTCAGCGTGCCGCTTTCGGGAGCGCGTACCCACCGGCTGTCGTCCGCGAGCATGGGAGATATCGCAGTTCGCGGAAGAGGTCTTTTGGGGAGCATGCCCAGATTTCGCATGACGGATAAGATGCCCCGCACCCCTACCCGTATCGTCTGCTCATCAAATCGAAGTGCTTCACCACCCTCATAAAGAAGCACGGGAATGTTATGCTCGAGAACCGCCTGCCTCAGTGATCCGTCTCGCAGATTCGCATTCATTATTACCGGGACCCTGAAAGCGTGCGCGAGTCGCAGGGCTCGCTCGTCGTCAAAGGAGACGCGCACCTGTGGAATATTCGTCCGATGCACCGCCCCAGTGTGTAGATCGATACCGTGCGTGCAATTCTCTACGATTTCCTCGAAGAATGTGTGCGCTAACCGGGACGCCATTGACCCCCTTCGTGACCCGGGAAAAAACCGATTGAGATCGCGCCGATCGGGCAGGTATCGCGTCCTGCTCGTGAACCCGTATACGTTTACGACCGGCACCGCCAAGAGAGCCCCTCTCAGCCGCTCGAGATTGGGCGTCGCGAGTAGCCTTCGTATGATCTCCACTCCGTTGATTTCGTCTCCATGAATGGCAGCACAAACGAATAGCCGCGGCCCCGGACGTCGTCCCCTGATGACATGGACGGGGATGGACATGTCGGCATGGGTGTAAAGCGGAGGTACCGGGAGGTTAACAGTTTGCCGCGTTCCGGGAGCGATGTCGATGTTCGCTATCCGAAGCGGCCTTGTCGGGTCGTCCTGCTCTTGGCTCTTTCGATTCATCTGTCAAGCGCGGGCGAAGGTGACGGAGCGATCACCCGCTGCCCCGCGTCCGCGTATTACCCGGTTTCGCATTCTTCTCTATGAACTCGATAATCTTCCCCGCGACGTCAACTCCCGTTGCCTTCTCAATCCCCTCAAGCCCCGGCGAGGAATTGACCTCCATTACGAGCGGTCCATGATTCGAACGGAGAAGATCGACGCCAGCAACATTGAGTCCCATGATGCGTGCCGAGCGAGTCGCCGTCGAGCGCTCTTCCGGCGTAATCTTTATCTGTGACGCACTTCCACCTCGGTGGATGTTTGAGCGGAATTCGCCCGCCTTGCCTTTTCGAATCATTGACGCGACGACCTTATCCCCGATCACGAAGCATCGGATGTCCGCTCCGCCGGCCTCCTTGATAAACTCTTGAACCAGAAACCGTGTTTTCAGGGTCCGAAATGCCTCGATGGTGCTTTGGGCCGCCTGCTCCGTATCGGCTAGAAGGACGCCCTTACCCTGCGTCCCTTCCAGCAGCTTGACGATGAGCGGTGCGCCACCGACCATCTGGATGAGATCATCCGTCGCCTTTGTCGAGTGGGCGAAACCTGTAACGGGTAAGCCAATCCCCTTTCGCGAAAGCAGCTGGAGACTCCTCAGTTTGTCGCGCGATCGGCTGATCGCAACGGATTCGTTGACCGCGTAAACACCCATCATCTCGAATTGGCGAACGACAGCGGTGCCGTAAAACGTTACCGACGCTCCGATCCTGGGAATAATCGCATGGAGATCGTCGACCGCCTCCCCCTTGTAGTGGATCTCCGGTCGATGCGATGCAATGCTCATGTAGCAGAGCAGATGGTTGATGACACGGACGTCGTGACCGCGGCTCTTTGCAGATTCGACGAGTCGTTCGGTCGAGTAGAGCTCTGGTCGTCTACTCAGAACTGCTATGTTCATGCTGCCGGCCTCAGTCCGATGAGTATGATTTCGCGAGGGACCGTCCCGTGACGTACGACTTCTCAGGATCTACGATCAGGCGCCCGGAGATCCCGGTTCTTCCAAGAAGCATCCGGAAGATCATCGTCTCCCGGTTCGTCAGAGAGATATCAACTGGCCAGACCTCGTTGCCGACTTTCAGATCCGTCGTGATGATGTGACGTTTCTCCCTGTGCCCGCCGGAGTCGCTGATCGTTCTGACGTCCGTCACGTCTGCCTCGCAGAACAATTCGATTTCTGGCTGTCGCCGGATGGGATGTATGCCGAATCTAACGCGTTTGACGCCTTTCTCCCTAAAGACATCGATGGCAAACGTGTGCAGGGCAGACGTGCGCGCGCCCGTGTCAACCTTGGCCTTGATGGCCGGAATGCCGAGCTGAGGCAATGACACCCACTCCCGCCAACCGACTGTAAGTTTGTTCGCGCCCGTGGCTGCGGGATCTTCTGGACGTTCTGTTGATGGCATTGAAAGAAGATACCATATTCGTTGCACGCTTCAAGATATCCATATCGATGATACCCAAAGGCCGTAAATCTTGACTTCGGTTGAGGATTTGACCACCTTGCATCACATCACGTACATGGCAATTCACGTGACGACGCCTTTCCTGCCACAACAATCGGTTCAGAGGTCATCCATGTCCAGGTTCAACTACATCTTATTGGCAGCAAGTCTGCTATTCGTCGCTGCGTGCGCACAACCGGAGCCGCCGGAAACGGAAGTCACGAAGAGCATGGCCGTGATGAAGATGCCGGTGACGACCACGTCGGACGAAGCGCGAGACCACTATCTCATGGGTTGGTATGCTGCGGACATGGGACGTGGCTTGGACGCGCTGGAGCATTTTGAGAAAGCAGTTGAAGCTGATCCGAATTTCGCGGTCGGGTATTTGGCGGTTGCAAACACCTCGAATTCAGTCGCCGGTTTTACGGCAAACCTTGCAACAGCGGAGGCGAACGCGGCCAATGCCTCCAAGGCCGAACAGTTGAGAATTGAAGTCGTCAGAAAAGGCTTCGACAATGATCGGGAAGGCCAGATGGCAGCCGCGAAGGCCTTGACCGCAGAGGTGCCGGACAGTCCGCGAGCCTGGGCGCTGCTGGCGGGCTTGCAGTTCGGAATGAAGCAACATGCCGAGTCCCGCGAATCGATCGCGAAGGCGATGGACCTTGCGCCAAACTGGGCAGCCGCACACATGCAGGCTGCGAATAACTACCTCTTCGGAGAACCGATGAATCTCGACGAGGCTCTGGCACACGCGCGGGCCGCAGTGGCTGCAGCACCCGAGGAGGCGGCTCCGCATGACATCCTCGGCGACGTACTGCGCCGACAGGGTAACCTCGAGGCCGCACGTGACGCGTACACAGAAGCGGCCAAGTACTCCGGCCCGGACGGATCACCTTACCAACAGCGTGCTCATGTCAATTCTTTTTTGGGTGACTACGCCGCTGCCCGTGCCGACTACGACAAATCGATCAGCATGGCTCGAGCCAATCAGGGCCCTAGTTTTTCCGTTTTCAAGGCGCTTGTTAGTGTCCACGAAGGTAAACCGGATGCAGCAATCGATGAACTGGTCGCAGTCGCGAGCCAAATAGACCAGTCGAATATTCCAGAACCGACGGGACTCAAATTATTCGCCCTCGGCTCGGCGTACAATATCGCCCTGCATACCGGCAAGGCCAAGAGAGCGGAGACGCTTCTCAAGCAGTGGGCGGAGTTGATGCGGCGGCAGGGCGAGCAGGTCGGAACGGAGCCGTACAAGCGGCAACAGGAGGCAGCGATCGCCTATAACGAAGCCATGTTAGCCGTTGAAAAGAAGGAGTTCAGGAAAGCGGAAAGCAAGGCGGCCGAGGTTGCAAAACTCAGGGAGCCGGACGCCAATCCGAGAAAGATGGAGGCGGTTCATGAGATCCGCGGCATGATCGCTCTTGAGCGAAAGAACTATCAAAAAGCGGTAGACGAACTGAGCCAGGGAAATCACCTGAATAATATCTATATCCGCTATCAGCTAGCACAGGCTCTCGAGGGTGCAGGGCAGAAAGAGCGGGCGAACGAGATCTACAATGGCCTGGCGAACTGGAATTTCAACGGTGTCGGGTACGCTCTGATTCGGAAAGACGCAATGGCGAAGGCGGGGGCGAGTTCAGCGGCCTAGTCCGTCGCGGCACGCAGTGAATCCATTGCCGTCATCGGCCCGGCCTGTTCTCGTTTGCAGGTTTGTCGGTGACGGCAAGCGTGAGAGGGAAGAAAGCAGGCATCCAGTACCCCACAGGAGATCCGTGTCACCACGCAATGTGCTCCGGGCGCTCTTCTCCGAGTCGCGTTCCTGAAAAGGTGCGCTTAGCGCAGAAAGTGATCCGCGAGCCTGCGCGCGGTGTCTATTGAATCAGTAGCATCCCACAAACTGACACCGGTTTAGGTGTCAAAGAGACCATGCGAGCCTTCGTCGCCACCGCATACGGACCGCCCGCGGTGCTCCAACTCAGGAACGTCGCAAAGCCTGTTCATGGCGCCAACGAGGTTCTCATCAAGGTGTATGCCACGACCGTGACTTCCGGTGATTGGAGGGTTAGAAGCCTCGAGATTCCCAGGGGCTTTAGGCTCCTCTCGAGATTGATGTTTGGAATCTCCAGACCAAGGCAGCCGATCCTGGGAAGTGAAGTTGCCGGACGAGTAGAGTCGGTGGGAAAAGAAGTAACAAGATTCCACCCTGGGGATGATGTGGTTGCATACAGCGAGTCTTTGGGATGTCACGCCGAGTACATATCCATGGCGCAGGATGCTGCGATCGCGCCAAAGCCGGCCAACCTGTCGTTTGAGGAGGCGGCCGCCCTCTCGTTCGGCGGAACAACGGCACTGCAGTTTCTTAGGCGCGGCAACGTCCGCAGCAAAGACAACGTCCTTGTCAATGGTGCATCCGGCGCTGTGGGTAGTGCGGCGGTGCAGCTTGCCAAACACTTCGGTGCGACGGTGACCGGCGTGTGTAGCACTGCAAATCTTGAGCTGGTCAAATCTCTCGGCGCCGACGAGGTGATCGACTACACGAGGCAGGATGTAGCCGCGCACGGATCGACCTATGAGATAATTGTCGATACGGTGGGGACGCTTCCGTTCTCTCGAAGCAAGAACCTGCTCAAGGAAGGGGGACGCCTTCTTTTGGTCCTCGGAACACTGTCGGACGTGCTGCAGATACCCTGGGTGTCGATGACAAGCACCAAGAGGGTAATAGCCGGTCCGGCCCCGGCCAACTCAGAGGATTTGCAAGTCCTTGTCGGGCTGGCTGAGACAGGACAGTTTACACCGCTCATTGATCGGAGCTATCCGTTCGAGCAGATGGTTGACGCCCACACCTACGTCGACAAGGGGCATAAGCGGGGCAACGTTGTCATCGTGCTCGAGCAGAACAAGGTAGTTTGACACGTCACACGGAATCGATTCTCGGATTGGTGGCCATTAGAGGCCGAGGCGGGGTAAGTCGGTCGCCTATCTGCCCTCGCGGTCCATTCATCCACAGCTCTGGACGTCGTCAACGGCCTTCAACAAGTTCGGGCCATTGAGTTGACGAGCCGAGCAGGAGTGGACGGAACCGGATCTGAAGGGCCTGGCGGAGCGAAAACGACGGACCGTAGGGCAGTTTATCCACCTCACATGGCACCGCCTTTATCCCGTACCAGGTCCCGCCTAATCCTCACAGATCAATAGTCGGCGCTGCGCTACGGTCTCTCCGAACGAATGGAGCTAATTGGAGGTGTGGATTCTCATGAATAAAGTAAAATACATTGTCTTACTGTCCCTCGTAGCGCTGATAACCTCAGCCTGCACCTCGGACGTTCCC
>JBFIPX010000072.1:0-14545 GCA_041609895.1 Rhodothermales bacterium
AGCGACCGAGCCCACCTGAGTTCCATCTGCCCGACGCCACGTGCTGCCTCCGGGGCGATGATGGATGTCGGATAGCGATCCAGTATAATCCGGTATGCTCGCTGAGCGGCCTCAAAAGCGGCGGCGCTCGACGCGCGGGCCGCGAACGAAAACAAGACGCGACCCTCTTCCGACTCGAGTCGATCGATCGCCCGGTTAACTTCCAGAGCGCGATCGTACATGTTGGACTCCTCGTAGAGCCATGCGAGCAGTTCCCGAAATGTGCGGTTGAGCGGGTTGTCTCGAACTGCGCGTTCCACGACAGGTATGCTCTCGTCGAGGACGACAGCGGAAAGCCCGGTGCGGGTGAGTCTGCTTCGAACAACTCCTATCTGGCGCTGGTCGGCAGCCAGCAGCGCGACAAACTCCTTCATAGCCTCGCCATGCTGGCCTGTCAAGCCATACAGATACCCGAGTTCAGCTCGAAAAAGGTTCGGGTCACCCACGGCCTTGCGTCCCGACTCGAGTGTCGATATCGCTTCGTCGAAAAGGCGCAGTTGTACCAGTACGTTGTAGACCGACCGGTATGAGGCAGGAGAATCGGGCGCGATCGCCAACGCCGTTTCAAAACTCTGCCGCGCTTCTTGCTCCCGTCCACTGAGGTGTAGTAGGCGGCCACGTTCTGCCCATCTCACCACGGGCAGCGGCTCGCGCTTAATCTGGTCATCAACCAGACGGATGGCGTCGTCATATTGTTTGACGAGTTCGTATGCCGAGACGAGCCGGTTGAAGAACACGAAGGTTGTCGGCTCGCGGCTGTACAGATCCTCGAGGAGGCCGATGGCGCGGTCGTACTGGCCTGCCCGGATGTATGACTCTGCCAGCTGAAAGCGGCCGACGAGCGTGCTATCGACTATCTGTGCCTCAGCCCTGATGCCCGCCAGCGCGGGAAGCGCCAACAGTGCAAGCCCTGGGATGAATGTTCGCATGCGAGGCAACTGGATCATGAGCGGGAACGCCGAGTCAGGTTTAATATTGTATCGGCTGATCGTAAGTTTCACGCATTATCTTCCGTCCAGGCGCTCGGCAGTAGAAGCGGCGCCACCTCTGAATGGTCACGGACATTATCGAATCCTCATTCTCCGGCGCAACGCGCAATCTGTCTATTCTCGGATCGACGGGTTCAATTGGTTGTCAGACCCTCGATATCGTACGCCTGTTTCCGGCCCGGTTTCGAGTCGTATCGCTAACGGCCCGCAACAATGTAGAACTCCTTGCGCAGCAGGCCCTTGAGTTTCGCCCCGAAAGGGTTGCGGTCTCGGATGAATCGCGGTACGTGGAGCTGTCGCGGCTCCTTGAGGGGAGTGGCGTCGACGTTCTGGCGGGAGACGATGCGCTGCTGGAAGGTGTCTCGCAGGAGGACGTCGACATAGTGATGGCGGCCGTGGTCGGCTTTGCCGGGCTGCCGCCGGTTTTGGAAGCGGTGCGTCTCGGCAAGACAGTAGCCTTGGCAAACAAGGAGACGCTGGTCGCCGGTGGTGCAGTTGTCTCGGCACTCACAAAGGAGGGCGGCGGAGTGATCATTCCGGTGGATAGTGAGCACTCTGCGATATTCCAGTGTCTGGTCGGTGAAGACATGGCATCCGTTGAGGAACTTGTTCTCACAGCCTCTGGTGGTCCTCTTCGTGATCGTGACGTGTCGAGTTTTCGAATGGTCACGCGGGAGGAGGCGCTCGCACACCCAAACTGGTCGATGGGCGCAAAGATCACGATCGATTCGGCGACCATGATGAACAAGGGCCTCGAGGTAATAGAGGCCCGGTGGCTGTTTGACCTGACGGTCGATCGCATAAGCGTTCTGGTTCATCCGCAGTCGATCGTTCATTCCATGGTGGCTTTTAGGGATGGATCGGTGAAGGCACAGCTGGGAATACCCGACATGAAGGTGCCCATCCAGTACGCCTTAACCTATCCGGAAAGGTGGGAGGCGCCGCATGATCGGCCCGACTGGACGGAAATCGGATCACTAGATTTTTACCCTCCGGACTACGAGCGCTTCCCGTGTCTGCGACTTGCGTACGACGCGCTCGTAACGGGAGGAACCGCACCCGCGACGCTAAACGCAGCAAACGAGGCGGCCGTCGACCTCTTCTTAAAGGAAGAGATACTCTTCACCGATATTCCAATACTGATTGAGCGGTGCCTCGAACGATGTTCGCAGGGAGACGCGATGAATCTCGAATCTCTGATCGAGGTAGACCGTAATGCGCGTAGAGTCGTACAGGAACTCAATCGCTCAGCGGTTCATTGAACCGGCGAGCGCCGCTCCCGAAGGCGTTTGCATCCGAATCACCCTTAGCAGGTAATCGCTCTGGAAATCCTCTCGTACATAGGCTGGGTTCTGTTGGCCATTATGATTCTCGTGTTTGTGCACGAGATGGGCCACTTTCTTTTCGCGAAACTATTTGGGATGAGGGTCGACCGTTTTTCGGTTGGTTTTCCGCCGAATATTCTGCGCAAAAAGGCGGGCGAGACGGAATATGTGCTCGGGCTTACGCCGCTTGGTGGCTACGTCAAAATCTCCGGCATGGTCGATGAGAGCATGGACACTGATTTTGTCGCCAGCGAGCCGGAGCCGTGGGAGTTTCGGTCGAAGCCGGTATGGCAGCGAATAATCGTCATCACGGCCGGCGTGATATTTAATGTCCTTCTGGCCGCACTGATATTCATCACGCTGAAGTACTCGGGCGGAGAGACGTACATCCCTGCGGAGAACGTAGAAGCGGTCTACATCGAGGAGGGCACCTTTCTCCATGATCTCGGCTTGCGCACCGGCGACCGGATCGTGGCCTTGAACGGCGAGCCGATGGAGCGTGCGGACGACTTTCTTGGCATAGACGCACTGATTGCTGACCGCTTGACGATTACGGTCGAACGTGACGGCGAATTGGTTACCGTCGAGGGTCCCGAAGACTTGATGACCCAGTTGAATCGGTCGCAGGGCAACTTTGGCATTTCATATAGTCCAAGCATTGTTGGCGGTGTCGCGGAGGACTCCCCGGCAGCCTCTCTCGGGCTCATCACCAACGATCGAATACTTTCAGTCGACTCTCGGCAGGTTCGTTTCTGGAACGAACTAACGGAACTCATCCGGGAGTCGGAAGGCAAGGAGCTTGTAGTGAGATGGGAACGGCCCGATTCGCTCCACGACAGCGCCGGGATCGCGTCGGGCGTGACCTTGGTCGGCAACGATGGAGGCTCCGTCGTGCTCGAGGGCACTGTGGTGGGCAGGCAGGTGTCTTTCGAGGGTGAAGAGTACTTTGGGCTTGGGATTCGTGGTCCGTCTTCGGAGCAACTGCAGCGAGCGCTCGGCAGCAAAGTAAAGAGCTACTCGTTGTCCGAAGCCGTGACAGCAGGTACGGCGGAAACTTGGATCACGACGAAGGCCATCGTGACAAGTCTGTCTCGGGTCGTCACTGGCCGCGACAATTTTCGCGAGACCATGGGTGGTCCTGTAGCGATCGCACGGGAGACCAAGCGCGCTGCGGAAGGTGGGTACTTCTGGCGCATCGTCGCCCTGCTCTCCATCACCTTGGCAATCGTGAACATACTGCCGATACCGGCCCTCGATGGTGGACACCTGGTGTTCCTCATCTACGAGGGTGTCACGCGCCGCGAGCCTTCCGTGAGGCTCCGGATGATTACACAGCAGATCGGTATGATTGTCCTTCTGGCTTTTATGGCGTTCCTGATTTACAACGACATTTTGCGCCTGTAGGGACGGAAGAACTCGTTAAATTGCCGAGTGCGTGCCCGCCCATCGCCTCGAGGGGCTACCTTCCGATCGCTCCACGATTTTCAGTAACGCGGCTCCAGACGCCTTTTCCCTCTGACAATGGCTCGGCAATCCTCAAAGAACAAACCTGATTCCCGGGACCGAGCTGAACAACTCGCGCTCATCGAGGCTGGTCCCATACCGGCCCACATAGCCGTGATCATGGATGGGAACGGGCGTTGGGCCGAAGAGCGGGGTAAGCCTCGTGTTTTTGGCCACCGGGCGGGTGTTGAGTCGGTTCGCGACACCGTGCGGGCGTCCGGTCAGCTTGGCGTCAAATACCTGACTCTCTATACCTTTAGCACTGAGAATTGGCAGCGTCCACGCGACGAGGTTGACGCGCTCATGCACCTGCTCGTAATGACGACCAGGAAGGAAGTCGCGGAGCTGAACGAAAACGGGGTCAGCCTCCGGGCGATCGGCGATCTAGACGCGCTTCCGCCGGGAGCTCGTCGGGAACTCAATGATGCCATCGAGATGACCGCTGACAACAATGGCCTCGTGTTGACGCTGGCAATTTCCTACAGCGGACGATGGGAGATACTCGCAGCCGTCAAAGCCTTGGCAGAAAAGGTGGCGGAGGGGAAGTTGCGTGCCGGAGACATCGGTGAGGGGGAGTTTTCGAACGCATTGTGTACCGCCAACATGCCGGATCCGGACCTGCTGGTACGTACGGGAGGCGAACTTCGCATCTCAAATTTTCTCTTATGGCAGTTGGCGTATTCCGAGATGTACGTGACGGAGGTTTTTTGGCCGGATTTTCGCCGCAACAACCTGTATTCGGCGATACGAAGTTTCCAGGAACGCGAACGTCGTTTCGGACGCGTCCTTCGTGTAGAGGAAACTTAGTGTCACTGGCAATAAATCGGGGGAAAGGGAGTTACTTGAAGGTTGTGTGGGAATCGAGATTTGCCCGCACGAAACAGAAACCGCATATCCCGTCCATCCGTTAAGGGTGCCCTGTTTGTCTCCAGTAACCGTTTCCCAACCGGTCCGTCCGCAGTGTTGTTGACCAGATGTGTCGCCGTCGGCCTAGCCGCCTTATTGCTGACCGGTCTCGAGGCCGCCGCACAGAGCCAGAGCGCTGGGCCTCTCGTCAGTGCAGGCTATGACCCCTTTTCAGAGCCTGCACAACTGAGCGTGCTGGGAATCAGTGTTGAGGGTGCCGAAACCGATTACACCCGTAGCTTCGTGAGGCAGACAAGTGGCCTATCCGAAGGGCAAGTACTGACGATCCCTGGTGACCCGGCGATCAGTGATGCAATCCGATCGATCTATCGGTTGGGTATGTTTTCCGACGTGGAAATAATCGAAGATCGCAGAGTGGGCGAGGGAATATTCCTGACCATCCGGGTGCGCGAGGAGCCCAAGCTTCGTGAGTACTCGTTCGAAGGGATCAAGGGCGGCGATGTCAAAGATCTTCGAAAGAAGATTCCGCTGATCCGTCGGAGTCCGGTGCGACCAGAGGCACTCGAGAACGCGAAGCTTGTCATCAAGGAGTTCTACGTCGAGAAAGCCCACCCCCTGGCAGAGACTACGGTCGTTACTACTGAGAACGAGGACAACACCGTAGACGTTACGTTCGTCGTGGACAAGGGGCCGAAGGTGAAGGTCGGAGATATCGTCATTCAGGGTAACGAGAAGCTGGACGACGGCGACGTTCGCGGCCAGATGAAAACGAAGCCGAAGAGCTGGTGGAGATTCTGGCGCAACGAGAAGTTCGAACAGGACAAGTTCCGGGAGGATCTGCAGCGCATCGTCGACCATTACAACGAGAAGGGATTCTTTGATGCGCGGGTCGTTGCAGACTCAGTGTACATACGCAATAAGGACAGCAATCCCGAAATCGTCGTCGCTGTGACCGTCGATGAAGGGAATCTATATCACGTCCGGGACATCGTGTGGGAGGGGAATACGATCTTCTCGGAAGATCGGCTGGAGGAGGCTCTCGGTCTGGCGGAAGGATCTCGCTTTAACGGCAAGCGGCTGGAGTCCAACCTGTTCGGCAATAGCCGGAGCACGGATGTGTCCAGCCTCTACATGAACCAGGGTTACATGCGATTTCGGGCAAACCCTTCCATTAGGGCGATAGGGGACGACTCGCTGGACATCATCATCGATGTTTCAGAGGGAGATGTCTATCACTTTGGCGACATCGGAATCGACGGCAATACGAAGACGAAAGAGCATGTCGTTCGCAGAGAGCTCCTGACCATTCCTGGCCAGCGGTTCAGCCGGGACGCAATCCAGGAGTCCGTGCGCCGGCTGCTGCAGCTCGGCTATTTCACCCAGGAGTCGCTCGCCCCCGGTCCAGGCGTGGATATCAACGATGCGAAAAAAGAGGTCGATCTGAACTACTCGTTGGAAGAGACGGGGAGCGATCAGCTTGAGCTATCCGGCACGTGGGGGCGGTTCGGTCTGGTCCTTCAGCTGCGTTTTACGTTCAACAACTTCTCAGCGCAGAACATTTTCAACGGAGAGGCGTGGCGTCCGTTGCCATCAGGAGACGGGCAGAAGCTTTCCGTCGGTGTTCAGACCAACGGCAGTTTCTTTCAACAGTATTCCTTGTCGTTTACGGAGCCGTGGTTCCGCGGGCGCCCGCGGCAGCTGGGATTCGCCCTATCGTACTCGAAGATTGGACGGAATCCCATCACGGGGTCGAGGTCGGTCGACCAGCGACTCAGGACCATGTCTGTCCGGACATTCTACGAGCAGCGGTTGCGGTGGCCGGACGACAAGTTCAGTATCTCGACGACACTTGGGTATCAGTACTTCGACAACGACAACTGGATCAGCACGTTGGCTCAGGGAGTCAGCAACGAGATTACGATCCGTCAGGCTCTGATTCGAAACTCAACGAACCACCCGATTTTCCCGACGGCTGGATCAAGGATGTTGCTGTCGGGGGAGCTTGCCCCACCGATTGGAGGCCTTATCCAGTATCACAAGTGGAGGTTTCAGACTTCATGGAACGTGCCGCTGTCGGATAAGCTTACCCTCGGACTATCGACTGACTATGGCTATATCGGATCGCTTACAGGTGAGGAGGTCGAGTTTGAGCGTTTCGTCGTGGGTGGCTCGCCATTCGAAACGTCCGGCTTCAGCGGATCCTTTTTCGGCAAGGACGTCATCTACATGCGCGGATATCCGGTCTCGACCATCGGCCCGAGGAGAAACGGTGACCCCGTTGGCGGGCGCATATTGAACAAGTACACGTCGGAGCTTAGATGGCTGGCCGTACAGACGCCTCAACTTTCTGCGGCGCCCTATCTATTCATGGATGCTGCCAACACATGGAACGGTTTTGGCACTTACAATCCATCGAACCTGTTCAGGTCGGCCGGTATGGGAGTACGCCTCTTCCTGCCGATTCTAGGCATGGTTGAATTGA
The DNA here is from genome assembly GCA_041609895.1 of Rhodothermales bacterium. Classification (GTDB taxonomy): domain Bacteria; phylum Bacteroidota; class Rhodothermia; order Rhodothermales; family JABDKH01; genus JAHHLP01. Next base: position 7,206 of record JBFIPX010000072.1, read on the forward strand.
CATACGGGTACAATTTCGACGAGTTCGAGCCGCTCAGATCCGGTCAGGACGGCGTTCGAGGCTGGTCGTTCCAGTTCACGTTGGGACAAGGCTTCAACTAACCGGTCGCGGTGTCACGCTCGATTCGAGGACATCGACTCCACGGAATTGGACACTCGGCTGACTAACATGGAAAGAGACTGGAGTCAGGAATGAAAGCAATCAAGATTCTTTGCCTCGCGGTTTTTTTGGTCGCGGTGGCAGGGCAAGCACAGGCGCAGCAGCGAATCGCGTTTATCGATTCAGAAGAGGTTCTAAACCGAGTTCCGGAGTATGCGACAGTGCAGCAACAGATAGACCGCATGGCCGCTGAGTGGGAAACGGAAATCGAAACTCGGCAGCGGGAGGTGGAGGAGATGTTTCGTGAGTATCAGGCACGAGAGCTTCTCTACACCAGCGAGGAGCGGAAGAACAAGCGTGAAGAAATTGTGCGCGCGGAAGAAGACGTAGAACGGCTGCGTATGCAATACTTTGGACCTGAGGGTGAGTTGTTCACGGAGCAGGACAAGCTAGTCCGGCCCCTGCAGGAACGTGTTCTCGCTGCCGTCGAGGAGGTGGCAACGTCGGAAGGTTACGACTACGTCTTCGACAAGGCTGGCGACTTCCTCTTCCTTTTCGCGAGAGAGCAGCATGACCTGAGTGAGAAAGTGCTCGAGGAGCTCGGTATCGACATCGAGGGAGCGCAGCGCGGCCGGTAGGGTGGCGAGGCCAACGCGTAAATTGAACTTCACAAATTGGAAAACGAGATGACCGTCTTGAAACAACTTCTGGCCGCAGCTACCGGTGTGATTGCGGCTATGGTGATGCTGCTTGGGCTCGCTCCAGATTCAGTCGCGCAAGATCTGAAGATTGGGTATGCGGACGCGGAGCTGGTGTTGGTGAATATGCCGGAATACAAAACGAATGCGGAGAAAGTCCAGCGCCAAGCTCGAAGCTCGCAGCAAGAGTTGGAAGCCCTCGGTACCGAACTGCAAGCGGATATGGAGAAGTTCGAGAAGCAGGCTCCGATCCTTTCCCCTGAAAAGCTCGAGGAGCGCCAGCAGGAGCTTCAGCAGCGATATGCAAATCTGCAAAAGCAGGGCGCGACCAAAGAACAGGAGCTTGCCCAATTTGAGGCGGATCTCATGAACCCGCTGATCGAAAGGGTCGGTACCGCGGTTAATACCGTCGCCGAGGAGAAGGGTCTGGATATCGTTTTGAAGTCGCCGGGCCTCCTGTACGTGAGTGACCGCGTTGTTGATATCACAATCGACGTGGCCAAAAGACTGGGCATAAAAGTCTCTGATTCCGATGCCGCAGCGCAAGCGCCGGCACAGTAGCCGTTAGCGGCAGGGTCAAGTTTTTCAGAGGCGCCTCTTCGGCGCCTCTGCTGTTTAAGGGAAATTTGCCGAACCGGCTAGCGCCGTATATTGAGCGCCACGGCCTACCAGGTATGTGATGCCTGGCATCAAACAGGTCTCGGAAAAACGACAGCGTGACCATGAGCACGAAAACGTCCGCTTCGAAAATCGAAGCCGCCAAGCGCATCACCACACAGACGTTACAAGAGATGAAGGTGGCGAAGACCCCGGTCGCCATGCTCACGGCATATGACTATACGTCGGCAAGGATATTGGACTCGGCAGGGATCGACGTCATTCTTGTAGGTGACTCGGCGTCCAATGTAATTGCGGGTCACGAGACCACACTTCCCATTACCCTCGACCAGATGATCTATCATGCGAGCTCAGTAGTCAGGGGTGTGTCTCGCGCGCTGGTCGTGGTCGACCTTCCCTTTGGATCCTATCAGGGCAACTCGAAAGAAGCGCTGGCATCAGCCATCCGGATCATGAAGGAGTCCGGTGCGCATGCGGTGAAGCTCGAGGGAGGCGAAGCTGTGATACCAACGGTCGAGCGGATCATCACGGCCGGCATTCCGGTGATGGGACACCTCGGCTTGACACCGCAAAGCATCTATCGCTTCGGCACTTACAAGGTGCGTGCCCGAGAAGAGGAGGAGGCGGAGACGCTTCGTCGTGATGCCCAGTTGCTCGAGCATGCCGGCTGCTTTGCAGTTGTCCTTGAGAAGATACCCCTCGAGCTTGCAAGCCAGGTCACGTCGTCGGTCAACATTCCGACGATTGGTATAGGCGCCGGTCCCGGCTGCGATGGGCAGGTCTTGGTCACCCATGATCTCTTGGGGTTGACCACGGACTTCAATCCGAGATTCGTACGGCGCTACGGGCACCTGGCCGACGAAATTGAGCGCGCTGTCGATAGCTACATTCAAGACGTGAGAGATCGATCGTTTCCATCGATCGACGAGAGCTACTGAGGCTACCGGTGTGCGACCATGGAGCAGGCGAAGAGTCTAGATGATTCCCGGAAGCCGCTCATTCTGGTCAGCAACGACGATGGCATAGATGCCCCCGGGATCCTGGCCCTCGTCAGTGCTCTCGGGGATCTCGGCGACGTGTTTGTCGTGGCGCCGATCGATGAGCAGAGCGCTGTCGGGCACGCGATCACGATCCGCTCACCGGTTAGAGCGAGAGCCTGGCAGTTGCCGGATCGAATGCCGCATGAGGCGGCGTTTGCAGTAACCGGCACGCCCGCTGACTGCGTCAAGATTGCTGTCGACAAGCTTTTGCCACGCAAGCCCGACCTGGTCGTCAGCGGGATCAATCAAGGACCCAATACGGCTGTCAACGTCATCTATTCCGGAACTGTGAGTGCAGCCACAGAAGCCTCCATTCTCGGCGTAGACGCTGTGGCCTTTTCTCTTTGCAGCTGGGATTCGCGTGACTTCGAGGCTGCAGGGAGAGTCGCCAGGCTGATATCCGAACGCGTGCTGGTATCGGGGCTCCCGGACGGAATTCTCCTCAACGTCAACATACCTGCGCTGACCCTGGACGAGATGTCGGGAATCGAAATCACGCGTCAGGCCCGCTCGATGTGGGAAGAGTCATTCGTCGAACGTGTCGACCCCTTCAATGAAAGGTACTACTGGCTGTCGGGCACCTTCGTGAACCTCGACGAGGGACTCAACACGGACATATCGGCTGTCGAACGCGGTTATGTGTCGGTGACTCCTATACAACATGACCTAACCGCCTATCGCCACCTCGAGTCGCTGTCCGAGTGGGATTGGAGGCTGGTGTAGTCGGATATCGGGGGGTATGAGCGCGGACTTCGAGGGGTCGGCACCCTCGGTTACGCAGGCACCTGCTGCGTCAAACAGTGGATGGCCCCAAGGCCCCAGATTAGATCGACACAGTCAACGCCCACGACCTCCCGTCCGGGAAACAACGGCCGTAGTATATCAATAGCGTTGCCGTCGGACACGCATCGGTACGTCGGGACAAGCACCACACGATTACCGATGTAGAAATTGGCATAACTGGCAGGCAAGCGGTGGCCATCATAGAATACCGGATCCGGCGTCGGTAAGTCGATTATTCTGATTCCCAATCGGGAGCAAGCGTGCTGGAGGGCACTTCTGTTTTCAGCCAGCGTCCGGTAGTTTTCGTCGTTCCGGTCATGTTCCACTGGGATCACGACAGTGTCCGCGGCCGCAAACCGGGCGATGTTGTCGATGTGCCCGTCGGTATCGTCGCCGGCGATGTCGCCACCGGGAAGCCACAAGACGGTATGCGCTCCAGTGCACCGCATCAGTTCCTTCTCGACAGATCGCCTGTCTAGAGAGGGATTGCGATTTGCGTTGAGTGCGCACGACTCCGTAGTAAGAAGCAGCCCGGCGCCATTGACTTCAATCGCGCCGCCTTCGAGAAAGAGCGTGGACGGAATGAGCGGCACATCAAGGAATGCGGCCATGCGCTGTGCAACCAGTTCATCCAGATCGAAGGGAGGGTACTTGCCACCCCAGGCATTGTATTGCCAGCTGACGGCGGCCGTCTTGGCTGCCCGCCCATTCGGACGACTCTGGATGAAGGTGGCGCCGTGATCTCTCGCCCAGGCGTCGTTCGTTGGAATCCGTGCGTACCGAATATTCGATTGGCAATTACCAAGCTGATTGCGGACATGCTCTTCGTGGTCCTCATTGAGCACATTTAGAAGGACGGGCTCCGAGGCTGCGAGGTGTTCTACAATGACACGATACGACGGCTCGACCCGCTCATACGCGCCTGGCCAGGTATCTCGATTGTGCGGCCACGATAGCCACGTCGCTGCGTGCGGCTCCCATTCAGCCGGCATGACGAAGTCCCGAGCCGTCGGATTCGCGGTCGATTCGTAGTCAGCCGAAACGTTAATCGTCGACATAGCGGCGGGTAAGGTCGGAATACGCGTCGACACGTCTGTCACGAAGAAAGGGCCAGCCGTGACGCTGAAATTCGATCCGGCTCAAGTCAAGTTCTACGACTTCCACTGTCTCTTCGTCAGCGGGGGCCCGATATACCACCGTTCCGTCCGGTGCCGCGACAAAGCTCTGTCCCCAAAACTCGATGCCGCCGGACATCGTTTCGCCCTCGGGGGCGGGCTCGAACCCGACCCGATTGACGGCAACGACGAAGATGCCGTTTGCGATGGCATGGGCGCGCTGCGCCGTCTCCCAGGCGTCGTGCTGCTGTTCGCCGAGGTCTGCCTTTTCATCGGGATGCCATCCGATCGCGGTCGGATAGAAGATCACGTCGGCGCCCCTGAGCGCAGTCGCTCGGGCAGCTTCGGGATACCACTGGTCCCAGCAAATCAGAATCCCCGACTTGTGACCGTCTTCCGCGAACGCCGCGAATCCAAGATCGCCCGGCGCGAAGTAGAACTTCTCGTAGAATCCAGGATCATCCGGGATATGCATCTTCCGGTACTTCCCGACATACCCACGCTTCGGTGAGATGAAGGCCGTCGTGTTGTGGTAGAGTCCGGTTGTCCTTTTTTCGAAGAGGCTGACATAGATGCTGATACCGTACGAGCTTGCCAGTGCCGAAAAGCGGTCTGTCGTCGGGCCGGGCACGGGTTCCGCGAACCGGAAGTTTGCCGCGTTCTCGGTCTGACAGAAGTAACGTGTCTGGAACAGTTCCGGTAGACAGACGATGTCCGCCCCACGTTCGGCCGCTTCGCGGACCAGTACTTCCGCGTGCATGGTATTCTGCTCCCTGTCGTCCGAACAGCGCATCTGAACGACACCGACGCGAAGCATATCAGGTGTGTCACTCATCCTCTAGCGCTGCAGGTACGTGGAATCGGTGAGGCATTCCCGGTACTCTTCGAGGAGACGCGAGCCGGCTGCAGGTTTCAGCGCACCTGCCTCCACCTTCGACTTCACCAGGAGTTCCATCCTCTTCTCAAGGTGGCTGGGGAAGTACTGAACGAGGGCGAGCATATCCTGAATGCTTGTCGAGCCAATCACCTTCTCGATGTAGTAGCCTCCGTGTTCGGAATCGTCTGCATATACATGTGCCTCTGCGACACGTCCGAACAGGTTATGAGTATCACCCATAATGTCCTGGTAAGCACCCATCAGGAAAACGCCTACGTAGTAGGGTTCACCGTTGTGCAGTTCGTGCAGGTCCAGAAAGCCTCCTTCAGGGTGGTTGGTTACGTAGCCGTCCACCTTCCCGTCCGAATCGCATGTCAGATCCATCAGGACGGATCGACGGGTCGGGCGCTCCCCAAGGCGCTGCAGTGGCATGATCGGGAATCGCTGACCGATGGCCCAGTGATCGAGCATTGATTGGAAAACCGAGAAGTTGCACAAGTATTGATCGACGAGTTGAACGGACAGGGTTGCGAGTTCCTCTGGGAGCCAGTCCGCTGCGACAGACTCAATTCGTGTGTTGATGGCACGACAGACCGTCCAGAAAATCTGGTCTGACAGCGCCTTTTGCTCGAGAGGAAAGTAACCGAAGCCAAATAACGCGTCGACCTCATGGCGCTTGCTCACCGCATCATGGTATGCCTCCAGAAGTTCTGCGGGTCGAAGAGCCTCCTCGCCAGTTACCCACTCCAGCGTCTGATGAAGTTCGTGAACCAGCCGATGGGCACTCTCGTCTGGAATTGCGCCCGTCTCAACGCTTTCGCGAGTATAACTCCCGAGAACCTCCAACACGAGTACGGAATGGTGGGCGGTAATCGCGCGCCCACTTTCGGAAACGATTACAGGATGCTCGACCTTTTCGCCGTCGCAAACCTCCTTGATAGTCTGAACGATGGCATTCGTGTATTCACCGAGTGAGTAGTTGATGGAGTTCTCGCCACCAGCGAGGTCACCTTCGTAGTTGACGCCCAGGCCGCCCCCCACGTCGACATATCGGACAGGAATGCCTCGTTTCCTGATTTGAACGAAGATCTGCGAAATCTCCTTCGTCCCTCGGCGCAGCGCCTGTATGTCGGAAATCTGACTACCCAGGTGGAAATGCAGCAGTGTCAGTAGGTCGTTCTGACCGTTGGCCGCCAACCAATCCAGAATGTGGAGTAGTTCGGTTATCGATATGCCGAACTTGGACAGGTCGCCCCCGGAATCAGCCCACTGACCTGCGCCGGAAGTAGACAGCCTGACGCGCACACCGAAGTACGGCTGGACGCCGCGCTCTGCGCCGACTTGCATCAGGGTCTCAAACTCATCGACCTTCTCGACTACGGGGATGATGTGTTTTCCGATTTGCTGAATAGCGACGATGAGACCAATCATGTCGCGATCCTTGTATCCGTTGCAAATCAGAAGCGTGTCGTCTGAGTCAAGGTGGGGAAGTGCGGCGATCAGTTCAGTCTTGGACCCACACTCGAGACCCATTCCATAGGGTCTTCCGGCATCGAGGACCTCCTCGACAACCTCGTGGAGCTGGTTGACTTTTATCGGATAGACTCCGACGTAACGATTCTCGTATCCGATCTCCTCGATGGAGTGCTGAAACGCCTCATTGATTTGTGTGACCCGGCCACTCAGGACATCTTGAAAGCGGATCAAAACCGGGAACGGGATCTTCCTCGCCTTCAACTCGTCGGCTACCGCGCGAATGGAAATACCGCGATCACCAGATCGGGTCGGATCGACAATGCACGAACCGTCAACGTCGACTCTGAAGTAGCCGTCACTCCACCCCGCGACGTTGTAGAGTTCTGCCGTTTGCTCCGGAGACCATCGGGGAGGTACCGCCTCCAAAATAGAACTCGCCATTGGAGCTGCCGCGTTAGCGTTTTCCTCCATCGCCAATCCCTGCATTCCCGTTTGTTGATGATTCTGGCTCGGTGGCTTCGGCTGTCTCAAGGATGTATCCAAAGACCAGCGGAGCTACAATCGTTGCGTCCGACTCGATAATGAAGGAGGGTGTGTCCGGAGACAATTTGCCCCACGTGATCTTTTCCGATGG
>JBFIPX010000073.1:0-14398 GCA_041609895.1 Rhodothermales bacterium
AAGGTCCATTGGGGCGATCCACAGTGCAAGCGCTCCAGTTATGATCAGGGTTTTAAGCTAGGGCATCTGTCTCTGTCCGCTATATAACGAATATTTGTTGTTGTAACAAGAGTTGTCTGGTCTCGGGATCGGCCGACTATTGCCGGCTTTTAATCGCAAACTGCGAGATCGCCCAATCTTCACTTTGTGACGCAGTCCGAGATAACCAGGGGCAGGCGGTCCGGCGTGCGTACCTTCATTCGCGTCAGGCACTTCTACCTATCCTTTGAAAAGCCATGCCGTCTGATATAATCCTTGCCGCTGCACAGATTGCACCAGTGGTGCTGGATCTCGACGCATCCGTGGTTAAGGTGTGTTCTGCAATTGAGGAAGCCGCCAAAAACGGTGCGGACCTGATCGTTTTCCCAGAGGCGTTCCTTCCCAGTTATCCATTTTGGGTATGGTATGTGCCGGCCGGGAGGACAGATGTGTTGCGTGAGCTATACAGCAGTCTCGCGGAGGGTTCGGTTGACATCGAGGGCGATGCCGTGCGGAGGATCTGCGATGCGGCCAGGGATGCAAGGATCAACGTGGTTTTGGGAGTGAACGAACGGAGTAGTGAGGCGAGCAGAACTACGCTGTTCAATTCATTGCTCTTCATCACGTCAAAGGGAATCATCGCGGGGAAGCACCGAAAGCTGGTTCCCACTGTGGGTGAGCGGATGGTGCATGGCAGAGGTGATGGTAGCAGCCTGCAGGGTTACGATTTCGTGGATGTCGGACGAGTGGCGGGACTGATCTGTTGGGAAAATTACATGCCCCTCGTCCGCTACACGCTCTACGCGGATGGCGTGCAAATACTCGCGGCACCGACGTGGGATCGCGGCGAACCCTGGCTATCAACCATCAGGCATATCGCGAAAGAAGGCCGGGTATTTGTGATCGGTTGCTGCTCAGCGATCAAGAGGGACCAGATCGGCGAGCTGGCAAATAGACTTTCAGAGTTTCTTCCGGCTTCGGATTGGATCAATCCAGGAGGCTCGGCCATCGTTGATCCGGACGGGAAATACGTGGCTGAACCCCTACTGGAGCGTGAGGGAATCATCTATGCGGAAGTGGATCGTTCGCAATTCACAGGCCCGCGATACCAGCTCGACGTGGCGGGTCATTATGCGCGGCCGGACATCTTTGAGCTGCGCGTTAACAGGAGGCCGCAAACTGCGAGCGTAGAAGAGCCCTGGTCTGATGACTTCACGCGGGTCGCAGGCTCCGGGGATGGCGCCACTGAGAAATAGTGCCGTGGGTATGGGCCGACCTTGTGGTGATGGGGAGGTTACTCAGGCGGTCGATCGTTTGATTGACGGCCGCAGTTGAGGACACGCGCCAGCAAATTCATTACTGCCCGACTCGCCGCCACACCTCGTAGATGTGATAATTTTCGCCGATCTGGCCGCTATGATGCCAGATCGAATCCCCGTCCAGGCGTGCTTCGAACGACAACGTCTTCCCCACATGACTCGCGTTGTAGTGGTAGTCGATCGTTTCGGTATACGTTTCGCCGTCAAAGGAATAGCGGCCACCACCGGAGAGGGCCCCTGTATCCGTTTGCCGACCAAATGAGAAGTGCTCCGCGGTCAGGATCTTTGTCTGCGTAAATCCCGGGTCGTAAGTGCTGTCGGCCAGCGTGTAGGTTGCCGACTCCATCTCCCATGCGCCTTCGAGCGGCCCCCTTTTGCTTTCAATCGCGCAGCCAGTCAGGATGACTACCGTTGTGAGGATTGGGACAATCGACCCTTGCAATAGAAATTTCATTGTCTTGACCCGCCCGGATTGCATGTAATGGCAGGAAGTAATCACGCAGCCGACTCAATTGCCACTCCGACGAACAAATATTTGTACAAGCGACAGCTCACGATTCGTTCGGCGCCGATTCGTTGCGGTTGTCCGGGAGCGTACCCACGACCCGAACAGGGAACGGATCCGTGACCATACCGGTGTAGAGTGTGCGATGCGGGAACGGAATCTCAATGCCTTCTCTATCGAATGCCTCCTTGATCTCTATCTGGATGCTGTTGCGTAGCTGCAGAAAGTTCTCTCGCTTTGCCCAGACAGAATACTGGAACTGCAGTCCGGAGTCGCCGAATGCTTGGAAGATAAAGAGAGGCTCGGGTTCGTTGAGGCAAAGCATATTGGCATCCGCGACGCCTCGCAGCACTTCGATCGTCTTCCGCAGGTCGTCCTTATAGGCTATACTCAGCTGCAGATCAACTCGGCGGATCGGAAAGCGCGTCAGATTGGTGATCTCGGTCTTGATGAGCTGCTCGTTGGGAACGCGCACGAACAGGTTGTCGAATGTCCGAAGCTTGACAGAAAGCAAGTCAACGGAAAGCACCTCTCCGGTGGTCGTGCCAATACGGATCACGTCTCCCACGGAAAACGGATTCTCTCCCAGAAGAAACAAGCCGCTGATGAAGTTCGACGCGGACGTTTGGGACGCGAAGCCGAGCGCAACCGTCAGGATTCCGGCTGTGCCGAGTAGAACACGAATGTCAAACCCGATTTCAACGAGGGCTGAAGCGACGAATATCCCAAGAATGATGTAGAAGGCGAAGCGCTTGAAAATCAGGACCTGATGCTGGGCTGCGTGCTTGAGGAGTCTGCCAATGAGCCCGCTTACCAAGCGACCGATGACCAAGCCACCCACGACCATGAGGGCTGCCTGCAGATATGAAACCGCCGCGTCCCGGGAGAAGAAATCGGTTATCGAAGACCAAACGGCGTCCATGCTTTACACCTCGGAGATCCGGTGAATCAACGAGCTGAACGCGCGCACGAGACCACGCTTGTCATGCCGCTCTCGCGGAACAGCAATCAGCGTCGGGTCGTCGGCGAATCTGGGGGCTCCACGCCCAATATCCAATGCGGCTAGTTCGTCGGTAGACGTCTTGTCATATCGCATTGCCTCGGTCCACAGGTAACCATCGCCATCCTGAAACAGGGACAGATACTCCACCGGAATCCGAATGCGATCCACGGCCAGCGATTCACCGGAGCGGTTTCGAATTGTAACCGGGGTAATCGCCCGATGCAGTCTCATCGGAACATCGTCAAGATTGAGCCTTCCGAGGGTCGCGGAAGCATAGCAAAGCTCTCCTTCGCGAGTATTCGGTCCAAACCATGAATCCGAAGGGCGATAGGAAGCGATCTCCGCAAGCTGCGCTTTGTCCGCTCCAACCGAAACTCGTATCCAAAGAGGGGTTGACACGAAAAGTGTTACGTTCTCGCCAACCAGGACAAACAGCGGCTCTTCAGGGCGAACGATTACGGGACGGTCGGCGAGCACGGGTTCAACATTGAGCCGGGGTAGCGTCTCCGCGATGCTGTAACGGCCCACCTTTACGTCCGCCTCCTCTGGAATCGAGGACGCGATCAATGTTGCCGGGACGTTAATCTCCGTATTGGCGTCCATTGGGTCTTCTTCCTGCCAGTGCGTGATTCGCCATTCGAATTCGTGGCGTTCGATCCAGAGCGTGCTTGGCCCGACCCGCCAACGACCTGCGTGGTCGAGATCCAAATCGAAGTGGCCCCACCATGTCTTGGTGGAATTCGGGGCGACCTTTCCGGATTCCTGTGATTCACTCATCACGGTCGAGCTTTAGTAGGTTGTTCTCGCATTCCGCCTGGCGCTTCATCGCGAAAGCTATGGTGATCCTAGGTCAGCAGGCATTGCTGTGCATCGCTGCTTGTTCCAGGGTACGGTCGTGCGCAATGTTCGAGCGACTCCGCGATCATTTTCTCCTCTTCCATTCTGCGAAAAGATACAGCCCCACTACGAGATCAAAGGCGATGCACAGCATTGGATACCAATCCGGGATAAACCGAATCGAGTCGATCGAGCTATGCCACACATCCCATCCTACGTGGATCGTCCATCCGACACCCAGAACCAGGATTGAAGTTCGGTAGCCGATTATCGATATGCCGGCAAAACCTGCAACGCCCGCGAGTTCGATCAGTACCCATTCCGCAGGGCCTGCGTTCATCGAAAAGGCAGCATATATAGCTGCGGCAACCACCAATCCGGCGGCAAAGATGTAGTCGCCCCGGTCTTCACCGCGCCGTCGCACGAAATGCAGGAAGCCTGCTCCTAGAAGGGCACCGACAACGAGCGCGGAAATTGTCTGCATTAAGTCGATGGCGGATAGAGAAGTGTGGTGTGGCCAATGCGAATGTACGGCAAATGTGCTATCGTAGTTGTTGGAGGACTATCGCAGGTGACGACGATGTGGCAGTGTCCATCGTGCGGACGACGGTTTAAGAACACGAACCAGTCGCACTCGTGTAAGACGTATCCAATCGAACGCCACCTCCACAACAAACCCGGTGGCGTCGTCGCCATGTATCACCTGCTGGAGGGATTGGCGGCGGAGCTGGGCGCCGTCGAGGTCCGCCCGATGAAGAGCACGATTCTCTTTCGCGGAGAAACTTCCTTTTGGAGTGTTTCAATTCACCGTACGTTTGTACGGGTTATGTTTCAACTTCACCGGAAGCTGCCGCCGCGGGCTGAGTGGCGGGTAACGCAGTCTTCGCCGGGCCGATTCGTGTATGAGGTCAAGCTGACGCACCCGGATCAACTGGACGCGCATCTCCAGGGCCTGCTCGAGGAGGCAGCCCACCTTGCCGGCATTTAACCAAGTTGAATTCTTCTGAGCAACAGCAACGATTACCGATATCGAAGATGATAAGCGTCCTTTCTATTTGGCTGGTGACCGCCTCTTGGTCCGGTCTGCCCGAGGCCGACAACACTAAGGTCGAGAGAATCGACACCAAGGTTCAGATTGACGAATGGGAAGTTCCATGGGCGCGATCGCGGCCGCGCGACCCATACGTCGGTCCGGAAGGTCGCGTGTGGTTCGTCGGTCAGCGAAGCGACTATGCAGCGGTATTCGATCCTACCAGTGAGGAGTTTGCCCGCTTCGACCTCGAATCGGGGGCGGGACCGCACAACCTGATTGTGGATGACCGTGGCATCGTATGGTACGCGGGCAATCGGGCGGCTCATATCGGTCGTCTCGATCCGGCCACTGGATCGATCAAGAAGATACCGATGCCGGACCCGGCGGCGAGAGATCCGCATACGCTCGTCTTTGACAGCCACGGTGATATCTGGTTTTCCGTGCAAGGCGGCAACTTTGTCGGCAAGCTGGACACGAGAGATGAGTCTGTGAAAGTGATACCCGTGCCTACCTCTGGGTCGCGTCCCTACGGCATCGTTGTCGACCGGAAGGATCATCCCTGGTTTACGGAGTTTGGATCCAACAAACTCGGTACAGTCGATGCAGAGACGATGGAACTGACGGAGGTCGTGCTACCTCGCCAATCTGCTCGCCCGCGCCGCCTTGACGTGGATAGTGCGGGAAGGATATGGTACGTCGACTATGCGGACGGCAAGCTTGGGGTGTACGATCCGGACACGATGGAGATACGCGAGTGGGATGCGCCTTCCGGATCAAGTTCAAGGCCGTATGCGATGGCGATCGATGACGACGATCGCGTTTGGTTTGTAGAGACCGGTCCCGACCCGAACGAATTTGTCGGGTTCGACATCGAGGCGGAAGAATTCTTCAGTGTAACAGCGATCGGTAGTGGCGGCGGATCGGTTCGGCATATGTATTTCCACCCACCGGGTAACGAGATCTGGTTTGGTACAGACGCGAACACGCTCGGACGCGCAAGACTGCCGTAACACCATGCCGGGTCGTGCGTTTGCCACAGTTGCTCTGACGCTTGTGGTTACGGGGTCGATGATGTATTACGATCCCACGCCGTACGCTGATGGACCGCCGCCCGGTCACACCGGTGGCTTCGGGGAGCCCACCTGCCATCAGTGTCACGCGGACCGGCCCGGCAACGATCCTCGATTGTTGATTGCTATCGCTGGTCTTCCTGAGGTCCACATCGCGGGCGAAGAGTATGACCTGAAGATGATCGTTTCCCACCCGGAGATGAAAGCTGGGGGCTTCCAGGTTTCCGCCCGTTACAATTCGGGCGAGCGAGCGGGACAGCAGGCGGGCCGCATCGCGTTGCCTCACGACAGAGGTCAATTCGGTCCCGTTCGGACCATTGCCGATTCGGCAGGGGTCGTATACGTTTCGCATGCGTCTCCGATAGAGGGCGATTCTGTGGCGTGGTCTATGCTTTGGACGGCGCCTGAAGCAGATGATCCGGTGATCTTCCACATCGCCGCGAACGCGTCGAATCACGACGACTCAGAGTTTGGAGATCGCGTAGGCAGCGTGTCTTTTGTGAGCCTGCCGCAGCGACCCGTTGTGCCCGGCGATGGCGACACGGACCGCTCAATGGGTCCGGCACCGACGGGTACCGAAGGTACACTGCGATCGGCTACCGGGATGACGGATGACTGATTCTATTCGCCGGGTTCGGATCGCCTTGATTCAGCAAGCTGCCTCCGAAGACCGCAGTGCGAACGTAAAGAGAGGATTGGCGGCGGTGCAGGAAGCCGCGGCGGCCGGAGCGCAGCTCATCTGCTTGGCAGAGCTGGCCTTCGACCGATTCTATCCTGCAGAGCGCGCCGAGGCAGATGTCTTGACGCTAGCCGAGACAGTCCCAGGGAAGACGACCGCGGCCTTCAGTCGCGTCGCGGTGGAGCAGGGAGTCGTAATTGTGCTGAATGTGTTTGAACGTGACGGAGCGAAAACGTACGACACCTCTCCAGTGATCGACGCCGACGGGACGCTGTTGGGAAGGACCCGGATGGTGCACATTACTGACTACCCGTGCTTTCACGAAACTGACTATTACCATCCGGGAGATCAGGGCGCGCCCGTCTACGAGACCGCCGTCGGACGGATAGGCGTAGCCATTTGCTACGATCGACATTATCCGGAGTACATGCGAGCGCTGGCTGTTGCCGGCGCGGAGATTGTAGTCGTACCGCAGGCCGGCGCAATCGACGAATGGCCCGATGGGCTCTTCGAGGCGGAACTGCGCGTCGCGTCATTTCAGAATGGATACTTTACGGCGCTGTGCAACAGGGTTGGCGCCGAAGAGCGATTAACATTCGCCGGCGAGTCGTTTGTCTGTGATCCGGCCGGGCGGGTGATTGCCCGCGCCGGCAGGCTGAAAGAGGAAATCCTCTACTGCGATGTCCATCTTGAAGAGGCGACGAACTCTCATGCACGACGTCTCTTCATGCGCGATCGGCGCCCCGAACTGTACGCAGCCTGGCTTGGCAAATAGAACAATTTGTAATCAACAGTAGCTTTCGCCTACTGCTCCCTGCTCCCTGCTCACTCGCCGTACATGTCGATAATCTCTTCTTTAGACTTGCCAAGTATGTCGTACTTCCTGCCGACTTCCTCGAACGCCCCTATCGCTTTGTCTAGGTGCTCGCTTTCGTGCGCGGCAGATAGTTGAACGCGGATCCGCGCTTGCCCCTTCGGGACTACAGGGTAGAAGAAACCGATCACATAGATTCCTTTCGCATACAGGTCACGCGCCATGTCTTGCGACAGCTTGGCGTTGAAGAGCATGATCGGGACAATCGGATGTACACCGTCTTTGATTGCGTAGCCGATTCGTGTCATCTCTTCGCGGAAGTAACGGGTGTTTGCGTGGAGCTTGTCGCGAAGGTCGGAGCTCTGCGTAATGAGGTCCAGGACTTTCAGCGACGCGGCCGCGATTACCGGCGAGACGCTGTTGGAGAAGAGATAGGGTCGTGAGCGCTGACGCAGCATGGCGATCATCTCCGTGTGGCCTGACGTAAACCCACCGGAGGCACCTCCCATGGCTTTGCCCAGCGTACTTGTGATCAGATCGACCCGTCCGAGAACGCCGCGATACTCATGCGAGCCGCGCCCGTCATCTCCGAGGAAACCGGTGCAGTGGCAATCGTCCATAACCACGAGCGCGTCATACCTGTCCGCGAGATCACAGATTCTGTCGAGGCGCGCGATCGTTCCGTCCATCGAGAAAGCGCCGTCCGTCATGATTAGACGGTAGCGGGCGTCCGCAGCCTCCTGTAGCTTCTGCTCCAGGTCCTCCATGTCATCGTGCTTGTAGATGAAGCGCTTGGCCTTGCTCAGCCGGATGCCGTCGATGATGGACGCATGATTGAGTTGGTCGGTCAGGATCGCGTCCTCGGCTTTCATGAAGACCTCGAAGAGTCCGGCATTGGCATCGAAGCACGACGAATAAAGAATCGTGTCGTCCATCTTCAGAAAATCCGATAGTCGCTCTTCAAGCTCGCGGTGGATATCCTGCGTTCCGCAGATGAAGCGAACCGAGGACATGCCGAAACCTCGCTTTCGAAGACCCTCGTGCGCTGCCTCCAGCACTTCAGGATGACTCGAAAGGCCGAGGTAATTGTTTGCGCAGAAGTTGATGACGTCTGCCGTCGATGAACCTTCGGGATACTCTACCGATATGTCCGCTCCCTGCGGGCTGTGGATGAATCGCTCTTCCTTGAAGAGCCCGGCCTCCCTTATTTCGGACAGCTCGCGCGTCAGGTCTTCCTTAATCGTTCCGTACATGAATCTGTCGTTCGTTCGTGCTCTAATTCGGTTGCGCAATTCCTAGCTTGACTCGCAGGTTGCTAATCATGTCGCGCGTCATGCTGTCAATGTCATACTTGGGTTTCCATTGCCAGTCCTGTCGCGCCGCCGAGTCGTCGATGGTAGCGGGCCAGCTGTCGGCGATCTCCTGGTGATAGTCAGGTGCGTAAACCACTTCCAGGTCGGGGATCTCTCTCCTGATAGATTCCTCGAGCTCTCTTGCCGAGAAGCTGAACGCGGCGACGTTGTACGCATTTCTGTACCGAAGTCCGTCCGGCTCGGCGTCGGCTAGCATCAGCATCGCATTGATGGCGTCGGGCATGTACATCATGGGCAGCGTCGTTTCGGGACTCACGAAGCAAGTGAACGTCTCACGTCGTACCGCCGCGTAATAGATGGCTACGGCGTAGTCGGTCGTACCGCCGCCCGGCTCGGTCTTCCACGAAATAAGCCCCGGGTACCGAATGCCACGGACGTCGAGGTCATACTTCTTCCAGTAGTAGTCACAAAGCAGCTCGCCCGCGGCCTTGGTGACGCCGTACATGGTACCGGGCCGGAGAACAGTATCCTGGGGTGCATTCTTCTTGGGCGTTGAGGGACCAAACACGGCGATCGAGCTCGGCACGAGTACTCGATGCATGCTCTTCTGACGAGCGATGTCGAGTACATTCTTAAGCCCGTTGATATTCACGTTCCACGCAAAGTCGGGGTTGCCTTCCGCGGTCGCGGAGAGGATGGCCGCCAGATGATAGATGACGTCGATGTCATATCGGTAAGCTACGTGCGCCAGCGAGTCGGGATCGAGGATGCTCACTACCTCATACGGTCCTGACTCCAGAAGGTCGGGATCTGGCTTGGGGTTGATGTCGGTCGCGATCACGTTGCTCTCGCCATATCGCTCGCGAAGGGCGAGCGTGAGTTCCGACCCTATCTGTCCTGCTGCACCGGTAACTAGTATTCGTGGCATAAATGCTGGTTAGCTGACAGAGTTAATCGTAACACGGATCTGTTGACGCATCTTGTGGCGTACCCACCTCGGATCCGTGATGCCGTCAATTTATGAACGCCTTCTGACAGTTGACCGCCGGTCCTCGAAGAGTTCGTGATGAGCCGCGGAATATGTACTTTCGGTCCGGAGACAGTGATATAGCGGGTGTCCGATGAATCAGCAGGCAGACGCCAAGTCCAGCAGGGGCCACGGTTTCGGAACGCTGCCGGTGTTCCTGACGGGGATCAGCACCATCCTCGGTGCGATCATGTTCCTCCGTTTCGGCTATGCGGTTGGCAACGTAGGGCTGCTGGGTGCACTCGGGATCATTCTCCTTGGGCACATGGTGACGATCCCGACGGCGCTCGCGTTGGCCGAGATCGCCACCAACCGGAAGGTCGAAGGTGGCGGCGAATACTTCATCATCTCGCGTTCCTTCGGAAGGATGATCGGGGGCGTCATCGGAATCTCGCTCTACTCGTCGCAGGCGATCTCGGTGGCGTTCTACATGATTGCGTTCGCGGAAGCCTTTACGCCGTTGAGTGCGGCGTTCGAGAGCCTGTTCGGATTCGCTTTTGATCCGAGGATCGTTTCGCTTCCCGCCACCCTTGGTCTGCTGGCACTTGTGTTCTTCCGCGGAGCCGATGTGGGTGTTAAGGCCCTGTATGTCGTAGCCGCTACGCTGGCTGCCTCCCTCCTATTGTTCTTCCTGGGGAAGCCGGTTGAGGGCTTTAGCCCGGACACGGTGGGGCTTACGTCAACGGTTACCGATCCGGACGCCTTCTTCTTTGTTTTCGCCATCTGCTTTCCCGCGTTCACTGGCATGACGGCCGGGGTCGGACTGTCAGGCGATCTCGCAAACCCGAGGAAGTCGATTCCCCGGGGCACGCTCGGAGCGACGATCGCGGGAATGGTCATGTATGTCTTTATCGTCGCGAAGCTCGCCTTTTCTGCGCCGCCCGAGCTCCTCGACGGTGATCAGTTGGTGATGTCGCAGATTGCGCTCTGGGGGCCGATAATCCCCATCGGCCTTGCCTGCGCCACCCTAAGCTCGGCGATAGGATCTGTTCTTGTCGCGCCGAGAACGCTGCAAGCCCTCGGTGAGGACGGTTCGATCAGGATCGGAAATGCGAGCCGCTGGCTGGCGACGGGTGTCGGCGAGGTCAATGAGCCGCGCAACAGCACGCTGGTCACAGGAGCCGTCGCGCTCATCATCGTGGCGCTCGGCAACGTCGACTTCGTGGCGCGCCTGATATCCATGTTCTTCATGGTGACATACGGGTCGCTCTGCGCCATCAGCTTCCTGGAGCACTTCGCGGCACGCCCCAGTTATCGACCGAGCTTTCGCTCGCGCTGGTACGTCAGCTTGTTCGGTGCGGTCATCTGCCTGTTGATGATGTTCCAGATGGATCCGGTCTACGCGGTTGCTGCGCTGGCGCTGATGACAGCGCTCTACTGGTTCATCTCACGAGGTCGTGGCGAGGACGATCTTGCGTCCATGTTTGAGGGTGTGATGACGCAAGCGACGCGTTACCTGCAAATACGGCTGCAGCGGAGGAAGCGGCAGCTCACAGGAGCCGAATGGCGACCATCCGTCATCATGGTCGACGAACGCACCTTTGACCGACGGTCTCCGCTCATGTTCATGAAGTGGCTCTGCCATCGATATGGGTTCGGGACCTATCTACATTACATCAAGGGAAATCTGACGGAGGAATCGAGCCTGGAGAGTCGTCAGATGCAGTCGCGACTCGCTCGGCTTGCGCGCAAGCAGCGAAGCAGCGTGTTCATGGACACGATCGTAAGTCCGTCGATGACCTCGGCTCTGGCGCAGAGTCTTCAGGTGCCGGGTGTCTCGGGGCTGCACAACAACACGATCATGTTCGAGTTCTCGCGCCACGACGGTCCGGAGATCGTGCGCGAGGTAACAGACAGTTGTCTGTTTGCCTCGAGTACCAACAAGACGATTCTCGTTCTCCGCCACGGCGATCTCCACTTCGGCGAGCGGCGCAGCATCCACATCTGGCTCACGTGGAATGACACCGAGAACGCAAACCTGATGATTCTTCTTAGTTACATCGTGCTGGGTCATCCTGATTGGGCGAACGCGGAGATTCGCGTCTTCGCAGCGCTGCCGGCTTCACAGGTAGGTGAGCAGCGAGAGGTGTTCCGCAAGCTGGCCGCCGAGCATCGCCTTCCCATCTCCGAGAAGAACATCCGGTTTCTTTCGGTAGACAACCAGGCGGCGTTTCGCAAGCTGGTTACTCGGCTATCGGCAGAGGCGGATCTCGCCGTGGTCGGCTTCGATCTCGAGGGCCTTCGCGAACGAAGAGAGGAAGTCTTCAACAACCACCCTTCTCTAACCGACGTGCTGTTCGTGCACTCGCCACACGAGATCGACATCGAGTAGAAGCGCCGCAAGCTGGCACTACGCGCCCCTCGAGACCAACCGGACAGTCGGACTTCACGGCATCAGGGAGTCGGCAATCGACCGCGTACTCTCGCGTCAGTCTCTGGACATGAATAGTCTGAGCACGTACCAGAACATCAGCGCCACCGACGCAAAGAGCTCGAGAGCGGCTCCGACGTATCGATCCTCCGGGTAGTGATGGAGGATATTTGACGTGTCATAGAGGATCGCGCCTCCCGCCAGCGCAATCATGGCTACCGAGAAGAACGTACCCAGCTCAAAGCCGAACAGGACCCCCGCAACGATCAGAACGAGCGCGACGACGAATCCCCATCTCAGAATTCCGCCGAGGAACGAGAAGTCCTTGCGAGTCATAACGGCGACCGCCGTCAAACCCGTAAATCCGATGAGTGTGACGAGTGCGGCACTTCTTATTACGCCCGGAGCCGCGGCTTGAGCGATGAACAACAATGGTACGAAGATCAGTGCCTCGGCGATCACGAAGCCGACAAGGGCCGCATACTGTGCCGGTCGGGATACCGTGCTATGCGCCGTGCGGCTGGCTAACCAGCCTACGATCATGAAGCCGCCCAGAACCCAAAGCCAGTTGACGCTGAGGAACGCACGCGCAATGACCGTTGCGATCCCCGTCTGAAACAGAACGACCTCAATAAGCGCAAACCCAATCATTGCCCCGAGCAGGTGGGCATAGGTCCGTGTGATGAACGTTGCGCGGACGTCGACGCTCTGTCGCGAGACAGCCGTTGATGAGCCAAAGGTGGTTTCCATTTATAAGTCCTTATCTCGTTTGGAGCCTGAAATCGAAGAGGCTTCCCGTTGGTTCCGGTGCTCGTCGCGTGTTAGCAGCCTCGGTCCGTTCGGTTGCGATGCGGTCAAGTCTGGACGACCGGTGTTAGGCCATGTTCGACCCGGACGGACCGTGAACCACCCTTACCGACGACGATTCTCGCGTCCGCCGCCGGACCCGCCGCGGGAGCGACTTCCAGATTTGCCGCTGCCCCCTCGACTCTGTTTTGCCTTGGGCCGCGGCCGAGATCGGTCCTGCTTCTCGGTCGGAGACAGTTGGAAACTTGCGACAAGCATGGCGAGAAGCTCCGGCTCTTCCTCGACGAGTTCCTTCGTCATCGGCAAGAACCGCTCCGCGCGCTCGCGGCCCATTTTCGGACGCGAGTCGTAGGACGATTGGAGCATCTCAGTCGTCTCATCGGGCCGGGGATCCGGAAGATCATCCGCGATACTGCGGTCGCGCTTGCGATGCATTTGCTGGTGATAGAAGTCGTCGACCAGCATGGTCAAAAGGTGCGGTGCGTCGGAGGCGATTTGTTTGACAAGCGGGATGTATTGCTGGAGGACCGATCGCTGTTCCCGGTTCGTCGTTCGATAGGCATCTTCCAGCAAGACGGTCATCCGCTCCGAAACGATGGCATTGACCTGTTCCTCCGTTGGAGCCTCTTGCTTCTCGAGGATCACGCCGTATCGTTTGGCGACGCCCTTGAGCGTGTTATGGTTCAGCATCGTGGCGAGCACGATAACGGTTCCGGTATTGCCCGCTCGTGCCGTTCGGCCGGACCTGTGGATGTAGTACTCATGGTTATCCGGAACGTCGTACATGAACACGTACCCCAGGTCCGAAACGTCAATGCCTCGCGCGGCCACGTCGGTAGCAACCAGGAAGCGCAGCTCGCCTTCCTTGAGCCGTTTCATGACCGCCTCACGGGCCTTCTGGGACAGATCGCCAGAGATTTCCGCGGCATCGTGACCGTAATTGCGGAGGAAGGCGGTCAGGTACTCGACATCTCGTTTTGTATTTGCGAAGATGATCGCCGAGTCCGGGTTTTCAGTTTCAATGAGCGACACAAGAACGCGGTCCCGATCCATGGGTGGAACGACGAGGTACCGGTGCTCGCTTGTTTCGACGGACTCGGCGCCGGCGCTTAGCGTGAGGAAGCCTGGCTCGGTCAGAAATTCGTCGGCCAGGTTTTGAACCCGGATGGGCATGGTTGCGCTGAACATGAAGGAGTTGCGCTCTTGCGGCAGGAATTTCTTGAGCGCTTTCATCGCAGGGTAAAATCCCATCGATAGCATCTCGTCGGCCTCGTCCATGACGAACACCTGCAGCGCATCGAGCGACATGTGGCGCTGTTCGAGCAGGTCGATGACTCGGCCCGGCGTGCCGACAACGAGTTGCGCACCGTCTTTCAACGCGGATATTTGAGGTCCATACTTGACGCCGCCATAGACCAGCGCTGTCCGCAGGCCATTGTCTTTGGGGCGCATTCGATTGAATTCCTGGTCTACCTGACGCGCAAGTTCCCGCGTCGGCGTCAGGATCAGTGCCTGGGCATTTTTCTGACTCTGATCCAGCAGATCGAACAATGGGAGCAAAAACGCTCCGGTCTTTCCGGAGCCGGTCCGGGATTGGACGAT
>JBFIPX010000074.1:0-14379 GCA_041609895.1 Rhodothermales bacterium
GCTCACGCGACGGATGCCCTCTCTCTCGGATGACGATCGTGAGCGCGCAACCTTCATGCTGGCCGAAAGCTACAATCAGCTTCGCCGGAGCGACGACGCCATTCTTCGCTACCGAGAAATTACCGAGGATAATCCCGACAGTCCGTACTATCGCGATGCTCTGTTCGGCCTCGGCTGGAACTATCAGCTGGAAGGTGCCAACGAGTGGGCGGCCGACGAGTTTGCAAAGGTGTCGCTCGGACACGCAGACGCACTGGCCGAGAAGGCCACGTACTATGAGGCCGTGAACCGGAAGACGGCGCGCGACGAGCAAGCCGCACTCAATCTTTTTGGGGCCGTCGTCGAACGTTGGCCAAAAGGGGAATACGCGGACGAGGCACAGTTCGAGCTTGGCATGACACTGTACCAGCTGCGCCAGTGGCGGGACGCGAACGAAGCGTTGTCGCGCTTCGTCAACAACTATCCCGATTCGCCACACCTGGATGAGGGGCTCAACCATCTAGGAAGCACCTTCATAGCCATCGGCGATTTCGCTGGGGCGCTTCGTGCATACAATCGCGCCATCGAGAGGGACGCCGCCTCACCCGAGCTGCGTGGCGAGATCGAGTTCCAAAAGGCTTGGCTTCTGTTCCGAAACGAGAAGTACTCCGAGTCAGCGCCCGCGCTTATCGACCTTTTCGAGAGATACCCATCACACGACAAGGCAGACGACGCGCTGTTCTGGGCCGCTGAAAGCTACTACCAGTTAGACCGACTCGGACCCGCGGCGGATCTCTTCGCGGAATATCTCGAAACGTATCCAAACGGGAAGAACGCTGATGCCGCCTACTACGCAATCGGCTGGACGTATTTCCGCCGGGGTCGCTATTCGGAGGCGGTCGACCACTTCGTCCGATTCCTCGAGCGATACGCTGACGAGTCGGGCTTCGTCCCCTATCGGCACGACGCCCGGCTACGACTGGCAGATGCCTACTATGCGATGAAGCAATATCCGGACGCGATTCGAATCTACAGCCGGCTCGCTGATGAGGAGGACGAGTATGCCATGTATCAACTCGCGCAGGCGCTCTACAATTCTGGCCGGACGTTTGAGGCGACCGGTGCTTTCAGGCGGCTGATCGGCGAGTATCCCGACAGCCAGTGGCGCGAGGAAGCACAGTACTCTCTCGGCTACCTCTTCTTCCAGGAGCAGGACTACGATAATGCCCGGCTGGCTTATCGAGAGCTCATCGACCGACGCCCGCGTGACCCGCTGGCCGCCAAAGCCCTGTACGGCATCGGTGACACCTACTTCAACGCTGGGGACCTGGACGGTGCGGTCCGCGAGTACAAGCAGGTCCTCGACCGCTATCCCAACTCGCCATTCGCAGCCGACGCTGCCGCATCGATTCAGTTTGCTCTCATGGCGATGGGTGAAGAAGACCGGGCAGTTGCACTAGTCGACTCCTTTGCAAGCGCAAACCCCAACTCGCCCGTCGTCGACGAACTCCGATTCAAGCAGGCTGAGGTCAAGCTCCAGAGCGGACGAACAGATGAGGCGCTGGCGGAATTCCAGGTGTTCGTTCGAAACGCGAACAGCCCCACACTGATTCCGCAGGCTTATTACTACCTCGGTCGAATCTTTGTCGATCGGAAGCAGGATGTGGAGGCGGAATCCTACCTCAAGCAACTCGTCGAGCGATACCCTTCTTCCACGCGCTGGAAAGACGCAGCCGAAGATCTGGGGCACGTCTATCTTCGAACCCGCCGATACAATGACGCCTTGAAGATCTTTCAGGATCTGGAGGCCAAAGCGGACGGCAACAAGCGGCTTGAGGCGAAGGCGCGGTACGGCCAGAGCCTCGCGCTCATGAACCTTGGTCGTACCCGCGAGGCAGAACGGCTGGTAACCCGTACCGTCGACGAATCCGCCAGCACCGCCGAGTCCGTTCCGGCGCTACTGGGTCTGGCGCGAATCTACGACCGTGAAGGACGGACGGACGAGGCCACCGCATCCTACCGCAAGGTGATCTCGCTAAGCCAGGACGAATCAGGTGCCGAGGCCCTCACGTTGCTTGGTGAGATGTTGCTCCGCAACGGTCGTCCCAACGACGCAATCGAGGAACTTGGTCGTCTTCCGGTCCTCTACTCCGGTTACTCGGACTGGATGGCTCGCGGTTATCTGACGCAGGCGAGAGCCTTCGAGCGACTGGGGCAGCGTGGTGAGGCTATCCGTCTGTACGACCTGATCATTTCTCAATATCCCGATTCGGCGTTTGCCCGGGACGCCGAGGCAGCCAAAGCAAGCTTATAGTGAGCTACGCCATGACCAAGATCGGTTCTTCAATCACAGCTTTACGCTGGACTCTTGCCCTGGCTCTGCCGTTGCTTGTTCTTGGGCCCGTCCCGATAGCAATTGGCCAGGACGGGGAACAGCAGCCAGTTCTTCCTGACCTGGCGCCACGCGAAGTCGAGATTCGCGGCCAGCTGCAGATCGCCTTCCCGTCCTTGCAGCGCCAGCCATTGGTCGGGTTCAACCCCCCACCCCGTGTACCCGAGATTCCCCTGTCGCGTCGACCGATCACGGAAGACTACACTAAGGCAGGCGCTAAATTTCTGAGGGCCGATCTGAACCCGCCGGATCCACCCGGTGTTACCGCCCTGACTGGCGAAGGCCCGTTGTGGGCGGAAGTAGAGCTTTCGGCTGGGCGTTATTTCCAACGACGAGTACACGCCCTGGCTGCCGCGCGGCTACGGTCAAACCAGAAGGTTGAGATTCAGCTTCGCTACCTGGGAACCGACGGCGACGACGTCGGCTTTCAGAGAGCAGCGAACCAGAGCAACGATTTCGATGGCGCAATATCCTATCAACGACCTATCGGTCAGGCGAGCTTCGGGGTTGACGTGGTCGGATTTGTCAGCGGCTTCAATTTGTACGGACTGGACACGACAAACACCAACGGCCGAATCGCTCTAAGCCCCGATCGGACGGCCGGATCTGCCACCCAGTCTATCTGGATCGCCGCGGCGCCGCGCAGTCCTGTCTCGTACCGCATTCGTGTGGGTTTGCAGCAGACAAAAGTCGACTCAGACCTGTTCGCGACGTCCACCATAAAGGATCCGTCGACGGAGCGATCCGAGAGGCGCTTCATGGCGGATGGACGTGTGGCATTTCCTGTCGGATCGGCACGAGGATTCGTCAGAGGTCGGTTTGAAAGCGGCGGGCTCGACGACGGCGGCCTGGCGGGATCAGACTTGCGACACGGAGAGGTGGCTGCTGGATTTGAGTATCAGAGCGCCACCCTCACTGCGGAGGCAGCCCCAGCCCTGCTCGCGATTTCATTCGATGGAGACGTCGGTGGTCAACCGGGAGAAACCCGCACCGCCACCTACCTGTCGCCCCGGTTTGAGGTCAGTCTCAGGACGGGAGAACGTGTCATGTTCTACGCCCGCAACCAGCCTCGCGTGCGTTCAAACAAGCTGGCGGACCTCTTCACCGAGAATCCGTACCTCGTCACTGAGCCGGTAATGCAGCCGTCTATCAATACGATCGACGCTCAAAGCGGCATCGCACTTTTCTCGGGGCCGATTCAGATCATGGGCGAAGCAAGGGTTAAACGGTCGCCGAACTTCGGGTTTTTCGTCGCGTCGACTGGATCGGGAGCATCATCCGTAAGTAGTGGATTCTTTGATATCGGATACGGAGATGGGCAGATAATAAGCATCGGTGGTGAGGTCAGTCTGTCCCTGCCTGCGGCACTGCAGCTGTCCGCCGCCGCGTACTATCATGACTCCGAACTCACGGATTTGGACGTGCGCATACCGCATGAGCCGCGGATTTCAGGGCGCGCGGGGCTGTCGTATCCGTTCGCGGACGGACGCGGGCTGGTTCAGGTGACCGGCCGATACACCGGAAGCCGATTCGCCGACCTCGCTGAAAGCATTGAGCTGAACCCCTATGTCGATGTCGACTTGTACAGCCGATACAATGTTACCCGTTCCGTGGGCATCGTGCTGCGACTCGACAATATCTCGTCGGGCGATCACGAGATCTGGCGAGATTATGAGGAGTCACGATTCATCTTGAGTGGTGGAATCCGACTCTTGTGGTAGCCGCGAAACCCATGGGCGCCATAGGTTTCCAATCCTGAGATATCCGTGGTATTTTTGAATCTTGCGACAATGAAGAGCGACAGTCACTGTCCGTCCCGATTCACTTCGAGCCTCTGACATGGACAATACGGTTAACGACGAGACCGCCCAGGCAATCGCCGCGATCATTCGCGACTCCATGATCGAAGGTCACCACATGGCCGTCCCCGGTCTGGGGACTTTCCGCGTGCAGCATGAACCTAGTCGCGTTGAAGCACAGCCGGATGGATCCGAGCAGATGATTCCTCCACGCGATGTGGTCACGTTTGAGCCAGAAGACTGATCACTCGTTCAAGTAGCGACCAGAATCCAATGTCCGCTTTGGTAGACAAGGTAGCGCAGAAACTCGGAATCTCGCGGGAGGTGGCCGCCGACCGTGTCGATGAATTTGTGGACCAAATCCAGTCGGTGACTGGTGAGGCGTCGGCCGCGCAGGTGGAGGGCCTGGGCACGTTCACCTTCGACGAGGGTGAAGTGCGATTTACCCCGGATCCGCGCCTCGCTGTTGTCGTCAATCATCGATTCGCAGGTCTGGCCCCGATACCGGTTGAGTCCGTGGCTGATGCGGGACGAATCGACGAGAGCAGCTTTGCGCTGCCCGACATACCGATCGCCGTGCAGCATGACATGGACTCGCGTTCGGAGCGCGAGCATGCGCCCCCAATGGCAGATAGTACCTCCGACGTTGTCGAGGATACGGTTGACGAGCTTCGTGATGACGATGTCGATCCCGGTGCCGTCGCCGCTGTCGGGCCGGGCGACCTTGGGAGCCTGACCCCAAGCAAGCCGACGCCAGGCGACGAGCCGCCAAAGGACACTGTCGTTGAGAGCGAACACAGAGACAGCGTAGTAGGAGAGGCAACGGAAACTGAACCTGCGAAGGTTGCGGGAACCGGCGCAGACGCCTCCAGGGATACCGTTGCGACCGACGCCGACATTGCCGCTCCAGAAAATGCCGAGACCGTCGCGGCGGTCCCCACCGACGAACCGGATACCCTCGATAGCTCAAACGAGGATGATAAGCCTGAAGGCACGGCAGCGGAGAGCGGTCAGGCGCCTCCCGCGGTGGTAAAGCGTAAGAGCCGTGCATTGTTCTACTTCGGGATGATCGTCGTACTCGTGCTGGCAATCGCGGGCGTCCTCTACTTGATAAGTCTTGGTGACGGCCCTCCGTCAGATCGTCAAGACGAAGTGGTTGAGACCGAGGCCGGCACCTCGCCCGGCGGGTCAGAAGCGGCGGCGACGACGCCTTCGGGCCTTCAGCCGCCGCTGATCGCATGGGAGCCAGGCGCGATCGACCGAAGGGCCGGCGGGTATACACTTATAGTCTCCTCCCAAGAGACCATCGACGAGGCGAACGCTGTCGCATTGGAACTTTCACAGCAACTGGCGGATGAAGATCTTCCCATAGACGTGTTGAGAGGTACGGCTCGCGGTCAGACCTGGTACCGTGTTGCCATTGGCCAGTACTCCAGACAATCCATCGCTACCCGGGAGCTACGTCGCCTGGCCGAGAAGCTACCGGAGGGAGCCTGGGTCCTTCGCATCCGTAACAACATGTAAATCCCACCTTTTCCCGTATCTACATGACCATCCTTTTCATTCAGGACGCGGTGACGTCCGCGCAGGACTCTGTGCAGTCTGCGATTCCGGTCGGACCCGAACCGACAAGTGTTCTCGAAACCGTGCTCCTCGGTGGCTGGGTCATCTTCCCTATTGTCCTTCTTTCGCTCATCGCAGTCTATCTGTTTGTCGAGCGACTGATGACGCTTCGGCGGGCGAAGGCAGACCCTGACCTCGTCACCGAGAGGATCCGCGACTTCGTTCAGGCGGGCGACATCGTTGGCGCCAAGAACTATTGCGCGAATCAGGACACCCCGATCACGCGCATTCTCAAGCACGGATTGGAACGGCTCGGACGACCGATAGCGGAAATCCAGGATGCTGTCCACGCGGCCGGCAAGTACGAGGCGTTTGAACTGGAGAAGCGAATCGATCTGCTCGCTACTATTGCCGGCGTCGCTCCGATGCTCGGATTCCTCGGGACGGTAACGGGCATGATCGAAGCTTTTCAGCAGATACAAAGTCTGCAGGGCAACGTCAACCCGAGCGTGCTGGCCGGGGGCATCTGGGAGGCGCTGTTGAGTACGGCATTCGGACTGGTAGTTGGTATCGCCGCGGTCTTCTTCTACAACTTCCTACTTGGCCGGATCAACCGAGCCGTACACGACATGGAGCGCTCCGCGACCGACTTCATCGACCTGCTTCAGGAGCCGGCACCGATGCAGGCAGCTTACGACGATCAGCGCTACTAACCCGTAACGGTCAACCAAATGGCTCTCAGTTTTTCGACACCGAAGAAGCCGCTCACCGCGTTCAGCATGGCGGGCCTTGCGGACATAGTGCTTCTGCTGCTGATCTTCTTCCTGCTCACGTCGAGCTTCATTCCAAACTTCGGCATCCAGGTCAACTTGCCGCGGGCAGACACTTCCGTGCCGATGCAATCACAGTATGTGACCGTCGTGATCACCGGCGATGGACAGTTCTACGTTAACCAGGATCGGGTGGCGGAGTCAGACCTCCTCGTTCGGATCCGGGAAGCGCAGGGGGATCGGACGGCGCTCGTCCTCCGCGCCGATGAGGCTGCGACGGTAGGGCAGTTTGCAGAGGTCGCTGCGATTGCCAAGGCGCTCGATCTCCGTGTCCTCATGGCCACCGAACGCGGTCCAAGAAGTAGGCGTTAGGCAGACAGGAGTCCCGCTCTGTCGAACGAACGATATTGTATCGCTTCGGCGAGGTGGTCCGGTCTGATGCGCTCGCTGCGACCGCCGTCGAGGTCGGCGATGGTCCTGGCGACGCGCAGGATCCGCTCATAGCCTCGCGCGCTTAGGCGAAGCGTGGTGACTGCGTCCTTCAGGAGTAGGGACGCATCGCGTTCCATTCTGCACCACCGTCGTACCTCTCGTGCGTTCATGGTAGCGTTACACTGCGCGCCGCTGCCGTCCTGCAGCCGGCGACACTGAATGTTTCGGGAGGTAGCGACGCGAGCGCGTATCTCTTCGGAGCACGCCCGTTTCGATCGGTCCGACATTGCCCCAACCTTGACCGGGTGCACGGGCAAATGAACGTCGATGCGATCCAGCAGCGGGCCGCTGATTCGGTTGTGGTATCGATGAATCATCGCCGCACTGCAGACGCATTCGTGGACGGGGTCAGCCAGATAGCCGCACGGACAGGGGTTCATGCTGGCAACGAACATGAAGCGTGCCGGATATTCGACCGAACCGGCAGCGCGGCTAATCGTAATCCGCCCCTCTTCCAGCGGCTGCCGAAGAACCTCCAGGACCGCTCTCCGAAATTCGGCGAGCTCATCCATGAACAACACTCCGTTGTGAGCGAGCGATATCTCACCGGGTCGCGGTGATGCCCCGCCTCCGCACAGCCCCGCCATGGAGATGGTATGGTGGGGAGCGCGAAACGGTCGCCTCCGAATAAGACCTGATCCATTCAGCCGACCTCCGACCGAATGGATCTTGGTCACGTCCAGCGCTTCCGAGCGGCTCATTGATGGGAGTATGGTCGGAATCCGTCGGGCCAGCATCGTCTTGCCGGCACCGGGAGATCCAATCATTAGGACATTGTGGCCGCCGGCAGCCGCGACCTCCAGTGCCCGCTTGGCTCCTTCCTGACCACGTACATCAGCGAAATCAAGGTCATGTTCGGTCGGCCTGCGAAAAGGACGTGCCTCTCGCCGAATGAAGGCCACGGGGCCATCGCGTGCCCGTCGAAAGTATGCGAATGCTTGCGAAAGTGATTTGACACCATAGACGTTGAGATCGTCGACGAGAGCAGCCTCTCCGGCATTCTCCATTGGAACGATCAAGCGCTTACGGCCGTCCGCCCCGGCACGTATGGCGACAGGCAGCACTCCCTTTACCGCGCGCACCGCCCCGTCGAGCGCCAGCTCGCCCATCACAACCGTTTGCCGGGCTAGATTTGCAGGAATTTCCACGCCAGCCGCTCCGAGTAGCGACAGCGCGATAGGCAGATCGAAAGAAGTCCCTTCCTTTCGGATGTCGGCAGGCGCGAGATTGACGGTAACCGCGCCGCGTGGAAACTCGAACCCCGAATTGATGATGGCGGCATGAATGCGGTCGCGAGACTCGCGCACCGATACGTCGGGGAGGCCGACAACTGTATAGCGTGGCATTCCCCGGCTAACATTGGTCTCGATCGCGACCGGGACGGCGTCGATACCTACCGTTGTCGCGCTCCATAGCTGGCAAAGCATGCGGACACTGTCGGAAGAGGCAAAACCTCTAGACACATCCGGTCGCTCAGAAATAACCTGGCGACAGGCGCCGGCCAACATCACTTACCGCCTCAACGGCGATTCCGGCTAGACCGCGGGATTTGCGGATGCCCAATCCTCGTCGGTCAGGACGGAAACGTGATCGCGTTCAACCAGCACCGGCCCGTTGTACCGACCATGACGCGGCCCCCCCTCGAGGTTCAGGACGCCTCGCGGGCACACGGCCGAACAGATCCCGCACCCGACGCACGAAGCGCGGATGATATTCTGGCCGCGCTGCGCGTACCAGCGAACATCGATGCCCATCTCGCAATACTTCGAACAGTTGCCGCACGAAATGCATTGGCCTCCGTTCGTGGTGATTCGGAACCGGGAAAAATACTTTTGGAGCAAACCGAGGACGGCCGCCATCGGACATCCGAACCGACACCATACGCGTGATCCCATCAGCGGGTAGAACCCGACGCCGATCACGCCCGCGAAGACGGCGCCAATCAAGAAGCCGTAGACACGCGAGAAGGTACCGGTAAGGCCACCAAGGATTGCGCCAGCCGTGGCCGAGTTCGCCCACAGCAGGCCGGTTGTAAACGTGATGAATACCAGCACGCCGTGCACCATCCATCGTTCGATCCGCCATGCCTTCAGGGACTTGTCGGAGAGATGTCGGAAGGGATCGCCCAGCGTCTCAGCCAGACCCCCGCACCCGCAGACCCACGAGCAATACCAGCGTTTGCCGAAAAAGTACGTGAGTACCGGAGTGGCGATAAATGTCAGGATCGCTCCCCATCCGATCATGAATGCGCCAAGGGCGCCCGCAGAGCTCGTGAGATTACTGATTTGGCTTGGCCACAGGAGGTCGTAGTCAAGCGGCCAGAAGTAGCTGAAGTAGAGTTCGGGCTGGTTGAGCCGCAGGAGGATTTGCGGAATCAGGAAGGCAAACCCGAGCTGAAAGAACGAGACGGAGATCGTCCGGATGATCTGATAGCGGCTGTGACGGTACTTGATGATGGCGCGCACCCCCATCAAGACGACGGCGACCGTGTAGAAGAACGAATACAGAAACCATTGATCCGCCGGTGCGGAGCGGATTAGATAACTGACCGGGTCCATCATTCGAACGAGCCCTTCCAGCATCGACGGAAACCAGTAGAGGACGACATAGAAACCGGTAAACGTGATGCCCGCGATCCATCCCACTGCACCGCGGGTCGTGAGGGGCGACATCACCATCCCGTCGTTATTAATACCCTCCGGCCGTTCCGTGTAGCGGCGGAAGTACACGAGAGCGCCGGCAATCAGCAAACCCACCGATAGCCAGAACATGGTTGCCGGCAGAGCCGTGCCCGCGCCAAACAGCGCGACCATAAAGGCGACCGTGCTCGTGCCGATCAGCGTCAGGCCGATGCGGTCACGCCGGTTGAGCTGCGTGACGGGCGTCGTCAGCTGAAAACTGGGCGTGGATAGCATTTAAAGTATTGGTTGATACAGTTTATTGATTTGGTTGCGACACATACTGAAAACTAAGTAGCTACTCGCGATAATTGATTCTCAAATCGAGGAAAGAACTCAGGGTCGAAATTGGCCTTCGGAAGTTCGTTAAGCACATCGTCGATCCGTACCTGACGTCGGATCCACGATTCACAAATGGCGTGTCGAAATCGCACGCCCATCAGGTTAAACCCGACTACTGCCTCCGACTCGGGATCGTAGTTGATGCGGATGAGTTTTTTTTTGTTTTCGTGTTGCCAGACAATGGTGGCGAGGTTGTCCGGCAAGTGGTTTGGGACGTGCCCATACGTCTGGTACTCGATCGTGAAGAACTTGGCGGAGTTGAAGAAGACCCCCTTGTCGTAGCGCGTACGCCGCCCACAGATGGTGCCGGCCACTGTCCGTCCGTGACGGCGCGCTGTATACCAGAGCTGCTCGATCGGCCGGTGTGCCGCGGCGGAATCGCGAAACTGTGCGCAGTCGCCGATCGCATAAACGTCCGGCGCCGACGTCGCAAAGTATTCATCCACCAGTACGCCCCTGTCGGTCTCGATCCCGGACTCCTCCAGAAATCCGATGTTCGGGTGTACGCCAACGGTAAGCCCGACGAAGCCAGAGGCGATCTCCTCACCGCCTCCGGTCTCCACGCTTGCCACTGAGCCGTCAGGGCCCGCGTGTATGGCTTTCAGCTCGGTCGACAGTCGCAGGTCGATATGGTGCTCGCGAATCTCGTCATTGACCATTGCCGACTCTTCGTCGGGTAGGAGGTGGTTCATGTAGCTCGATTCGCGAACCAGAAATGTGACGGGGATGTGGCGCGTGTGGAGCATCTCCGCCATCTCGATTCCGATCAGGCCCCCTCCCACCACTACCGCCGCGTCAATACCTTCCGTCCAACGCTCCATCTCCTCCAGATCCTGCACGCTGTAGAGGCCCTGGACGCCCGGGAGGTCCTGGCCGGGCCATCCGAACCGGTTCGACGACGAGCCCGACGCGATTATCAGAGCGTCGTATTCGATCGGCTTCCGTCCGCCCAGCATGAGCCGCTTGCGATCCGTATCAACCGAAGTGACGTAGCCGCGGACCAGGTCGATCCGATTCTTCTTCCAGAACCAGTCCTCGTACGGCTTTGTGTCTTCGAACGTCATGTGGCCCATGTAGATGTACATGAGCGCGGTGCGGGAAAAGAAGTAGTCTGACTCTCCGGAGATCACTGTGACGCGACAGTCAGACTGTTTGCGGATGAAGCGCGCAGCCGTGATGCCGGCTACACCGTTACCAATGATGGCAACATGTTTGTCCATGCACGAAACCTTCTATGAAATTGAGCGCGCGGGATAGACATCAGTAGTGCATATCGTCAAACTCGTTACATACAAGGCGCAACGCAACCCTTCTTACACTTCGATGATATTTGTTTTTAGCAACGGTGCCGGTAGTTTCGAATAGGTCCGTGCAGTTCTTGATTCACGAAGAATGATACCCGGGTGACGACCCACATCCTATGATCTACGGAATCACAGGCAACCCCCATAAGGACGATCTCTGGCAGCCTGTTGCCGAGTTGATTGAGTGGATGGACTCCGAAGGTCTTGAGTATTGCATCGTCAAGGCGCTCGCGGACGGACTCGCCGATCGTCATTTGCTGCTCCCCGCCGATTTGTCGACCTCCATATCCGACGATCTCGCGGACGCCGACATCGTTCTGTCGTTTGGCGGAGACGGTACATTCCTCAAGACGGCTCACCTGATTGCCGACCGGGAGACGCCCATTCTCGGAATCAACATCGGCCGGCTCGGATTTCTAGCTGACGTCGAGGTCGAACACCTGCAGGCTTCCGTGCGGAGCATTGAGGAGGGCAACTACTCCGTCGAGTCGCGGTTGGCGCTTGACATCGAGATTGTATCAAATGACAAACGGCATTCCGATTGGGTCCTGAACGAGGTGGTCATCGAGCGCAGCGGCGTGACCGGACTGATACTCCTCGACGTGCACTCGAACGGGACGCTTTTGAACACATACTGGGCGGACGGCCTCATCGTCGCGACGCCGACGGGTTCGACGGCCTACTCCCTGGCGGCCGGGGGCCCTCTGATGGTTCCGGGCTGCGGCGCCATCATACTGACGCCGCTGGCTCCGCACTCCCTCACGGTTCGGCCCATTGTGTTGCCCGACACTAGCGTGCTGACGGCGAGGATTCAGACACCGGATCTACCCCACGTCGTCGCGACTGACGGGAATAGCACGGTCTTCGAGGAGGGACACACCGAGGTGACCATTCGAAAGTCTGATCACAAAGTCAGGCTGGTGAAGATGCGCGGGCAGGACCATTTCCAGACCCTGCGCAATAAGCTCATGTGGGGTGTGCGGAAGCAGCCCTGAGTATATCCAGTGAGTAAGCGTGGTCCGCTACACCGGACTGAACGGTTTGCAGCGTGCCCCAAGTCAAAGCGGGTGGCACCTTTGCCCCGAAGGTCGGTCGCGCGTGAAGAACCTGCGCGAACAGTCAGTCGGAAACCCTGTCCGGTTGACACGCGTTTTGCGAGGCGTGTATTTTGAATTGCTAAGGTCAGGTAGCTCAGTTGGTAGAGCAACGGACTGAAAATCCGTGTGTCGGCGGTTCAATTCCGTCCCTGACCACCACGTGTTCAATTCGAGACGTTGAAACCGCGGTCCTCATAGACGACCGCGGTTTCTCTCAAGGAGGCACAAGAGGACCCTGAAGGGGCTACTTCCACATTGAGGTAGCCCCTTTCCAATTCCGTGCCGGTTTAGCGTAATTGACTGATCAGACAAACAGCCACCTCGGTCTGCAGGTGCTAGGGTCGCACCGAAATCACACAGGACTTTTGGCGTGGTGATGGGGGGCAGCAGCCGCTCCGTCAACCCTCGGGTACCGTAGGTCGCGTCCGGACCCATTCGGCTTCGCCTTCCCATGACTCATGCTTCACCCAGTCCACCTCCATGACCCATTCGCCTTCCATCGGGGCATCCGTAATCTTGGCATAATTCAAGATCGCAAACAGTGGCTCGGGATAGTTGACGCCAAGACTGTCGTTTCTACCAACCTCCACGCCATTGAGCAGATACACAAGATCATCGCCCGACCATTCGACTGCGTACTCCTGGAATTCATCCAGGTCGGCGCTCAGTCCGATCTGATACGACCACCAATCTCCTTCGCAATTCCCAATACTCTTGATCGCTCTTGCCGTGTAATGTCCCTCTCCACTACTTCCATGGTGCTCAAATATGTCGATCTCTCCTGAGCCAGTCATAGGCCAACAGACATCTTCGTCCGCCTCCTGAACCGGAGGTTCGTTGTTTCGGGCACCAAGCAACCACCACGCGGGAAACATCCCATCCTGCCCACTACCCCACGTTCTTAGTCGCGCCGTCCACCTGCCTTTGACAAACTCCTTGCGATTCTTGGAGGTGATACGACCAGCGACGTACTGCGTAGCGGGGTGCTTATTGCCAAACTTGTCCATGTTGTCGCAGTCGATCTCTTCTCCGATGTTGACCACCTTGAGCTTGATCGTGCCGTCGCTAACCTCTCGGGTTCCGTGCTCGCCATCGCGAACGTAGCACTGATCTTCATTGTTTACCCAGAGGATCTGGTCCTGCCAGTTATCCGAGTTGAAGTTGTCGAAATCGTCGAAGAAGTCAGTCTGCCAACCCGCAGGCGGACTGCAGGAAAGCAAGACCAGCGAAAAGGCAGCTAGAGCGGACAGACGTCTCATGGCTCGTACACGGGCGGTTCGATGAATCTCACCTAATCTAGGAAAAGCTCCGGAGGATTTTGTGTGAGGGTCTACGTTAAACACGCGCCTCTCCGCCACAGTAATTCCGAGAATCAATCTCACCGAATCCTCAAGGATCAATTCTTGCCGGTCGAGGTAGGTGCGTCTATCTTTTCTTTCTGTTGCTGAACACCTGGTCCGGTAGTTCAGTTTGGTTAGAACGCCGGCCTGTCACGCCGGAGGTCGCGGGTTCGAGTCCCGTCCGGACCGCAAGCGAAAGCCCCTTGCCTAAAGACAAGGGGCTTTTACTTTTGACGATCGACGCACTATCGCTGCCAGCAGCTAACCCATCTTTTCCTTTCCGACCGCCCCCGTTTCCTTGTCGTCCAGCACGGGTGTGACGTCCGCATCAAGAACCGCTATTAATCGATACCAACCGTCTTAGACGGTTCGAAGGATACGCTACCTGGGCCACTATCGCACTGCACGAATCGTCGCAACTTCGACGATCGGCACAAACTATATTTATCTCAGACCCGAGGTAGAATTCAAATGTTGGCCGCGCCCCTCCACATCGTGCAGAAAGTCTGCCCTGCACCCTAACTGATACCACTCGATGAATCTCCGTGATCTTCGTTCACAGTCAACTACGCGATCGCCCGAAGATCTGGCAGCCCATCTTAAATCGTTCGAGCTCGATCTGA
>JBFIPX010000075.1:0-14040 GCA_041609895.1 Rhodothermales bacterium
ACGCCCCCATCGTCCATCGCGATCGGGTAGTTGACTTTCAGGCGGTCGACGAACGGTTGAACGACTTCTTTACCCTCATCATCGACGGAGATGCCGAGAAACGTGAGTCCTTGTTCGCCAAGCTTGTCCTGAAGCCGGACGAACTCCGGAATCTCTTCGAGGCACGGGGCACACCAGGTTGCCCAGAAATTGACTACAACCACCGAGTGTCCGTGCTCCGAGAGATCGAATGTAGCTCCATTAATGGTCGGGAGCACAATCGGATGAGCTTTTTCAAGACTCAGCGTCGACATCCTGCCCATTGAATCACCGGGAGCATGCTCCGGCCGTTCTTGCGTCATCTCAAGGTCGGATTCATTGTTTTGGCAGCTCGCGCCTGCTGCCCCGGCAGCGGATACAAGGAGAAGCGGTGCGACCCACCAAGAACGCTGTCGGTATAAGCGGCCGGCAATTGTCATTCGATCACTTCGATACTGTTAACCCCTATTTTCGACCCGTCCACCTCGATTACGAAGCGGATCGAATCATCGGGGGACACATTTGAGAGAAGGGCGCTGTCTGCTACGGCGAAGGGCATGGTCATGGCGGTCATGAATCCGGGAATGTCTCCGTGCGCCACGATCATGTGTTTGCGATTCGGCGTTATCGACTTGACGAGTCCATGTGCACCGTACAACGTGGGAGCAACCTTAGCTAGTGAATCTACTAAACCCATCTGCTCCCGGCTACGAACTGAGTCGTCTTGTGCTCCGCATGCGCTTGAGACGAGCAGTAGTGACGCGACCAAAAAGTTCTTCAGGTATAATCTCATAGAAATGGCGGTTTGGTAACCGAAAGCGGCGATGGGGCCCACGACCGAAGCCAACTTGCTCAACCGGGCATTTAGCCTACATGATCGTCAGCCAATTGTCGCCGTCTTGATACTCGACTCTCGTCGGTATCAGTACTCCCTCGGAGCGAACCATGCCGGCGACGCGAACGTGTTCCGCCATGTAATCCGCAAGCACCGCAGGCACCGTGACCAATACCCAGACATCACCGTTCGGCTTACCATCGACGAGCACCGCGGCCGGGAACCCCATGTTGGCGCACGCCTCAGCGCAGGCCTTCACCCGCCCCTCCGGCCGAATATGATCGTTTCCGACATTTTGACGATCCAGGCTGAAACACCTCGTGTCTATTAAGGTGCCGGATACTGTAATCGAGTCTCCTCGGGCATATCGACCAGTTGTTACGCTGGGCTCCGCCTCCTCGGCGCTTCCGCACGCCATCATTAGGCCAAAGAGTACAGCGACACAGCCGGCCAGCGCGTTACGACCTGTTGCAGCCATTCGATCTCGGGATTTCAGGTCGGGAGGGTAACGTTCCAGCCGGCCATGTCAGGCTGAAATCTGATGCGACCAGCAGCCGTCCGGGCAAGGCATCGACTACATCATGGTCGCCACTTTGACCTTTTCCCATTTGCCGTCATCATTCTTCACTTCAATCTTGGACGGAATGATGCCGCCGGCGTAAGCGAGTTCTCCAGTCACGCGAGCCTCCTTCGCCATGTGATCGGCAACGGCGTTCGATGGGGTGATCAAGACGTATACGTCACCATCCTTCTTGCCGTCTTCCAAGAGACCGGCTGGAATGCCCATGTTCGCGCATGCAGTGGCGCAGTTCGGCATCTTCATCTTCTCGCCGTCCTTCTTGACGTAATGGGCGTTCTCGACGTTGTCATGGTTCATACCATAACACTTCGTGTCGATCAACGTCCCAGTCACCGTGACCTCCTTGGGTCCGTTCGATGAAAAGCCGACGACGAAAGCCGCGGCGACTGCGAGCGAAATAACCTTCTTCATACTGACCTCGCTATGTGTGTTGTAGACAGAAAAGACTGGTAGTCAGGCGATCGTATGTGTGTCCCGCCGTAGCCGCGTTACAGGTTTGTTCGGGATCAGAGCCGTCATTTCAGGGCACTTTTCTGTGCCCGCGGGGCGCGAACCACGGGGCGCGAAAGTTGGCGGAGTGGGGCCTACTGTTCTTGTCTTCAGGATGCGCGGTCGTCGCTTGGAGTGCTTGCTGTTTCTCTCAGCTGCGTCAGTCACGCGCCGCCGGTGTTCGAACCGCCTATGCAACAGCAACAGTTGTTAGGTCGGTGGATCCCGGCTGTCCGATGGGCCTATTCGAGGACTTTCAAGACTGGTGCGTCCGCTAGTAGTCCTCTCCGGGATTCACAAAGCGGTCCGTTTCCCAATCGTACTGCCGGTCGTGCAGTTCGCGGTACCGGCCGTTCACGAGCATCAGTTCCTCGTGCGTTCCCCGCTCGACGATCTCGCCGTCTTCCAGAACCAGGATTTGATCGGCGCTGCGAATGGTGGAGAGTCGGTGTGCGATCACGAAAGTCGTTCGCCCCTGCCGAAGTCGCCGCAATCCCTCCTGGATCAGCGCTTCGCTCTCCGTGTCGAGGCTTGAGGTGGCCTCGTCTAGAATGAGAATCTGTGGATCAGCCAGTATGGCCCGTGCGATCGCAACCCTTTGGCGTTGCCCGCCCGACAATTTCACTCCACGCTCCCCAACTACCGTGTCATAACCGTCTTCAAGCCGTTTCACAAACTCATCGCAATTGGCGATGCGGCCGACAGCTTCCACGTCTTCGTCGGTGGCCTCTGGTTTCGGGAAGCGGATGTTGTCGGCTATCGTACCGTCAAACAGGAAGTTGTCCTGCATGACGACGCCCAGAAGCTGACGGTATTCTCGCACGCGAATCGTGTCGAGGTCTCGGCCATCGAGAAGCACGCGGCCGCTTTGAGGATGGTTGAACGCCATCACGAGGCTAACGAGAGTGCTCTTCCCGGAGCCACTCGACCCGACCAGTGCTGTCGTGGTCCCCGATGGCGCCTCGAGATTGACATTGTGCAGGACCGGGACGCCTTCCTTGTAGGCGAAGGTCACGTCCTCAAATGTGATGCGCGCAGACGTCTCTCCCAAAGGCTCCCGAGTCTCGTCTTCGGCATCTTCAGTTATCATGGACAAGACTTCGCGAATGCGATCCAATCCTGCAAACGCTTCCGAGATCTGCGTTCCGATAGATGCCATCTGAATGATGGGTGCGGCCAGCAACCCCGTGAAGAAGATGTACATCACAAAGTCGCCCAGCGTCATGTTGCCGGCGAGAATAGATTGGCCGCCGACGGCAATCATGATGACACCGACCATTCCAATGATCATGCTTCCAAATGCTGTCACGGCTGAAATGCCGGTAATCGATTTTGCGATGTTTCGAAACAGCCGCTCGACGCCGTCACTGAAGCTGCGCTGCTCACGGTCTTCCGCGCCGTATGCCTTGACGATCCGGATTCCGCCCAGCGTCTCATTAAGTCGCGCCGTTACCTCGGCGTTGATCTCCCGTCGGATCCGAAAAATCGGTCGAAGCTTCGTGAACGCGAACGCCATCGCGCCGCCGAAAACACCCAGCACAATCAACGTGACCGATGTGAGGCGCCAGTTCAGGTAGAAAAGAACGGCGAGAGCAATGGCTGCCGTAAAGACACCGCCGACGAGCTGAATGATGCCGGTGCCAACCAGATTGCGAATTCCTTCCGGGTCCGTCATGATGCGCGATATGAGCTCACCCGTCTTGGTATCATCGAAGTACCTTACAGGCAGACGCGTGATTTGCTCTTGAACCCGAACACGCATGTTCATGATCACGCGTTGGGCTGCGACGCTTATTAGTTGCGACAGCGAAAAGGTGGTCCCCGCCTGGACCACGGTCGCGATGCCGACGGCAATCGCCAACGGGATGAGCATCTCGGCGTTGCCCTCGCCCACCACGTCGTCAATCAGATACTTCGAACTGGCGGGCAGAACGAGCCCGGCGACCCGGTTGACGATCATGAGGACGAGGCCGAAGGAAAGCCGCCAGCGCTGGGCCCAGATCAGCTCCCGCGCTTCTCTGGCGACCATCTTCCAGCTGAGCGGATTCTTCTTGGTCGGCTTGTCGCTATCAGACATTCTGCGGTAGAAAGTGTGGACGCCTTCGACGCACGACAGCCTTACTGGTTCGCTTTAACCGCTGTTCGTCACGTGTTTATATTTCGCCGACGGATGCCGCAATGGGCAAAAACCTTTGTTTATATGGAGACTAACGAGCAAGCAGGCGCCAAAGCGGCCCTGCCGATCATCCGCGTCGTGATGTTGGCGGGTGTTGTACTCTTCGGGGCGGTGGCGATCTATCTCTCAAAGAGCGGTACGATAGCCGCGCTTGGTAGTGAGACCATCGAAACACTCAGGCTTGCGTTCGTCGTCGTTCTGGGATGCGTAGCTGCAGCCATGTTTGTTTTTCGGAGGAAGCGAATGCAAATGCCGGCCGAGCAGGATCCAACGGCGATAAACATTGTGGGGTGGGCGCTTGGAGAGTCTGTCGCCTTCTTCGGGGGAGTTCTTTTGATCCTCTCGGGCGACATGACGTACTTCCTGGTAGGCTTTGTGATGATGCTCGTTTCCTTCGTGTTCTTCCCCCTCCCACGTGATGCATAAATTGGGGAATGAGCAAGTACCTGAGGAGCGTCCGAGCGCCTCGTCCCGCTGCGCGGTGACACCCTGGCGCTTTCGGTTACCGCAGAATGTCTTCGTTGGCTTTCAGCCGGCTCTCGTTCGCAGCTGATCCAGATAGGCGTAGACCTGTCGCTCGGTGCCTCGGATGTAGTGGTGGTCCGCAGCCGTTCGGGCCATCAGAATCATTCCTTGCGCAACCGTTACGAGGTACCGGGAGATATCGCCGCCGCTCGCGTCATCGGCGATCTCACCGCGTGCTGCTGCCGAGTCAAGTGCTGCTTCGAAGTTGCTGGCGAGGTCATCGTACATTTCTCGGAGCGGGGCTACGGCATCGTCATCTCGAAGGGCAAGTTCTACGCCGGTGTTCTGTCCGAGGCAGCCAAGCTTTCCGATGGAAGACGTGAGGGTAGTAGCGAGCGCTTCGAAGTAGGAGTGGATCGACTGCAAGCCCTTTTCGGGCTGTTCCGACAGTCGGGTGATTCTGGCGAGCACGTCGTGATAGTAGTGATCGAGAGCGCGCTGGAAAAGCCCTCGTTTGTCCCCGAACGCCTGGTACATGCTGAACCGATTGATGCCGGTGGCATCAACGAGTTGTTGCACCGACGTTGCTTCGTAGCCCGTCTCCCAGAAAGTCTTCATCGCCTTGTCCACTACGACTTCGGGATCGAACTGCTTGGATCGTGGCATTCGCAGGAGAATCCAGTTCTTGTTACACGGAAGTCACGAGCTGTTACGGGGTGCCGGGTGGGTTCACGCGGGGTATTTCCCCGTAATGTAATCCTCGAGATAGTGCACCCGGGCCTGCGCATCGTCTGAGATGGTCTTCACGAGGTCGCCGATGGATACGATCCCGGCGAGCCGGCCGTCATCAATCACCGGAAGGTGTCGAAATTTTCGTTTCGTCATGACGGCCATACATTCTTGTATGGAATACCTCGGATCGACGCAGACAAGCTCCTTTGTCATCACGTCTTGTACGGGCGTCGTCTTGGAGGTCCGTCCTTGAAGGACGATTCGCCGCAGGTAGTCGCGTTCGGTAAAAATACCGACGACTTCGTCGTCATCCATCACGATAATCGATCCCACGTGCAGGTGCTCCATCTTTTCGATGGCTTCGTACACGGTAGCCGTCTTGTCGATCGTGAGGACATCGCTACCCTTTTGCCTGAGCAGGTCCGCAATGGTCTTGTTCATGGGTATCTTGGGGGGTGAGGTGGGCGGATTCGGGGCCAGCGAACTATTCTAATAATGAATGTGCGGGCACTTTGTCAACAGAGGCACCGCCTGAGGAATCAAATCCCTGATGAGCACGGTAAGCTCGTTTTAGAACTTGAACCGCGTGTTCGATTCCCACAGGGTGAAGCATTCTTGTTAGTTTCTGTGTGTGTAACATTCTTCTGAACGAACGAATCGGACGATCCGTAAAGGCCCCGGCGGATCCTCTATTTCCCAATGTGATATCGTGGCTATTTACGTTGTAGATCCCGCCGAAAAGAGCAGGGTGCCTTTTCTCCGTGGCATTCTGACTCGCTCTCTGGTCAAGGCCGGTCTCTCGTTCGACGACGCGTACGAGGTAGCGGATAGCATCCGCGACGACCTCGGGCCGGACGCTGAGGTAACCACCGAAGAGCTGAAGGACATGGTGGAGCGGGCGCTGAAAAGGTCCGGGGAGAGGGAAGCACTGAAAAGGTATCGCGCGGTCAAGAGCGGAGACGCGCCGATTCGTGTCATTGACCACGATGGCGTCGTACACCCCTTTTCCAAGGGGCATCTCGCCAGCTCCCTGGAGATCTGCGCCCTTCCGATGGAGCGCTCCTATACGATTACTCTGGGGATTGAGAGATATCTGCTGCGAACAGGCGTCGGCCTGATAGAAGCGGGAGAGCTTGCTCGGCTGACGTACGACTACCTCCGGGAGCACGAATCCAAGGAAACGGGCCGGCGCTATCTATCGTGGCGGCAGTTCGTGCACAGCGACCGGCCGCTGATTCTTCTAATCGGAGGCACTACGGGTTGCGGCAAAAGCACCATCAGCTCCGAGGTGGCGCACCGTTTGGGCATCGTGAGAACCCAGTCGACGGACATGTTGCGTGAAGTGATGCGGCTCATGGTGCCTGAGCGACTTCTCCCGACGCTCCACACCTCCTCTTTCAACGCGTGGGAAGCATTGCC
Organism: Rhodothermales bacterium; assembly: GCA_041609895.1. Lineage (GTDB taxonomy): Bacteria > Bacteroidota > Rhodothermia > Rhodothermales > JABDKH01 > JAHHLP01. The sequence continues at coordinate 6,715 of JBFIPX010000075.1, forward strand.
CACGTGGAAAGGTCAGCCGGCAAGACTCGAAACGCACTTCGAGCAGGGTTATCTGGCTCAGGCGAATCACGTCGCCGTTGGTATCGAAGGCGTGTTGAATCGAGCTGAGAGAGAGGGAGTTTCGCTGATCATTGAAGGTGTCCATGTTTACCCCGAGCTGCAGCAAAGACTGGTTGTTAATGCGGAAGGAATTGTCGTGTCTCTCATCCTTGCTGTGCTAAAGAAGAAGCGTCTCCGAAAGCAACTTCAGGGTCGCGGGCTACAGGTTAAGTCGCGGCGTTCGGAAAGGTATCTGAGTTACTTCGACGCGATCTGGCAGCAGCAGTCTTTCTTGCTGTCCGAGGCGGATCGACACGACGTTCCGATCATTCCGAACGACGACCAGGAGGAGACGATAAAGCTCGTGATGGATCAAATCGCAGAGTCGGTGATGGCGGAGTTTTCAGGCAGTGAGACCGAGTTCTTCGGCGAATCGGCGAGTATGGTTAACCCGGACTGAGGATGGATCGCAGGAGTTTTCGCAGGTACTGGCCATGACGGGTCTGTTGGTGATTCTGGATGGACTTGGAGATCGTCCGATCGATGCGTTGGATGGAAGGACGCCCCTGGAGGCGGCCGAAACGCCAAACATGGACTCCCTCGCCGCAAGCGGCATTACCGGTCTCGTGCGACCGCTTGAAAGCTGGGTTCCCGTCGGAACGCAGGTCGGCAGTGCGCTGCTGATGGGCCTGGCGCCGGCGGACCTGCCTTATCTCACGCGGGGTCCCGTGGAGGCTGCCGGAGTCGGTATGTCACTCGCGGTCGGTAACGTGGCACTTCGGTGCAACTTCGCGACCCTCGAATCGAACGGCGTGGGCTTCACGGTCGTGGACCGTCGGGCCGGTCGAATCGACCGCGGCACCGTCGAACTGGCGGAAGCGCTCGATGGGATGGAGTTGTTTGGCGGAGTGAAGGCGAGGTTCAAGGCGTCGACGGAGCATAGGGCAGTGCTCAAACTTGAAGGCGAGGGTCTCTCGGCAGACATCACGGACACAGATCCGGGTTCGGGTAATGGCGCTGCCGTGCCCGCGTGCCGCGCGCTGCGAGAGGGAGACAAGGACGCGGAGAGAACGGCGGCGCTTATTAATGAGTTTGTCTACCGCAGCTCCGAGATCCTCGGCGACCACACGGTCAACATGGATCGAATCGGAAAGGGCCTGAAGCCCGCCAACGGCGTCCTGACACGGGGTGCCGGTAGCGTGGCGCATCTGCGTAACTACGTTCGATATCTGGGATTAAAGGCGACTGTCGTTGCAGGTGAGGGGACCGTACGCGGGCTGGCAAATCTCTTTGGCTTCTCGCTCACGTACAAGCCTGAGTTTACGGCATCCACGAACACCGATCTCGGTGAGAAGATCGCCGCTGCGCTTGTCGCCCTCGAAAGAAGTGACCTCGTATTCCTCCACATAAAGGGTCCCGACGTGGCTGCTCACGATAAGGATCCACAGCGGAAGCGCGACTTTCTGCAATCGGTGGATCGTGCCCTCAAACCGCTCATGTCACGCGAAGTCGTGCTTGCGATCACCGGTGACCATTCGACGGACTCTAACTCGGGCAGGCATACCGGCGACGGCGTCCCGGCCCTGATCACGGCCAACGGGAACCGTACCGACTCGGTTCGATCGTTCGGCGAAACCGAGTGCGCGAATGGAGGCCTTGGACACGTTTCGTCGACGGCATTCTTAACCGCTGTGATGGACCACATGCAGGTCCTTCACAACTACCGTGGCTACGAGGACGACTTTCTTCGCTAGTCTCGTCCTTCGAGGTGCCACCTTGCGATGACCCACGTCGACCGCCCGACATCTGGTGCACGCAGGTCGACTGAGATCTGGCAGGCGTGGCCCACCGAACCTCTAGCCGCCAAGATCGCTCGTGACAAAAATCATTACGATTGGAATCACGAAAAAGACGATCGCGATGTATGCCAATGCATACAAGCGATTGCGAGCGGCAGCCTCGCCAAGTGCTTCGGCCACGCGCACAGGGATGTCGCGAACACGTGGGATGGGAAGAAAGATTGCGGTTCCCAATGAGTTGAAGAGGAGGTGGGCGATGGCGACCTGAAGTGCGGCCGCTCCCGCCATCTCGCCGCTACCGGCGAGAACGAGCGCCGCAAGCATCGCCGTAATGGTCGTGCCGATGTTGGCGCCGAGGACGAACGGGTACACCTGAGCAACCGATACAATTCCGGCTCCGACCATCGGAACGACCACAGATGTGGTGATCGAAGATGACTGCACCATTATGGTGACTATCGTGCCTATCAGTAACGCCATCGGCGCTGTTCCAAAGAGATATTTGTGAATCAGCGTCTCCGAGCGACCGCTAGATATCGCCCTTAGAATCTTGACCAGGTATCGAAGCGCCACAAACAGACAAACCGCTCCCACTGCCAGCACGACAAATCCGTTGGCCCGAGCCATTTCGATGATCCATCCCGCCGTCGGACCGGTCAATAATTTCACCGGGCTAAGCAGGTCGGCTCCTCCAACATCAGAGATACCGGATGCCAGCCATCGCGCAGGTCTGGAAAGAATTCCTAGCGATAGCTCCAGGGGAAAGATCAACAGGACGGACAGAAGATTGAAGATGTCGTGCACCGTTGCGCCGGCAAACGCCCGCCGAAATTCTTCCTTTCGGGTCACGTGACCCAGCGAGACGAACGTGTTGGTGACGCTCGTACCGACGTTTGCGCCGATTACTATCGGGATGGCCCCAGCCACGGTCAGTCCACCTCCGGCCACGAGCGAAACGGTTAGGGAAGTAACCGTAGACGAGCTCTGTACGAGTGAAGTGGCGAGGATGCCGATAAAGAGCGCAACAAATGGGTTCGAGGTGGTTTCGATCAACGTCGCCGCTACATCCTTTCCCATCAGTTTAAAGGAGGAACCGAGCAGCTCTAGCCCTACAAAGAAGAGGAAGAGCGTGGCAGCCAGCGCCAGGTAGGGAAGGGCACCCCGAAGAGAGGGCATGAGGACGACGTGAGGTGATTGACTCGGAGATGGCCGGGCAACGGAAGGGCCTAGCCGTAACGCCCCTCAATATAGTCCGCGGTCTTTTGACTGCGCGGAGTAACAAACATCTGCTCGGTCTTGCTGTGTTCGACCATCTTACCGAGCAGCATGAACGCGCACTCGTCGCTTGCTCGCCGGGCCTGCGCCATATTGTGGGTAACGATCAAGATCGTGTAGTCCCCGCGCAACTCCCAAATGAGTTCCTCCACTGCCTCGGTGGCGGCAGGATCGAGCGCCGAGCACGGCTCATCCATCAGGAGGACAACGGGCTTGACGGGAAGAAGGCGGGCGATACAGAGTTTCTGCTGCTCCTCCAGAGATAGATCTGTGGCACGTACGCCAAGCCGGTCCTTGACCGTATCCCATAGCAAGACCTGTCGGAGAGAATCTTCAACGATCTCGTCTTCTGCTGTCTTATCCGGCTGCTGGTCGCGCGATCGATGGAGGCGAACTCCAAAGAGAATGTTATCGCGTATTGAAAGCGGAAACGGATTGGGGCGCTGGAATACCATGCCAACCTGCTTCCTGAGCTGGGCGAGCTCTACGTCGGGATCGTAGATGTTCTTGTCGAGCACCTCGACCGTGCCCTCCGTTCGGACATAACCGAGGCGCTCGTTTATCCTGTTAACGCATCTAAGCAGCGTCGACTTCCCGCAACCCGATGGTCCGATAAGCGCCGTAATTAGGCCGCGCTTGACTTCAAAGTCGACGTCGTAGAGAGCCTGAAAATCCCCATACCAGAGGTTGAGCGCCTCTGTTCTTATTCCGAGATCGATCCCCTTGGAATCTGTCGTCGTAGATGTCGATCGCTCAGCCAAAACGCCCCTGTATGTAGTCCGTAGTCCGCTGATCACTCACGTGACCGTCAAAAAGCTGAGACGTGTCCCCGATCTCTACGCATTCTCCGCTGAGGAAGAACGCGGTACGTTCGGCCAGGCGCCGGGCCTGCTGGACAAGGTTGGTCACCATGATGATCGTAATCGAATTCTTCAGCTCCTTGAGAACATCCTCTATGCGCATCGTGGTCACAGGGTCTACAGCGATGGAGAACTCGTCGAGCATGAGCAGTTCCGGGTCCTGTGAAAGAGCCCGAGCGATCGTCAGTCGTTGCTGCTGACCTCCGGAAAGCAAGCTCCCGAGGGAGTCAAGTCGATCTTTCACCTCGTCCCACAGCGCAGCGCGGCGCAGGCACCGCTCAACGATCAGGTCGAGCTCGGCCTTGTTGGTCAAGCCAGACAGGCGTGGAGAAAGGGCCACATTATCGTAAACACTAAGCGGCAAGTCGACTGGCAGGGGAAAGACGACTCCCACTTTCTTTCTTAGTGCATACGAATTCCGCCATTTTCGGGTGTCTTTGCCGAGGAACTTGATGCTGCCGTCTACTCGCATCGAGGAGTTGAACTCGTTCATGCGGTTGATAGCCTTCAGAAATGATGTCTTGCCGCCGTTGGCCGGGCCGATGATTCCGAAGATCTCGTGTTCGCGCACATCGAGCGACACGTTCTCGAGCGCGACCTTACCCCCGTATCGAATGGTCAGGTCCCGCACCTCGAGCACCTTGGCAATCTGTTCTGATGTTGCAGAGACCGTAGCTACCATTTCTTTTTACCGCGCAGATAAACCCGGAAGCCTATCGATATCGCGTTCATCAGAAGGACAATGAGAATGAGCAGCAAGGCGACCCCGTAGGGCATTTGCTCTGGCACTCCGGGTACCTGTGTCGATATCACGAACAGATGTAGTGATAGAGCCATCGTTTGATCGAGCACACTCTCGGGCAGAAAAGGCAGGAAGAACGCCGCGCCGGTGAACATAATGGGAGCTGTTTCGCCAGCCGTTCGCGACACTTCCAGGATAATACCCGTCAGGATTCCGCTGACTGCATTCGGAAGAACGATGCGGCGGATGGTTTGCCATCGCGTGGCGCCGAGACTCCAGCAAGCCTCGCGGAATGCGCGCGGCACTGCCTGCAGCGCCTCCTTTGTCGAGACTATGACGACCGGCAGCGTCATGATTGCCAACGTGAGGCTCGCAGAGAGGATGCTGGTACCGAAGCCGAAGAAGATGACAAATGCACCGACGCCAAAAAGCGCGTGCACAATCGAGGGGACACCCGCGAGGTTGATGATGGCAAGATTGATCCCGCGGGTCAGCCAGTTGTCGCCTGCATACTCGCTCAGATAAATGGCAGCGGCTACTCCTAATGGCACGGATGCGACCAGTGCGACAGCCACCAGCGAGATCGTTCCGAGAAGAGCGGGGAAGATTCCACCCGCAGTCATACCCTCTCTCGGAAAAGCCGAAAGGAACTCCCAGGTGAGTGCCGGTCCGCCTCGAACAATCAGTAAGACGAGAATGATTGCGACCGGCACGATGAGTAGCACCGTCATGACCAGGAACAGCAGGCGTACCAAACGCTGAACCCTCTGGTGGCGTACATCGAGATTGGTTGCCGTCAGAGAAATACTCATTTCTTCCTCCTGCCCCGAACGAGAACGTCCGCCGTCAGATTGATCACAAACGTCACGATAAACAGGAATATTCCGAGCGTGAACAGGGCACCGTAGTGGTCCGATCCAACCGCGGTCTCACCCAACTCGGCGGCGATCGTAGCGGTGAGGGCGCGTACCGAATCAAAGACGCTGGTTGGGATATTGATTGAGTGGCCGCTTGCCATCAGAACGGCCATCGTCTCTCCAAACCCGCGCCCCACGCCGAGCAAGACGGCCGAGACAAGGCCGGTCTTTGCAGCCGGCAGGACGACTTTGAAGATCACTTGCCATCGGGTCGCACCCATTGCCTCCGCAGCCTGTCGATAGTCGTCAGGGACCGCTTTCAGCGCATCCTCCGCAATCGTCGTCATGATCGGTGCGGCCATTAATCCGAGTATCACGCCCGCGTTCAGGACGTTCAGTCCGACCGGCACGTCGAAAAGGTCGATGATGAGTGAGTTCATGATGCTGAGGCCTATGAAACCCCACACAACCGAGGGTATCGCGGCAAGCAGCTCGACGAAGATCTTTAAAGCCTCGCGCGTTTTGCCCGTCGCAAACTCACCAATGTATATGGCCGCACCGAGGGAGAAAGGAATCGACACGATCATCGCCGTGCCTGTAACACTTGCCGTGCCGGCGATCAGAGCGAGAGCACCGTAGGTAGGATTGCTCTCTGAAGTTGGCCGCCAGAGCTTCGACGTGAAGAACTCGGCCAGGTCAAAGCGGGTGGCTATGAACCCGAGGCCTTCCTTCGTGATGAATACGAAGATGCCGATAATGAAGACGATCGCGGAAACGCCGCCAACAAATACCAAGGCCTGTACGGCCTTATCGAGGTACCAGGCTGCGTTTCTTCGGTCGAACACCTCCACCTGCCGGGTCGGATCAGTCATCGCCCTCGTCGTCCTCGAGTCCTCTCATCGTTTCAATGAGGGCCTGCAGCCGCCCGGCAATGTCTTCGTAGACCGCCCGGTAAGCGGCCTTAAGATTATCGTCACCGTCGCCCCCGGTCGGCAATGCGGCGACCGGCCAATCGAACGCGACCGATCCCACAGGAACCTCGCTGACGTACTCACTTACCTTTCCCTCGAGAGCGACAATGACATCGTAATCACGCCACGAAATGCTCTCGAGGGAGACGTGATCGGCCTCGCTATCGAGGCTGTGTCCAATCTCCTCCATGAACCGGGTCAAACCAGGGTCGACCGGCTTGGAATCGATTCCGGCACTCACGTATTCACCCTGTTCGGGGAACGCTTTTTCGCCTATCGCTCGGGCGATCCGGGCCGGCCCATTGTTACTGCGATCGAGAAGAATGACTTTCACGGGGCGCCGCCGCTTTCGCTCACCGGTGAGAGAGAAGACGACTTCCTCGCACAGGTTCTTGGACTGCGCGCTGACCCGCTCGAGCATGTAAATCACGATGAGTTTGCTGAGCAGATCCTTGGTCGGTGTGGAACCCGTCTGACCTTCTCGTACGAGGTCTTCGTAAATCGATTCAAACTCAACGTCGACGCGACGTGCTGCCCGCATGGTAGCTCGCGCGGAGTCGGCATTATTCTCGGCGAATGCTGCGATCGCGTTGCGAAACATGTGGAGCGAATCCCGACCCATCCGTTCGATCTCGCCGCGCACCGGGTCCTCGATTGGCTGACGAATCGTAGCCGCCTCTCGAGCAATATTGACGGCGTAGTCGCCGATTCGCTCCAGCTCCACATTCATTCTGAGCACCGACGACACGAACCGCAGATGGCCAGCACTCGGCAAGAATCGTG
>JBFIPX010000076.1:0-14033 GCA_041609895.1 Rhodothermales bacterium
ACGTCGGTCCATTTCTTTCGCGATCGCAGGTGGTCCAGAGCCGCGTTTCGTGCAATGCGGAGAACCCAGCCAAGCCAGCGGCCCTGTTGATCGTAAGAACCTCGCCGCTTCTGTAGCGCACTGATCACGCGGAGATAGGTCTCCTGAAAAAGGTCATTTGCGACACTTCTGTCACGCACCATTCCCATCAGGTAACCGAACACGCGTTCCTGGTGCCTCTCAACAAGCAGTCGAAACGCCTGCTCGTCATTGTTCTCGAGGTAAGCTGCAACCAGACTTTCGTCAGATGGGTGCATCCGAGCTTTCTTGACCTAGGCTTGTTGTGGCAACAGCATTGTTGAGCCATCGCCGGGTTGTAAACGTATCGAATCGCAGGATATTGTCCTACCGGAGGCAATCCGACGGCATTAACTACATGCTCGCGAACTGACTCACAGGGCCGCTTCCAGCAGTTCGGAAACGTCCCGCACCGGCACGACCTCAATCGCTACGCCCGCCTCCATGGCGTCGACATTACCCGCCGGGACGAATGCCCGGTCGAATCCCAGCTTGGCCGCCTCTCGAAGCCGCAGACCTATCTGCGTGACAGAGCGTATTTCCCCACCGAGACCGACCTCACCAATGAAGACCGCTTGACGAGCAACGGGCGCGTTACGAAACGATGATGCCGTCGCGACAATTACACCCATGTCCACTGCCGGTTCATCCAACCGGACGCCACCTGCGATGTTAATGAATACGTCCTGTCCGGACAGCTGCAGTCCCTCGCGCTTCTCGAGCACCGCGAGCAGCATCTGCAGCCGTCTTCCGTCATAGCCTGTCGTGGTCCGCTGCGGCGTCGCGTAGGACGTCTGCGCGACGAGAGATTGGATCTCTACAAGAACGGGGCGCGAGCCTTCGACCGAGCAAACAACAGCCGATCCGCTCACGTCTTCAGAACGATCGGACAGAAATATCTCGCTCGGGTTGTCGACCTCGCGAATACCGGATGAGGTCATTTCGAAGATCCCGATCTCGTTCGTGGATCCGAAGCGGTTCTTGACAGCGCGAAGTATGCGGAAAGAGTGGTGCCGGTCGCCCTCCAGCTGCATGACCGTATCAACCATGTGCTCGAGAACCCGCGGCCCAGCGATGGCTCCCGACTTGGTGACGTGACCGATGATGAATGTCGGCACTTCGAGCGACTTGGCGACATGGAGGAGCGTCGCTGCGCTCTCGCGAACCTGGCTCACGGAGCCGGGAGCGCTGTCGAGATCGGGACGATAAAGTGTCTGGATCGAATCGATGATGAGGATTTCTGGCATCAGCTCACGGGTCGCCTCAGCGATCACCTCAACATTCGTCTGAGCGAGGACGTGCGTGGTATCCACGTTAACTTCAAGTCTCTCCGCTCTCATCTTCACCTGTCGCAGGGACTCTTCGCCTGTCACATAGAGGATCACCGTACTGCCAAGGTTGCGTCCAAGCACGGTCATCAACGTGCTCTTGCCAATCCCGGGGTCTCCCGCGAGCAGTACCAGCGAGCCACGTACGATACCGCCGCCCAGGACACGGTCGAACTCCGCAATTCCCGTACGGAGGCGCACTTCGGCGTCCACCGACACCTCCGCAAGCCTGGTAGGGTGACCATGCCCGGTCAGCGACAGCGACGAGCCAAGCGGGGCGCGCGCGGCGGACCGCTGCACTTCTTCCACGAGCGTGTTCCAGCCACCGCACCCGCCACACTGACCCATCCATTTGGGCACGGCCGTGCCGCAGACCTGGCATACGTATTGTGTCTTCGTTTTGGCCATCCTGAATGATTGTAGACGGGTCCGGCGGGACTTGTATTGGAGAGGAGCATGATACGATACACGAGATAGAGCCCGAAATTAACCGTATGCCTGCGCGAGAATACGAATAGACTCCGTTCTCGCAGTAATGCTATCGTGACGAACGGAACCAAGACGTGCCGCGTTCATTCCGCAATACCGCAAATCCAGTAGTTTGCGACCCGACGGCAGAAAACTATCTTCACAATCCGTCAAGGTGTCCGCCAAGAATTTATGCCTGAACTCATCATTCGCGCGTTGCAGCCTGCGGAGGCTTTGGGCCGTTTCGTCCTGCTGATGGCCAAGGCGTTCGGGTCCGTCGGAGAGTTTCGACTGTATCGGAAGAACATCGTCGATCAGATGGTGAAGATCGGCATCGACTCGATCCCGATTGTAGCGCTTGCCGCGCTCTTCTCTGGTGCGGTTACTACGGTGCAGACGGCGTACCAGTTAGTGTCGCCGTTTATCCCGAAGAGCGTGATCGGAGCGGTGGTCGTTCCCTCCGTAATCCTTGAACTCGGAGCAGTCGTGACCGCGTTTCTCCTGGCGGGGAGAGTCGGTGCCCGAATCGCCGCGGAGTTGGGTACGATGCGGGTCACGGAGCAAATCGACGCTCTCGAAGCGATGGGACTCAATTCGATCGGGTATCTGATTGTGCCGCGTGTGGTCGCGGGGTTGTTCATGTTCCCCGTACTCTATGCGACCGCCTGCTTCGTCGGCGTGGCCGGCGGAGCGTTCGTGGGCTCTCTCACCGGGGCCGTTCCCATAGGCGAATTCATCGATGGCGCGCGCGAGTTCTTCAAGCCCTTCGACCCCATCTTCGGACTGATCAAGTCGTTCGTTTTTGGCTTCCTGATAGCATCCATCTCGTGTTACAAAGGATACTTCACCGAGGGCGGAGCTGAAGGAGTTGGTCGAGCCACTACCCAAGCTGCGGTCACGAGCTGCGTGTACATACTGGTTGCCGATCTTGTCCTCGCCGCGGCACTCCTGTAGTAATCCATGATCGACGTTCGCCATATCGACAAGAGCTTCGGCGGCAAGCCGGTCCTGAAGGATGTTTCCCTGCAGGTCCACGAAAGCGAAACACTCGCTATCATCGGGCGCAGCGGATCCGGCAAGAGCGTGTTGATGAAGCACTTGATCGGTCTGCTGCGACCGGATGCAGGGCAAGTATTTATAGACCGCACAGATATCAACAAAATCAATTATGACGAACTGCAGGAAGTACGCCGGCAGTTCGGTGTGCTGTTCCAGGGCGGTGCCCTATTCGACTCGCTTGACTCCTTTGAGAACGTGGCATTCCCTCTGCGCACCTTCACCAACATGACGGACGACGCGATCAAAAAGGAGGTTGAAGAATGCCTTCTGATGGTCAACCTGCCGGACGTGGGTTCGAAATTTCCGGCGGAGCTTTCGGGCGGCATGCGCAAGCGCGTTGCACTCGCGCGGGCCGTCTCCCTGCGACCTCGCTACATCCTGTATGACGAGCCGACCAGCGGTCTCGACCCGGAAACCTCTAACACGATTAACGAACTGATCACGGCGCTCGCCGAGCAACTCAGCGTAACGAGTATCGTAGTGACGCACGACATGCATTCGGTCCTCGACGTCGCGGACCGCGCGGCGCTGGTTCACGGCGGAACCATCCACTGGATGGGCACGATTCATGAACTACACCTGTGCGATGACCCGGTAGTCTGCAATTTCGTGCGAGCCAGTGAGTATCAGATCGGCACTCCTGTGAGCGAATCACAATAGATCGAACGAGCCCATTGAATGAACCGGTACTTGCATAGTGAGATTTGCTAATGAACTGAAAGTCGGCCTGGCAATTCTGGTCACGGTTGCGATCTTCGTTTTCGGTATCCGCTATCTGAAGGACATACCGCTATTCAGCGGTACCAGCGGCTACTATGCGGTCTTCGATGACGCAGGCGGGTTGATTGCGGGTAATCCTGTTCGCGTTAGCGGCGTGAAAGTGGGCTCAGTCACCGGCGTGGCTTACGAACAGGAAATAGACAGCATTCGCGTACGTTTCAAGGTCGACCAGAGCATCAAGGTACCCTTCGGTACTACCGCGGAGGTCGCGGGCATCGACGCTCTGGGTGGCGTGCGAATCGACCTTAACCTCGGCCACCGTGGTAACCCGGCGATACCTCGCGGTGGTCGCGTCGATACTGCACCGGATGGAGCGGACATTCTTGCGGAAATCACAAGGCGGGCACCCGACCTGGCGAACAAGGCCGACAGCGTCCTCACCAACCTGGACGCAACGCTCAGCGCCACCTCGGAACTGCTTGGCAACCCGTCTTCGGATCTCCGGCAGACCATCGGCGCGTTGCGAGGCACGGCCTCCGCACTCGAGACTACGATACGCCAGGAATCTGCTCACCTCGGTGGCATCCTCGAAAACCTTGAGGGCATCACCGGGTCATTCAGAAATGCGATGGACGAACAGGGTGACTCGCTTTCGTACGCAGTCGCGGACATGAGGAGTTCGATGGAGTCGCTTGACGAACTCATGGAGTCGCTGAAAACGACCACAGCAAGGCTAGACGCCGTGACGGCAAAGATCGAGGCCGGCGACGGTACGCTTGGCAGGCTAATCAACGACGACGGTCTATACGTTCACCTTGACTCGGCTGTCGTGAGCCTCAACCAGGTGCTTGTCGACTTCAAGAAGCATCCGCGCAGATACCTCAAAGAACTGAAAATCGTCGACATTCTCTAGGATATGCCAACCTACAAAGAAGCCCTGGAGCTCTTTCACGAGTGGACAAAGACGGAGAGCCTCCGGAGACACGCGTACGCTGTCGAGGCCGCGATGGCAGAGTATGCTGGTCATTTTGGAGAGGACGAAGAACTCTGGCGGATTACGGGGCTGCTCCACGATATGGATTACGAGAAGCATCCCACAGCGGATGAACATCCTTTTGTTGGCGTCGAGGTGCTTCGATCGCACGGATACCCCGAAGCGATAATCGAAGCGATACTTGGGCATGCACAGTACAGCGGCGTGCCCCGTACCTCGCTCCTGGCCAAGACGCTTTTTGCGGTTGACGAGATAGCCGGATTCATTACGGCCGTCGGCTACGTGAGGCCGACCGGGCTTGACGGCCTAAAGCCCAAGTCGGTCAAGAAGAAACTCAAGGACAAGGCGTTCGCGGCCGCAGTAAGTCGCGACGACGTGTATCAGGGTGCCGATGAACTTGGGGTCGATTTCGATGAGCACCTGATGCGAGTTATATCCGGCATGCAGAAAGACGCAGAGCGGTTGGGATTCCGTCGCGCGGATGACTGATAGCATCGACAAGGACAGCGTAGACAAACCCTCGCCGGTTGCCGACGAATCGCCCAAAGACGAGGCCGGCGAATTGGACGCGAGTTCCAAGGCCCTCGAGAACCGACCGGATTCACAAGACGTTGCCGAGGCGTCGGACATTCGCGGAGATGCCGTGGATGCCGAAGCAGCTGACGACGAAGTGTCTGACGACGAAGTGTCTGACGACGGCACAACCTCCACCGGTTCCACGGGCGTAGTCATTGCGGGACAGGCACACACGCTACCCGAAGCGAAGGCGATTACCAAGGCTCGAGTCCGTGATCTTCGGGGGCTCATTACTCGGTACGGTCGCAAGCACCTCCCACCCCGCGAACCCGCACCGAAACCGTCTCCGGAGCCGCCGAGACCCGAGGGTGCTCACGCTCGACTGCTGCCTTTTCTGCGGCTGTTTCCAATATTACTGGCGATAGGATTCGTCGTCTCATTTCTTTGGGATTTTCCTGACGCCGCCATCCGCGTGATGGGTCTCGAACTTGAATTGGCGGGTGTGCTGCGAATCGTATCCGTATCAGGATTGATTGGCTTTCTGACCAATTGGCTCGCGATTACGATGCTGTTCAACCCGCGGAATCGTCGACCCATCTTTGGGCAGGGGCTGATACCGTCGCAGCGGCAGCGCGTAATCTATCGCCTCGCCAAGGCTGTCTCCGAAGAGCTGATCAATGAGCAGATCATCAAGCAGAAGATCGAAGAGTCGCAGGTGATACCGCGATATCGGGAGCTGGCCCTCTCCGTCACCCGCGGTGTCATTGAGGATCCCGATTTCAGGACAGACCTGAAGCTGCTCACAACACAGTATCTCGATGAGGTGGTCGCGTCCGAGGACGTTCGAAGGCGCATCGTGGAGTTCACGATTGACAAAATCGAGCAGGAAGTCGGCCAGGGACTAAGCGGGCTTGCCCTCAAGGTCTATCGCTTTCTGAACGAAGATGAGTTCCAGCGGCGACTAGACCAGAGCATCCGCGAGCTTCCTGCTTCGCTCGATGCGGTCCTCGACGACATGGACGATCTCCTCGACCGACTCCCGGAGAAGATTGAGGCGCGGTCGGAAGAGATCGAGGAATGGGCGACCCGCATAATCCTAGGGTTCGTCGAGAACCTCGATGTCTACAGCATGATCGTCGAGAATATGTCCAACTATGACGAGCAGCAGTTGGAAAATCTCATCAAAGGTTCCACGAACGAACAACTCAACTACATCAAGTACCTCGGTGGAGTGCTTGGATGCATTGGCGGGCTCGTAATATGGCATCCCGTGTACGCGCTTACGGCATTTGCCTTGACGGGAGGCGTGCTGGTCCTTGTTGATCAAGCGATTTACAAGCTCGGAAAAGGCGCAGCTTAAATCACAAACCAGCTAGACTGTCAAACTCCTGAAGACGGGCGCTCATCCTGCCGTCATGCCCGCACAAGCGGGCATCCATCCAACCGTCATGTGCCCACAAGCGACCGGACACTCATCCTGCCGTCATGCCCGCACAAGCGGGCACCTATACAGCCTACTGGATCCCGGATCAAGTCCGGGATGACGTCCGAATCGTCGTACCCGCACAAGCGGGTACCTGTAGGGCATCTCGGCCGTCGGTAGATCCCGGCTCCGCAGCCGGGACGGCAATGTCAGTCATGCCCGCGAAAACGGGCAACCAGACGCGCGCGCAAATCACCTACACCGCCAACGGCAGCGTCGCCTTCTTTACGCTTCGGTCGGGGAGCTTCGCCGGCAACTGAACCATCGGCTTAGGGAGATCCTCGCCGAAGTTCATCAGCACCTCGAGCACCCCCGCCTCTGTGCTCTCCTCCATGATGCGCTGACGCAGAAGGCTCGCATTGCGAAACCCCTTGAAGTATCCGCCATACATTCGGCGCATCTCCAGCACGCCCTTGTGCTCCCCGAGCCATTCGCACTTCAGCTTCAGGTGCTCTGCGACTACTGAAACACGCTCGTCCCACGATGGCGGCGGCGGAAGCTCGCCCGTCTCCATATAGACGCGAGCCTCGCGGAAAATCCAAGGGTTGCCAATGGCTCCCCGTCCAACCATCACGGCATCGACACCCGTCTCGTCGAACATATCCTGGATGCGTTCCGGGCTGGTCGCATCACCGTTGCCGATGAGCGGAATCGACAGGCCAGCCTCCTCGCGAATCCGCCGGAACCACGACCATCGCGCTTCACCCTTGTACATCTGAGATCGCGTCCTCGCGTGAACGGCGAGAGCCTCGACGCCGATATCCTCTAGCATCCGTGCGACATCTACGATGCGGATCGAGTTATCGTCCCAACCGAGTCGGGTCTTGACCGTGACCGGTCGCGACGATTCCTCCAGCACCGCCTCGGTGATTCGCCGCATCTTTGGCAGGTTCCGCAGTATTCCCGCGCCTCCGTCCTTGCAAACCACCTTCTTGACCGGACAGCCGAAATTTATGTCGATCAGGTCGGGCTCGGATCGGTCCACGATTCGCGCCGCCTCGCGAACCTGCTCGACATTGCCTCCAAAAATCTGTATACCGATCGGCCGCTCATGCTCGTAGAAGTCAAGTTTCTTGAGCGATCCCTCGGCCTCGTGAACCAGACCTCCGGACGAAATGAACTCCGTGTACAGCATGTCGGCCCCATACCGTTTGCAGAGCACGCGAAACGGCGGGTCACTGACGTCCTCCATGGGCGCCAGAAAGATCGGTCGTCGACCCAGATCGATGTCCGCGATGCGCATCGGTTTAGCTGCCGAATAAGATTGCCTGCCAATTTGAGAGGCGTCGAACGGGTCGGCCAACGACACAGTTCCGTTAAATCCATGCCCTGTCGACCCATGCACGTGATCTCGACCGTCCAGCGTGTGATGCGTGCCCTACCATCGACGGGACGAGATGAAGAGTTGGTCAACTCGCTCACTGCCGGGCACGGGTCAAGGCGCCGATATCGCGCGTGTAACTTTTGACATCTTCCAACGTGTTACTTTATGGGTAGGCGCGTTACCACCGCCACTTCCGTACAATTTGATATTGCCTTATGAAAACGACCGTACATAATTCACTGGGTGCGTTGCTGCTGATCCTGACCACAGCTATTCTGACCGGCTGTGGAGGACCGAACCTGATTGATCGTTTCGGAGGCTTCTGGACCTACGGAATTTGCAGCGCAATCATAGTCATACTAGACATCATTGCCTTGATCGAAGTCTTCGGCAGCGAGCGCCAAACGGGCGACAAGGTGCTTTGGACCCTACTGATCGTCTTCTTCCCGGTAGGTGGACTGATTATCTATTGGATCTTCGGCAAGTAGCAGCTTTAGAGTTATTAACCTGTGGGCCGGCCTCCTCGCAGTGGCCGGCCTTTTGTTTTATCCAGGAACCTGGAAAGTGGGTAGTACCTCTGATGGTCTCGTTGATGGCTCATAGATCTATGCCGATATGAAATCGTGGACGTGGCGACGCAATGACGTCGCACACTGGGCGCTAACGGCTCTGTTGCTCGCCGGCTGCGCAGGCACGCAGTCCGCACTTAGACCGACGGCCATCGATGAGCCCCATACACTCATCCTGATTTCCATCGATGGGTTTCGTCAGGACTATCTTGATCTTCACGACGCGCCCAACCTCGAGGCGCTGGCAAAATCCGGAGTTCGATCGGAAGGCCTGATTCCCGTCTTCCCAACGCTGACCTTTCCGAACCACTACACGATCGTTACCGGGCTATACCCTGCGCAGCACGGAATCGTCAGCAATCGATTCTACGATCCCGAACTCGACAGGTCGTTTCGATATTCAGATCCAGAAGACGCCGCGGACTCCACCTGGTGGGGCGGCGAACCGATCTGGATCACCACCAGAAAGCACGGCTTAAATTCGGCCGTCTATTTCTGGCCCGGGTCCGAAACCGTCATCGACGGATTGAGACCCAGCTTCTGGTACCATTACGACGGCAACGTGCCTGGTGAGGAGCGCGTCGATCAGGCGCTTCGATGGCTGGACATGCCCTCGACCGAGCGGCCCTCGTTCATCGCGCTCTATTTCGCGCTCGTCGATGAAACGGCCCACCGGCACGGGATAAAGAGCCCTGAGACCGCGGCTGCGATAGCCACGGTGGACCGCTTCATTGGAAGCCTCGTCGCTGGACTTGCGAGTCGCGGGCTCCTGGAAAAGACAAACATCTTGATCGTATCCGATCATGGGCAGGCCGATCGCGATCCGAAGAAGGTCGTTTACATGGAGGATTATCTGGACATGTCGGAGCTTCGCTTCACGGAGCGCGGACCGACCACCGCGTTTTGGGCGGACTCATCAACGGTGTTTGAGGCCTACTCAAAACTCGACGGCGCCCATTCGAGTATGACCGTCTATACCCGAGACCGGATGCCCGCTCGTTGGCGCTACAGGGGTTCGTCCAGGATCCCGCCGATCGTGGCAATCCTGGATGAAGGCTGGACGTTTGGACGACGGGTGGACGACAATCCACGCTGGCACACGGGAGGAGATCACGGCTACGACCCCGACCTCGAGTCAATGAAAGCCGTGTTCATTGCCGGCGGGCCAGCCTTCAAAAAAGGTGCCGTCATCCCCGAGATAGAATCCATTCACTTGTACGCACTTATGGCCGATATTCTAGGTATTGAGCCCGCACCCAACCAGGGCGCTGTTTCGGCGACGCGTGACGCCAGGTCGCCGGCGCAATCGTCCAAGTATCTGACGCAGTGAGCGACCGAAGTGTCGACATAGCACGTGAGGACACCGGAAGTCCGGGGGAGCACGCCGATTCCATCTCGCCCGACCAAGGCGCAATGCTCGGGCAGTCCGCGCTGAGCCGTCTGGACACGATCTCGAATTCCCGACTTGCGCTTGCCCTCTTGATCATCCTCACACTCTTCGTTGTCGGTGTGGTTCTGAAGCTACTGAAGGCTGTTCTGCTGCCCTTCGCAATCGCGCTTCTCCTTTCGAACATATTCAAGCCGATCGTCATCTTCCTCAGATCCAAGCGCGTGCCGACCGTGGCCGCCTTGTTTGTCGTCTTGCTGTCGTTCACGCTGGGTCTGTTTCTTCTGACGTTGGTCCTCTACTCCAGCGTCGAGACGTTCGCGCAGGAGCTGCCGAAGTACCAAGGACGGGTGACAGGCTTTCTACAAAGTGTCCTCCTGAGTATTCAGGAGCTCGCGGCTCGATTCAACGTGTCGGTCGAAGGGTTCCAATTGAGGAATGCGATTCAGCTGTCATCGATCACTTCCGCCCTGACCTCGGGCATTGGATCGTTCATCGGCGTCGCGAGCAACACGTTTCTGGTGATACTTTTCATGCTCTTCATCCTGGCCGAAAGCGGCGACTTCTCGTCACGGGTCCGGAAGGCGTTTCCCAACGGCAGAGCTGAGCACATCGGCGCAATGCTGTCCAACATCGACGGTCGTGTACGACGCTATCTTGTGACGAAGACACTGATCAGTGCGGGAACGGGTGGGGCGACGGCCCTGATCCTTTCACTTCTCGGGGTCGATTTCGCGTTGCTGTGGGGCGTGATCGCATTCCTGCTCAACTTCATACCTAACATCGGGTCCGTTGTAGCCACATTGCTTCCCTTCCTGCTTGCTACGCTTCAGTTCGAAACGTGGACCGTGCCTTTTCTCGTACTCGCCCTGCTGGGTAGCGTGCAGATTCTTATGGGGAACGTGGTCGAGCCGCAAGTGATGTCCTTCAGCCTGAATCTCAGCGCGCTCGTCATCCTGATCTCCCTCATCTTCTGGGGTTGGCTGTGGGGAATCTGGGGAATGATCCTCGCGGTGCCGCTGACCGCGACGCTCAAGATCGTCTTTGAGAACATCGAACCGCTTCGTCCTTTTTCGGTATTGATGAGCGGAGAGACGGGCGAAGCAGACTTCGAGGCAGAGCCCGTCGCCGCTGCTTAGCTCTGAGCTAGAGCAGGTGGGGTTTTCCTTTCCGGGCGCGCGAGAAGCGGTTGATCTCTGGCCGCACTAAGAAAGAACCTGGCGAACATGGATCAGCGATTCACCACCCGACCGTCCAAGGCGGATTACCACGACTTCTACCGCGGGTACGTGGGCCTCGTCCCGGAGGGCGACGTGATTGGTTTTCTGACCACACAGATGGCGTCCACGGCCCACCTTTTTCGCGGCGTACCGAACGGTCTCGCATGCTATCGCTACAAGGCCGGTAAGTGGAGTATCAAACAGATCGCTGGTCACCTGTGTGATACGGAGCGCATATTCAGCGGCAGGGCGATGCAAATCGCACGGAAAGAGCCTGCTGAACTCCCCGGTATGGAACAGGACGACTACGTCGATGCCGCGCGTTTTGACGACCGAACACTGACGGACATCTCGGACGAACTTTACCACCTACGAAGGTCAAACATCCTTCTTTTCCGGTCTTTCTCAAACGACGAACTCGAGCGTCGTGGCGTCGCGAGCGGATGGCCGGTAACCGTGCGTGCACTAATCTACATCGTCAGCGGACACCAGGAACATCACGTGCGGTTCTTACGAGCGAACTACCTGACAGCCGAGAAGACGGCGCCGGCCTGATCTGCAGGCACTAGCCCTCCTGGAGATATTCCTCTCCTCTACCCTTAATCTGCTCGTCCCAGAACTGCATCCAGTCGGGACCTTCGTCTGCCAGTCGCTCCCAGTCCATGTCGAGCGGCTGGACATCGATCGTTGCCATCCACGCGGGCAATTGATCGGCCGAAATATCGTCTCGGACCGGAATTCGGAAGTACGCCTCGGCCTGATGAACCAGAGCGCTGTCCGTCGTCACGAACTCGTAGAACTCACGCGCCCGATCGAGATTTGGCCCCCCTTTCACAAGAGCGATCCCATCCACTAGTACGGGCGTCCCCTCGGATGGCACCACAGAACCAAACGGATATCCGTTTGCGGTCGCCTGGAGGTAGATATCCGGTAGGTTCCAAAGAGTCACGTCGCCCTCTCCTCTTGCGAGCTTCAGGTAAAGCTGCGTCGGATCGGCGGTATACGTTTTAACGTTCTGATCCAGACGGGCGAGCCATCGGTATCCTTCGTCGACCGTCGGTTGTCGTAGAATCATGGCGCCGAAGATTGTCCGCATCGTACTTGAGGCGAGGGGATATCGGATGAGAACGCGGCCTTTCCACTTCGGCTCAAGCAGTTCGTCCCATGAGCGAGGGACTTCTCCCGAATCGACGGCCACGGTGTTGTAGGCGATGACCTCGGGGGTAAAAAAGGTGCCGTACCATTCGTCGGTATCGCCGCGTGCGTCGGCGCGAACGGCGGCCGCCCAGGTGGGTCGATACGGTTCTAGGAGCTCTTCACGAGCCGCACGATCGAACGCCATACCGGCTCCCCCCCACCACAAACTCGCCTGCGGGTTGGTCTTCTCCGTGCGTATCCGATCCTCCGCATTCTGACCGCCCATGTCGATCCACTGCACGTCGACATCGGGGTGACGAGCCTCAAACGCCTTTTCGTAGTGCGTCAAGAGCTCCTTTCCGTGAGGACTGTAGACTACGAGTTTCAGACGATCGTCGTCCGCACATCCCGACACCCAGAAGGCAACCGTAGCGAGGAGCGCCGCCGCGAACGTGAGGCCGGCTAATGATTCAAAGGGGTCCCGGTTGCTCGTGGTCGTCATCCGATCACCCTGAGGCGTGCGAACCGCAGCACGAGCTTCTTCTGTCCGACTGTCTTAAAAAACACTGTGGCCTTCGCCTGCTGACCGTTCCCTTCAACCGCCTGCACCTTGCCTTCCCCGAACACTTCGTGCTCGACGATGACCCCCGGCACAATGTCGCCGCCCTCACCCTCATCGTAGACGACCCGTCGACCTGCCGCCGCACTGGATGCGCCCGACTTGGCACGCAAATTCTGTCTGTAGTAGTAGGGGTCGACGTCGTCGTAGGCAACCCGCCCTCCGGACCGCATGCGGAAGCGGTCCTTTTTGGCCGTGAAGTCGAGGCCCGCCTCCGTGCGGATAAGGCCGGGCGCAGTCTCATCCAGAAAGCGGCTACGTACGCACGACTGCTGCTCGCCGTACTGGTATCGGCTTCGAGCCGTCGACAGAAAGAGCATCTTCTCGGCCCGTGTGACGCCAACATAGAACAGCCGTCTTTCCTCCTCCAGTTCCTCTTTCTCCTGCGCCGCACGCGCGAGCGGAAAGAGCCCTTCCTCAAGCCCGGTGATGAACACCACCGGAAACTCGAGGCCTTTCGATGCATGCAGCGTCATCAGGGTGACCTTGTCACCCTCCGTGTGATCATCGTCGGCGTCGGTCAGGAGTGACACCTCCTGTAGAAACGTGCTGAGGGATCCGGTGTCCGGGTTTGACGCGACAGATTCGGCGATGGCGCTTACGAGTTCCTGGACGTTCTCCCAGCGCACCAGGTTTTCGGTCGTGTGCTCGCGCTTCAACTCGTCGAGTAGCCCGGAACTGCGAATGACCTCACGCGCGACGTGGTCAGCCGGTTCGGTCGCAGCCAGGTCGCAATACTCCGTGATCAACGTGGCAAATTTCTTGACCGCGCGCTGGGCGCGGGCTGACAACCCTACTTCCTCAATCTCTTCTATGGCCGCCCAGGGAGTCATGTCCCGGTCCGCAGCGTAGTCGAGAATCTGCTGAAGAGTTTTGAGACCAATGCCGCGCGTTGGAAAGTTGATCACACGCCTCAAACTCGCCGTGTCGTGCGGATTGACGGCGAGTCTCAAGTAGGCGACGACGTCTTTGATTTCCTTGCGCTGGTAGAACGAGACACCTCCGATCACCCGGTAGGGTATTCCGGCTCGGCGAAGTGCTTCCTCGATAGACCGGCTTTGAGCATTGGTTCTATATAGCACGGCGCAATCGCGGTAATGGTGACCGCGTACATAGATGTCGCGTATTCGGCGCTCGATCTTCTGCGCCTCA
>JBFIPX010000077.1:0-13989 GCA_041609895.1 Rhodothermales bacterium
GCGACAACACGCAGTTTCTTGTAAAGCTGATCGTTCCGGTGGCGATGGAGCAGGGGCTGCGATTTGCGATCCGGGAAGGCGGCCGCACCGTCGGCGCCGGCGTCGTCTCCAAAATCCTCGACTGAGACTCCTGATTGCGTGGCCGGCAGCCCCGCGGTCATGGGTAAACGGGCGTAGCTCAATTGGCAGAGCAGCGGTCTCCAAAACCGCAGGCTGCAGGTTCGAGTCCTGCCGCCCGTGCAATTTGCGCCTGTCGCGCAGGATCAATGGGTGGCCGGGAGAGTAGGTGACGCTCGCCCGACGGGATGCCGCGTTGGCCGCGGCCACAAACTTACTATCGGAACTGTCTGATGAACGCCAAGGCTTATTTGGATGATGTGATCAAGGAGATGCGGAAGGTGAGCTGGCCTTCACGCCGAGAGTTGATCAACAATACGCTTGTGACTTTGGCCGCGACGATGGCCATCTCCCTATTTATCTACGCTGCGGACTGGGTCATCAACCAGATACTCGAATTCATCTACCAGTAGCAGCCTTACGCGTTGCCACCATGAGCAAGTCCAAAACCAAGGAAATCCGAAAGTGGTATGTGTTGCGGACCTTCTCCGGTCACGAGAAGAAGGTCAAGCAATACCTTGAGAGCGAGGCGGATCGGCTCGGAGTGAGCGATAAGATTGGAGAGATCATGATCCCGACGGAGACCGTTTTCGAGATGCGGCAGGGGAAGAAACGGACTCGAGAGAAGACATTCTTCCCAGGCTATCTCCTGATCAATGCGGTGCTCGACAAGGAACTCCAGCACGTAATCTCCAACGTTCCATCTGTTGTGGGCTTCCTCACGACGGGTGACGTGCCCACCCCGCTTCGTCCGGACGAGGTCAACAGGATCCTCGGCAAGATCGACGAGGCGCGCGAACTCGGAGAGCAGCCGGAGATTCCGTTCAGCGAGGGCGATGCGATCAAGGTGGTTGACGGACCTTTCAACAATTTTACCGGATTCGTTGAGGAAGTGTATCCCGACAAGATGAAAGTGAAGGTCATGGTCTCCATTTTTGGTAGGAAAACACCGCTGGAACTCGACTACCTGCAGGTCGAGCACGAAGAGTAGCGTCGGGCACCTCGCCCGGGTACCGAATCTGAAATTTCGGAGTAGTCCGCTGCTGCTGGAACTTTACGCCTTACTTTGTCTTCCTAATAGGCTTCTTCCGGGCGGTCATATTCAGGTAAAAAGTTAAGCGGGAGTCGGGTCCGTCTGACGTTTGCACCGCGAATCACATGGCGAAAAAGATTGACGGATACATCAAGCTCCAGATAAAGGCGGGGCAGGCAAATCCCGCTCCTCCGATTGGCCCGGCGCTTGGTCAGCATGGAGTGAATATCATGGAGTTCTGCAAGCAGTTTAATGCTTCCACGCAGGACCGCATGGGACTTGTCCTTCCCGTGGTGATCACGGTGTATGCTGACAAATCCTTCACCTTCATTGTAAAAAGTCCTCCTGCGGCGGTGCTCCTCAAGAAGGCGGCGAAGATCGAGTCCGGAGCGGCTGACCCCTTGCGGGAGAAGGTCGCGACAGTCACCTGGCAGCAATGCAGAGACATTGCGGAGCAGAAGATGGAGGACCTCAACGCGTGGGATCTCGACCAAGGGGCGCGAATGATTGCGGGTACCGCCAGATCGATGGGTATTGTTGTAGAAGGCGCTCCAGAGCCTGCATGACGCGACTGCGCCCGGCTCGTCGCCGGGATGAAGGCGCGAGACGATTGTCCTGAAACTGCGGGAGCCGACCCGTTTCGGCGTTCGAACCGCATAGACATCAATGTAAATGGGAAAGAAAGGAAAGCGTTACCGCAACGCGGTAGAGACCATAGGCAACGTGGAGGGTCCGATCGGAATCGCAGTCGCGTCTACGCTGGTTAAGGAAACCTCTTCGGCCAAGTTTGACGAATCCGTCGATATGGATGTCCGGCTCGGGGTGGACCCTCGGCACGCCGATCAGCAGGTTCGCGGCACAGTCAGATTGCCCCACGGCACTGGTAAGACTACCCGCGTGCTGGTCCTCGCCAATGAAGGCAAGCAAGCGGAGGCGAAAGAGGCCGGAGCCGACTTTGTCGGTTTGGAAGACTTCATCGAGAAG
Source organism: Rhodothermales bacterium (assembly GCA_041609895.1). Classification (GTDB taxonomy): domain Bacteria; phylum Bacteroidota; class Rhodothermia; order Rhodothermales; family JABDKH01; genus JAHHLP01. Next base: position 2,135 of record JBFIPX010000077.1, read on the forward strand.
ATCCAGAAAGACGGATGGCTCGAATTCGACGTGCTGATTGCTACTCCGGACGTTATGGGTCAAGTCGGAAAGCTGGGTCGTTTTCTCGGGCCCCGTGGCCTGATGCCCAACCCCAAAAGCGGTACGGTAACGATGGACATTGCCGCCGCCGTTACGGAGGTGAAAGCGGGCAAGATTGACTTCCGCGTAGACAAGTTCGGCAACCTGCATACGTCGATTGGTAAGGCTTCCTTTTCAGCGGGGCAAATCGCCGATAATGCGACCGCATTCCTGAAGGAAGTGTTGCGCCTCCGGCCTTCGGCGGCGAAAGGCATTTACCTGCGATCCGTCACCATGTCTACGACGATGGGTCCGGGGATCGAAATCGATCGAAACGATGTGCTCAATGCCCTTCGATAGGCGGACGGCGAACAGACTCCAGGAGATTTTGAAATGGCATTAACGAAAGAACAGAAGAACCAGGCCGTCGACGAACTCAGCGCGATGCTCGACAGCTCCCCGATCGTCTACCTGACGAACTTCTCAGGGCTATCTGTGGCACAGGCGACCGACCTGCGCAACCGATTTCGGGATATGGGTGTTCAGTATCGCGTGGTAAAGAACACCCTTCTCAAAATCGCGATGGAGAGGAAGGGTGGATTTGAGGACCTTTACGAGCACTTGAGCGGTCCTGTCGCGGTGGCATTCTCCGAAGACCCGTCCGCACCGGCCCGGGTCATCAAGAAGTACCTGTCGGATGAGAAGTCCGAGCGGCCGGAGCTCAAGGTTGCATTCGTTGAGGGTGCCATCTATCAGGCTGACGCGCTCGAGACGCTGGCTGCCCTCAAGTCGAAGGACGAACTAATCGCTGACATCATCGGACTCTTGATGGCGCCGATGACGAATATCATTGGGAGCCTTCAGAGTGCGGGAAGTAATCTGGTCGGGTCTATCCGTGCGATAGCAGAAAAGCAAGAGTAGTCCGGGTCGCGGTATGTGACCGGGAAGGCATTCACAAGAACAACCAACCCTTAATCAGCAGCGCAGCCTTTTGCTTAGACCGCTGCGGGAGATGAAGAAAAACAATGGCGACAGATTTGAACAAGCTGGCCGAACAACTTGTCGGCCTTACGATCAAGGAAGCTAGCGACCTCGCAACTATCCTTGAAGAGGAGCATGGCATCAAGCCTGCGGCGGCGGCCGTAGCCGTAGCCGGTCCGGCCGCGGGAGGCGATGGTGCGGCGGCAGCGGAAGAGCAGTCCGAGTTTGACGTTGTGCTCAAGGCAATCGGCGGAAACAAGATTGCGGTTATTAAGGAGGTTCGCGGAATCACCGGCCTCGGCCTGAAAGAGGCAAAGGAGCTTGTGGACGGTGCCCCGAACACGGTCAAGGAGGCCGTGGCGAGGGATGAAGCGGATTCGATCAAGGCGAAGCTGGAAGAGGCAGGCGCCGAGGTTGAACTCAAGTAATCCGCGCTGCAAATCAACCGGTCGTTTTGGAAGCCGACCCCGCCTCGTGCGGGGGTCGGCTTTCGACGCTTGTGAAGGGCATTCCGCTAGAAACATGTGGTCAACGATCACGTTAACATTCTGCTATGCCCTCCACCCCCTTTTTTGCTGCTTTTTGGCCGAGAATGCAGCGACAGCACCCTTACAAATAGCATAGAGTTTCGCATATGCCCAGTAAGAACGGCACGTTCAATCGTGACACTTTCCAGAGTATCTCCGCCGTCAAAGATTATCCGGACTTTCTGGATGTGCAGCTTCAGTCCTTCCGCGATTTTGTTCAAGACGACGTCTCGCCGGAAGAACGAGAGGACATCGGGCTTCAGGACGTTTTCAAGGAGCACTTCCCGATTCAGGATAGCCGCGAGAGATACACGCTGGAGTTTCTCAGCTATTCGCTAGACGCACCGAAGCATTCGGTAGAGGAGTGTATCGCGCAAGGCCTATCCTACTCGGTACCGCTGAAGGCGACCCTGCGACTCTCTCGCAAGGAGGATGAGGACGAGGACGAGGCGGAAGAAGCAGTCCAGCAGGAGGTGTACCTCGGTAATCTGCCCTTCATGACCGAGAGGGGTACGTTCGTCATCAACGGAGCCGAACGCGTTGTCGTTTCGCAGCTTCACCGGAGCCCGGGCGTCTTCTTCGGTCAGAAGATCCACCCGAATGGTACAGAGTTGTTCTCCGCCAGGGTCATTCCCTTCCGGGGATCCTGGATCGAATTCTCCACCGATGTCAGCAACGTCATGTGGGCGTACATCGACCGGAAGAAGAAGCTTCCGGTAACGTCGCTCTTGCGTTCTCTCGGATACTCGACGGATGCGGATATCGTCAACCTGTTTGACCTGGCAGACGAAATCAGCTCGAAGACCAAGCGGTCCTTCAAAGCCGCTATCGGCCGCCAGCTCGCGTCGAACGTGACCATAGAGAAAGTCACTGAGGTCGTCGACGAGGACACCGGAGAGCTTCTTGAGGAGCGCCGCGAAAGAGAGGTCATTCTTCCGGCGTATCACGAGGTAGCGGAGGAAGATTACGACAAACTGAAAGAGGCCGGGATTGAATCGATCTTCCTTGTTCGGTCGGTGGATGAGTCCCAGGGCGAGGTCGACCGGAGCTCGCTCCTCAACACGCTCAAGAAAGATCCGACACACTCCGAAGAGGATGCGCTAGAGCACATCTACTACAAGCTTCGGGGCACGGAGGCTCCTGATCTTGACACGGCCCGTGGAGTGCTCGAACGGCTCTTCTTCTCCGAGAAGAGGTACGATCTCGGCGAGGTAGGCCGGTACAGAATTAACAGCCGCCTGCGTCTCGATCAGCCTCTCGACACGCTGACCCTCACGATTGAGGATATCGTATCGATTATTCAGGAGCTGATTCTGCTGCAAAACGGCAAGAGCACGGTCGACGACATTGACCACCTTGGCAACCGCCGCGTTCGCACGGTAGGCGAGCAACTGGGTGCACAGTTCTCGCTGGGCCTGGCTCGGATGGCGCGTACCATCAAGGAGCGCATGAACCTCCGCGATGCGGAGAACTTTACGCCGCAGGACCTGGTGAACGCAAGGACCGTTTCGAGCGTCATCAACACCTTCTTTGGCACGAATCAGCTGAGCCAGTTCATGGATCAGACGAACCCGCTGGCCGAGCTGACGCACAAGCGCCGTATGTCGGCGCTCGGCCCGGGCGGACTGACCCGTGAGCGCGCCGGCTTCGAGGTTCGCGACGTTCACTACACCCACTACGGGCGACTTTGCCCTATCGAGACGCCGGAAGGTCCGAACATCGGCCTCATCTCATCGCTTTGTGTACACGCCAAGATCAACGGGTTCGGATTCATTGAGACGCCGTACCGGGTGGTCACGAAGGGCAAGGTTACCGATGAAATCGAGTTCCTTACGGCGGAGCAGGAGGACAATGCGATCATTGCTCAGGCGAATGCGCCACTGACGAAGGCTGGGAGGTTTGCGAACAAGTACGTAAAGTGCCGCTACAAGGGTGACTTCCCGATCGTGGAGCCGAAAGAAGTCCAGTACATGGACATCGCTCCCAACCAAATCGTGTCTCCGGCGGCGAGTCTGATTCCCTTCCTGGAGCATGACGACGCCAACCGGGCGCTCATGGGATCGAACATGCAGAGGCAGGCCGTGCCGCTTCTCAGGGCCGATTCGCCGATCGTCGGGACGGGACTCGAAGACCGGGTTGCCCGCGACTCACGAGCGGTGATCGTAGCCGAGGGCAGTGGCGTGGTCGAATACGTCGACGCCGACAAGATCGTCGTCAGGTATGCGCCGGAAGGCGGCGACGAGGACGTAATCTTTGGCGATCTGACGAAGACCTACGATCTGACCAAGTTCCGCCGAACCAATCAGGATACCTGCATCAACCAGAAGCCAATGGTTGAGGAGGGGCAGAAGGTCAAGGCAGGAACGGTGCTCACTGACGGTTTCTCCACGGATAGCGGAGAACTCGCTCTTGGCAAGAACGTGCTCGTGGCGTTCATGCCGTGGCGTGGCTACAACTTTGAGGATGCCATAGTCATCTCAGAGCGGCTTGTTTCGCAAGACGTATATACCTCGGTGCATATCGAGGAATTCGAGCTTCAGGTCCGGGATACAAAGCGCGGCGAAGAGGAGCTCACGCGAGAGATTCCGAACGTTTCGGAGGAGGCTACCAAGGACCTCGACGAGCGAGGAATCATCCGGATCGGTGCAGAGGTCAAGGCCGGCGACATCATCGTCGGTAAGATCACGCCCAAGGGTGAAACCGATCCGACTCCGGAAGAGAAGCTGCTGCGCGCCATCTTCGGCGACAAGGCCGGCGACGTCAAGGATGCATCACTGAAGGCGCCTCCGGGAATGAACGGAGTGGTCATCGACACCAAGCTCTTTAGTCGCCGCAAGCTCGACCCAGCTTCCAAGAAGCAGGAGCAGAAGAACCTGGCCGCCATCGACGGTGAGCTGGAATCCGAAATGGAGGCGCTCAACGACGCCTTCTGGCAGAAGTTTTTCAAGCTCACCAAGGGTAACAAGACGAAGTACCCCGTTGAGAATCGTGACGGAGAGATCATTGTCAAGGAGGGCGCTTCGTTTACGAAGAACGCGTTCAAGGACATCGAGCCGATCTCGATCAATTCGCGGACCGTCTCGACGGGCACGAGGAAGATCGACAATCGCCTGCTCAAGCTCTTCCGCAACTACCAGGCAGAGCACCGCAGGATCGTCGGGCATGCGAAACGCGAGCGCCATCAGGTTCAGATGGGTGACGAACTGCCTCCGGGCATCGTGCAGTTGGCCAAGGTCTATGTAGCGAAGAAGCGCAAGATCCAGGTTGGAGACAAGATGGCTGGCCGTCACGGAAACAAAGGCGTAATCGCCAAGATCGTCCCGGAGGAGGACATGCCGTTCCTGGAGGATGGAACGCCGGTAGACATCGTGCTTAACCCGCTCGGCGTGCCATCGCGAATGAACCTGGGACAGATCTTTGAGACGTTGCTTGGCTGGGCTGGCCACAAGATCGGCAAGAAGTTCGCCACCCCGATCTTCGACGGAGCAACCATGGAAGACATCAAGGGGCTTCTGTCAACAGCCGGCCTGCCTGAAGACGGCCGTGCACAGCTCTACGACGGCTTCACCGGTGAGCCCTTCGACCAGAAGACGACGGTCGGCATGATCTACATGCTCAAGTTGAGTCACTTGGTTGAAGACAAGATCCATGCCCGCTCGATCGGCCCCTACAGCCTTATCACACAGCAGCCGCTGGGCGGTAAGGCGCAGTTCGGCGGCCAGCGACTCGGTGAGATGGAGGTTTGGGCACTCTACGCCTACGGGGCTGCGAACGTGCTTCAGGAAATGCTGACGTACAAGTCGGACGATGTTCAGGGCCGCTCAAAGGCGTACGAGTCCATCGTCAAGGGCGAGAACATGCCGGAAGCGGGCACACCGGAGAGCTTCAATGTCCTGGTGAGAGAACTCCAGGGTCTTGGGCTCGAAGTCAAGCTCGACTAACCTCGGAAAACGACTCGTCCCGCAACCGGCAAAGAATTTTTACCACTTAGAGGTCTTACGCATGCCGTACGGTAAAACGCACAAGATCAAAAAGAACTTCAGCAGCATTACGGTCAGTCTTGCCTCTCCGGAATCGATACTGGAACGGTCTTTCGGCGAGGTCCTCAAGCCGGAGACAATCAACTATCGATCGTTCAAACCGGAAAAAGACGGTCTCTTCTGCGAGAAGATCTTCGGTCCCGTAAAAGATTGGGAGTGCCACTGCGGTAAGTACAAGCGGATCCGCTACAAGGGCATCATTTGTGATCGGTGTGGAGTGGAGGTGACGCAGAAGGCGGTCAGACGCGAGCGTGCCGGCCATATCACGCTCAGCGTTCCCGTTGTACACATTTGGTACTTCAAGACGCTGCCGAACAAGATTGGTCACCTCCTTGGGATCAAGTCGAAGGACCTCGAGAAGATCATCTACTACGAGAGCTATGTGGTCGTCCAGCCCGGGTGTGCGGCATTACTTGGCATCGAGGAAAAGCAGCTGCTGACCGAGGAGGAGTACTTCAACGTACTCTACCAGATTCGGGAGGATAACAATCGGCTCGATGACGACGATCCTGACAAATTCATCGCGCGAATCGGTGGGGAAGCCGTTGAGGACATGCTCGGCCGCACGAACCTCGATCGCCAGTCGCAGGAGCTTCGGTTCCAGGTCAAGACCGAGACCAGCCAGCAGCGGAAGGCCGAGGCGCTGAAGCGGCTACGAGTAACGGAAGCTTTCCGCGAGGCCAACCGCACGATGGACAACCGTCCCGAGTGGATGGTTATGCGGGTCATTCCAGTTATTCCGCCTGAGCTTCGCCCGCTTGTACCACTCGAAGGCGGGCGGTTTGCGACGAGTGATCTGAACGACTTGTATCGGCGGGTCATCATCCGTAACAACCGGCTAAAACGACTGATCGACATCAAAGCGCCTGAGGTAATTCTTCGCAATGAGAAGAGGATGCTCCAGGAGGCTGTCGACTCGTTGTTCGACAACAGCCGAAAGGCGAATGCCGTACGGTCCGACTCCAACCGTGCTCTGAAGTCGCTCTCAGATATGCTGAAGGGCAAGCAGGGCCGGTTTCGTCAGAACCTGCTGGGCAAGCGGGTCGACTATTCCGGCCGATCCGTCATCGTTGTAGGACCGGAGCTTGGTCTGCATCAGTGCGGTCTTCCGAAGGAGATGGCGGTAGAACTGTTCAAGCCGTTTATCATCCGCAAGCTCATCGAGCGCGGCATCGTGAAGACGGTCAAGAGCGCGAAAAAGGTTGTAGACAGACGTACGTCCGACGTTTGGGATATCCTCGAGAAAGTAATTGCCGGTAGGCCGGTTCTTCTGAACCGGGCTCCCACGCTTCACCGGCTTGGTATCCAGGCATTCCAGCCTGTCCTGATTGAGGGTAAGGCCATTCGACTGCATCCGTTGGTGTGCACGGCCTTCAACGCCGACTTCGACGGCGACCAAATGGCTGTCCACGTGCCTCTGAGCCACGATGCTTGTCTCGAGGCGATGGTGCTCATGCTGTCGAGCCACAACATCCTCAGCCCTGCGCACGGAGGTCCGATCACCGTGCCGACGCAGGACATGGTGCTCGGCCTGTACTACATGACCAAGGCGCGTCAAGGCGAAAAGGGCGAAGGCATGCGCTTCAGCTCAATGTCCGAGGCGCGCCAGGCATACGACCGGGACATCGTCGGACTGCATGCCCGGATACATGTCAAGGACTACGAGGGTGAGGTCATCGACACGACCGTGGGTCGTGTGCTCTTCAATGAAGTCGTGCCGAACGAGGCAGGCTTCATTAACGAGGTTCTGACCAAGAAGAACCTGCGCTCGATTATTGCGAGGGTCCTCAAGGTTACGGGCTTCCCGGAGACCTCCAAGTTCCTTGACGAAATCAAGCGCATGGGATTTGAGATGGCCACCACGGCCGGCCTCACCTTCTCGCTTTCCGACATAATCATTCCCGACGCCAAGGGTGAGTTGATTGGTGGAGCGAGCACCGAGGTAGAAAAAGCCCGTGGCAACTATGAGATGGGCTTCATCACTGAGAACGAGCGCTACAATCAGGTTATCGATATCTGGACGCGAACCAACAACCGCGTTTCCGATGTGCTCTTCGATACGCTCAAAAACGATAAGGAGGGCTTCAACGCCATCTATATGATGGCAGACTCCGGAGCGCGTGGCTCGAAGGAGCAGATTCGGCAGTTGGGTGGAATGCGTGGCCTTATGGCGAAGCCGCAGAAGAGCCTCGTAGGCTCAGCTGGAGAGATCATCGAGAACCCCATTATCTCCAATTTCAAGGAGGGGCTTTCGGTGCTGGAGTACTTCATCTCCACGCACGGTGCCCGAAAGGGTCTTGCGGATACGGCTCTCAAAACTGCCGACGCCGGTTACCTCACGCGGCGCCTCGTAGACGTTGCGCAGGACGTCACGGTTATGCAGAACGACTGCGGTACCCTGAGAGGCATCCGCATCGCAGCGCTGAAGGACAACGAGGAAGTCGTTGAACCACTCGCCGACCGGATTCTAGGTCGGGTATCGGTGCACGACGTCGATGACCCGCTGACAGGTGATCTCATTGTCGAAGCCAACGAGGTAATCGACGAAGAGAAGGCGCGGAGTATTTCCGAAACTTCCATCGAGGAAGTGGAGATTCGTTCGGTGCTGACGTGCGAAGCGCGGCGAGGCGTTTGTGCTCTTTGCTACGGCCGTAATCTCGCCACGGGCCGATTGGTCGAACAGGGCGAATCGGTGGGTGTCGTTGCAGCGCAGTCTATCGGTGAGCCGGGTACGCAGCTTACCCTGCGAACCTTCCACATTGGGGGTACCGCAAGCCGTATCTCGGCAGAGAGTACCATCCAAACCAAGTTCGCTGGCAAGGTCGTCTACCAAAATCTGCGCACGGTCGAGTTCGACGACGCGGACGGGGCCAAGAGTGTGATCTTGTCCCGGCAGGGCGAAATCGTGATCGTCGACACAAAAGACGACAACCGCCAACTAATCACTTACCTCATTCCGTATGGCGCAGAGGTGCTGGTGCAAGACGGCGCGGCGGTCGACAAGAGCGACGTACTGGCGAGTTGGGATCCGTACAACAGCGTCATCCTTTCGGAGGTCGAAGGAAAGGTCACCTTCCAGGATATCGTCGAAGGTACAACCTACCGCGAGGAGGCCGACGAGCAGACCGGCCATAAGGAGAAAGTCATCGTCGACAGCCGGGAACGGAATCTGACGCCGGCTATCATCGTGAAAACGTCGCCGAAGGGTAAGAAGAAAGCCTCGGAGAGAGAATACCCGTTGCCGGTTCGGGCACGCATTCAGGTAGACGAAGGCGATAGCGTGCAGGCGGGTCAGATCCTCATCAAGATCCCTCGGCAGACCGCCAAGACGCGAGACATCACCGGTGGTCTTCCTCGAGTGACCGAACTTTTCGAGGCACGTACACCATCCGATCCCGCGGTCGTTAGTGAGATCGACGGTATTGTAAGCTTTGGTGGCCGAAAGCGCGGTGCTCAGGAAGTGATCGTGACCAGTCGCGACGGCTCGGAGTCGCGGACCTACCTCGTCCCTCTCACGAAGCACCGACTGGTACACGAGCACGACTTCGTCCGCGCCGGCGAGCAATTGTCCGACGGTCAGATATCACCGCAGGACATCCTCAGCATTCTTGGGCCGAAGGCGGTGCAGGAATACCTCGTAAACGAGGTACAGGAAGTGTACCGGCTTCAGGGCGTGACGATCAACGACAAGCACATTGAGGTAATCGTTCGCCAGATGATGCAAAAGGTCCGCATTGTTGACCCCGGCGACACGACACTGCTGGAGGATGATCACATCGACCGATTCATTGTCGAGGAGATGAATGATGATCTGCACGACAAGTTTGTCGTCACGGAGTCGGGCGATTCGACGATGAGCATTGGAACGGTTGTGGACCGGCGCCGATTGCGGGAAATCAATTCCGAGATGAAGCGGCGGGATCAGAACCCCGTTGAGGTCCGTGATACGCAACCTGCGGTCGCCGAGCCGATTCTGCTTGGCATTACCCAAGCCGCGCTTTCGACGGATTCCTTCGTGTCGGCTGCCTCGTTCCAGGAGACGACGAAGGTCCTAACGAATGCCTCAATCCATGCGAAGTCCGACGAGTTGTTCGGCCTCAAGGAGAACGTGATCGTGGGTCACCTCATTCCTGCGGGAACCGGCCAACGAAGATTCCGCGACTTGGTCGTGGGCTCGCGTACGGAACTCGAAGAGCTGCAGGCTGCCATGGCGGCCGGCGGCGACGGCGAATCGACAGCCGCGGCAACGGAAGAAGCGGTCGAATCCCCGTCGTAGTCGCAAGACTCGGATATCCGAAAGGCCCCGTCAGAGCAGTCTGGCGGGGCCTTTTGTCGTTTGTGACGCGCAGGTGACCAAACAGCGCAGAATCGTGACAAATCCGTGTCGGCTTCGAATCAACTGATGCCGATAATTGCCGTTGAGAACAATGAGCGGCAAACAAAGCACTTCAGGGGAAGCCATGAGAACATTAAAATTTACAGCAACAATTGCGGTGGCTGTTTTTATCGCTGCCACGGCCTCTGTTCAAACAGCAGAGGCGAACGCGTCGCCGACGGCGTCAGTATCGATCGACATTCAGAAGGTCCACGCCGACGGCAAGTTAGTTATAATTCGCCGACTGCCTCCCGCGTTACGGGTCGAGATCCGTACGCGGCGTCCGTCCAAACGACACGTTTGGATAGCCGGCCATTGGGGACACAGGCACGGAAGATATGTCTGGGTCAAGGGGCGCTGGGTGGTGCCGCCACGGAGGAGCGCGGTCTATATACGACCAGTCTGGGTACCGCGTGCTGGCGGATACGTCCTCGTCGGAGGGCGTTGGCGTTAGTGAATTTCGGTTTGCGTGGCCGGGACGGACTCTAACGGGGGTTCGGCGTGTCATTCCCGTCCCGGCCCACGCAACCGTGCGGTTGGCGGCACTTTTTGAACTGCTGAAGACCCTTTCGCGCGTGTGTAACATCGGCGGACAATCGCCGTACAGACTGCCAGACCAAAACAAGTTTTAATGACAATGCGACACCATCTTCGGGTTTCCGCGCTGATTCTGCCAGTACTTCTAGTCGTTGCATCGGCGAATGCCACCAGCGTCAATGAGGCCGGCGACATCAAGGACACCGTCAAGAAATCTTTCGCCGTCGAAGCCGGCGGTACGATCGCGATCGACATGGATCGCGGCAACGTTGAGATCAAGTCGACGAGGGAATCCATGGTCTACGTGGAGGTGGAAAGAAAAGTCGATGTGGACTCGAAAGAGGACGCCAAGCGAATTCTGGATCGGCACCAGCTGGAGATGTACAAGAAAGGGAATGATGTGATCGTTCGTTCGCGGCTGGAGGACACAGATCGTGGATGGAAGAGATGGCGGGACGGTGATCAGGTCAAGCTTCGCGTCGTCGTCCGAGTTCCGAGAAAGTATAATGTCGACTTCACTACCGGCGCCGGCAATGTCGAGGCGGACGACATAGATGGTACTGTGGAAGGGCAGACTGGTGCAGGTAACATTGAAATCGGCCGTGTCAGCGGGAAAGTGGTTGTTAACTCCGGATCCGGTAACGTCAGCATTGACGGGGCAGAAGGATCCGTCGAGGTGAATACAGGAGCAGGCAACATCTCGGTTGGTGAAGTTGCCGGCGAGGTATCGGCCAGCTCTGGAGCAGGCAACATCGAGGCGGTCATCACCAGGCAACCATCGTCGCGGTCCAGGCTTGAAACCGGCGCAGGCAATGTGACGGTCTATCTTGCGAAGAATGTGGGTATCGACGTGCGTGCGGAGACCGGCATCGGATCCGCTGATACGGATTTCGGACTGAAGGTTGACGGTAACTGGATGTCCAAGTCGTTCAAGGGAAGCGTAAATGGAGGCGGCCCTTCACTTACAATGAGTTCCGGCGTGGGCAATGTTATGCTTCGAAGTAGGTGATTTTGATGACTGTACATGATTGATGGATAGATTCTTTGAACACTGTTGACCCTCGGGGCGGTCGCTTGGCGCGGCCGCCCCTTTTTTTGACTGATCGAGGGTGCGCTTCCGGTACGCGAGGGAGTTATCTCTGAAATCCGCGGTCCGCGTCGGGTTGCATGATTCTGTCGGTTCTCGATTGCTAATTGCGTCGTTGGTGGCCTGCCACCGTATTCCTCTATGCCCCATAGACTTGTGGGTACCCGATACGAATTTGTCCGGAGGGAGGGAGGGCTAGCGTTTTCCGGCCGATAACTCTGTAACGATCGCGAGATCTTCTTATACTTAACAGCGTTAACCTCCTAGCC
>JBFIPX010000078.1:0-13799 GCA_041609895.1 Rhodothermales bacterium
AGCGGGATCTGGGCGCTCTTACCCGTGGCTCCAATGAAAAGAAGGAGCACAACCCAGTTGAGAGTTGACTGCGAGAGAGCCTGTGGATCAGCGAGAATGGTCCCGAAATCGAGCGCTCCCAACTCCTTGAACAGGACGAACATGGCCATCAGAAACGCGAAGTCGCCGATCCGGTTGACGATGAATGCCTTGTTGGCTGCCGCGCTATTCTTGAGGTCGGTGTACCAAAATCCTATCAGCAGGTAGGAACACAGCCCGACGCCCTCCCAGCCGAGAAAGAGAACCGGGAGATTATCGCCAAGCACCAGGTTGAGCATGGCGAAGATGAACAGGTTTAGATAGGCGAAGAACCGCCAGTACCCGGGATCTCCGTGCATGTACCCGACGGAGTACAGGTGAATCAGCGCCCCAACGCCGGTGACAACCAGCGTCATAATCAGCGACAACTCATCGACTCGATAGGCGAACGAGATGTCCAGGTCGCCTGCCGCCATCCACGTGTAGAACGTGGTGATGTGCGGTTCGCCGGAGTGCTGCACGAACAGGATCAGAGTGAGCGCAAAAGGGATCGCGACGACGAGCGTACCGACTATGCCGAATAGGCTCTCCCGTTCTCTTAAGGCAGGCAGGAACAGCCCTCCGAGACCGTTCAAGACCGCTCCGGCGAGCGGCAACAGCAAAACCCACTGCACCAGAAAATCCGAGTTCATACCTAAGTCCTAACCTGCACCAACTGCGCTCTCCGGGAGTGACCTACTAGTATCGCAACAATGTGAAATCGTTGACGTCGACCGAGACCTTCTTCCTGAAGATCGCGATCACGATGGCGAGTCCGACGGCTGCTTCTGCAGCCGCTACCGACATAACAAAGAACACGAGTATTTGCCCTGACAGGTCGCCGATGCTCTGGCTCACCGCCACGAGCGACAGATTGACTGCGTTCAACATCAATTCCACGGACATTAGAATCACGATCGCGTTTCGGCGAAAGAGCACACCGAGAACTCCGATCACGAACAGAAGCGCGCTGAGAGCCAGGTACCAGTCGAGTGAGATTTCCACTACTATCTTCGGATTTGAACCTTCATGCAAACCGCCTCTTGGCCAGCATGACAGCCCCGATGGTGGCCGCCAACAGCAAAATGCCGATCATTTCAAGCGGCATCGCATAGACGGTAAAAAGCTGTTTGGCGATCTCGACCGCCGAAGCATTCGCCGCCGCCTCCTGTAGATCAATGCTGCCGCTACCCGCACCGAGTCCTGCGGCAACGATATAGGACAGCTCGGCAAGCACTCCCATGGCAAGAATGAATGCGACGCCCTTTCGCCAGTCAAGGTCACGCACGCGGGGAAGCGCCGCAAGATTGAGCAGCATGATCACGAACAGGAAAAGCACCATGATGGCGCCGGCGTAAACAAGAACTTGAATCACCGCGATGAACTGAGCACTCAACGTGAGATACAGTCCGGCGATGCAGAAGAGATTGAGGATGAGCCAGAGTGCACTGGTGATCGGGTTCTTTGCCAACAGCATTCCAAGGCCCGCCGTTACCGCCACTACCGCGAGCAGGAAGAAAATGTACTGGGCTAGCATGAAGTGATTTGGTGTGGCAGAAACAAGAGTGGGCAGCCGCGGAGAATGGAATGACTCCGGACAGCGAGCGTCAAGAAATTAGTGCCGGGCAAAGAGCATCAGACGGCGGGCAAATTAGATAATAGGCCCTCCTTCGGCAAGAAAAGATACCGTAAAGACACCCGGACCATCGCGCTCCCGAGAGGTGCGCGCTCAGAGGACCTAGAGGAGATCTTCGCCAGACTCTAGTTCAAACTCACCCTTGCGAGCTCTTAGATCGAAGTAAAGTACGGGAAGGTATATCGACTTGAGAAGTGTCTGTAGTACGGTCGCCCCGCCGGCGACAAGGCCATACGCGAATCCAATTCCCGATAGCATATCCATCGGGTTGATGGGGCTCTGCTGCGAGACGGTGCGGGCGGACTCCTGCAGCCCCAGCAGGAACAAGTCTTTAAACACCCAAAGCTGAAATGGCATCATCAGCATGGAGAGTGCGATGCCGATGAGAATAGCGAAAACGGCCATGATCAGAAACAATCTCCAGCCGCTGTCACTGACCAGATAGCCACTCCGTGTGAAGGCCCCGAACACTGACTCCTCTTCCCAGACAATCGTCGTCGTCCCGTACGCCCATCTCACGCGCAGATAGAGGAACAAAGCGAATGCGAGGAGGAAGATGAGTATCACGAGGGCGATGATCCCCCCACCCGCATTTGTTGCGATGGCTACGGGGATCAGCAGATACGGGCCCACTATGGCCAGCCCCGACCCGATCTCGCCGAGGATTCGTTGACCCAAGGCTCTGCCGAGTCGACTGATCGTAGTGAGCTCAAAGGCCTCACGCACACTGATCTTGCGACCGACTATTTCTCCGCACACGACAAGTTGGCCTGCGGCCAGGACTGTTACGTCGGCAACTAACAGCAAGCCGACACCCAGCAACAACAGCCCAAAACCTCTGATGGCGGCCTGCACCAGCAGCTCGTTCGTCGGACCGGACTGCGACATGTTCACGATCTCGACGAGTGACGAGAAGAACGTGTCCATGGAGACCGCCATCACGACAGCAGCTGGTACACCGACGAGTAGAAAGATGCCGGCCAGCCTCTGGAAGGTTCTGCCGAGAAGTCCGAAAAACCGCTCGATTATGTCGCCCACGTTGAGCGGTACGAGATCGTATGCCATCACGATTAGGTTGCTAGACTACCTCGGATTCCTCGGACATCTCGGAGAGTGGATCTGCGCCGGATTCGCACCGGTCGCCCGCCCTGATCTTGATCAACACCTGGTCGAAAAGATCCTCAGCGGGCATGTCTGAGGTCCACCGAATAATATCGGATCTCTTGCGAGTCGCGTAAAGCCAGTTCGCCAGGATGCGAATCTCATCGATCTCTTCACGCATGTACCTAACCGGGCGGGCCTGATCGCCGGGATAGAGCTTCCGGCACAGGAATCGGATCGCTCGCTCCTGATCGCCGGTCGGATTGTCGCCGGCCGTGTAGGTCTGAGCGAGACGACCGAATCGAATGAAGAACAGCTTTACCACATTGTGCCGAGCGTCGCGGAGCACGTGAACGGCGTTGTGATCCATGATCGGCGAGGCAACCGTCTCCTGCTGCGCCAGCAGACGACGCAGCCTCTCGATTGAGTCCCGGCATTCGCGTGCCTGTTCGAACTCGAGCTGCCGCGCGCACTCCCTCATTTCTTCCTCGAGGCGCGCAAGAACGCGATCCGCATTGCGGCCGGTGAGAAATTCACGCACGTGATCGACCTCGACTGAATACGTATCAGATCCCCGCGTCTCGCAAGGGACCGCGCAGCGACCGATCTCGCCGTAGAAGCACCGTCGCCCCAGTGCAAAAGTGCGGTCATCGCATTCGCGCAACCTGAACATGCGGTGGATCAACTCAACGACCCATTCGGCGTATCGGTGTCCGCGGACTGGACCGTAATACTCCGCGCCGTCGTCGACAATGAACTTGACGTAGGAGACGGTCGGATATTGCGAGGAGATATCGAGTTTGATGAAGGGTCGGTTAGCGTGTCGTTTCAAGGCTCGGTTGAACGTGGGCCGCAGCTCCTTGATCAGCCTGGATTCAGACAGCAATGCTTCGAGCTCGGTCCCCGTCTCTTCCCAGGTAACTTCGCGCACTCGCTGAAGCATCTGTCTGACCCGGCCCGGGTGTCCTTCAATCGCCCTGAAGTAGGAACGGACCCGGTTCTTAAGGTTCTTGGCTTTTCCGATGTAAATAACCTGTCCGTCGCGGTCTTTCATGAAGTAGACGCCGGGACCGGACGGAAGACGTCTTGCGATCGAGGCCCGAATCTGGCGAATGTGCTTCGGTATCGTCTTAACATAGTCCTGGTGCTGCAACTGGAGTAGACGCTCGATCTCAAGATGCCGGTGTTCGAGAGTGAGTCGGTCGACAAGTCGTATCAGAATTTCTGCGGTCGCCAGCGCATCATCCAGAGCACGATGGCGTCTCTCCATTCTTATGTTGAAGAAGTCCACCAGGCTGCTCAAGCCCTTCGAACGCAGTCCCGGGAGAAGACGCCTTGCGAGGCGAAGGGTACACAGCTGATCGTTCGGGAGTGGGCGCATCCCCGCCCTAACCAGCTCGTCGTTGAGAACGCGGCGATCGAAGGATAGGTTGTGAGCAACAAATATCCCGTCCCCGAGGAACTCCATGAATCGGGGCAAGACCTCGGCGGCCGCCGGCTTGTCGAAGATCATTGCTGTACTGATCCCGGTAAGTCGCCTGATGCGATTGGGGACAGCACAGCCAGGATTGACCAGCTCCGAGAATCGCCCTAACACCTCGCCGTTCCGAACCTTTACGGCACCGATTTCGATCATTCGGTCGCTTCCTGCGGGTGCTCCGGTGGTCTCAGTATCGGTTACGACAAAGGTCGTGTCCTCGATAAGCATGCGGTCCATTGATGGAGATGCGTTCGACCGGCCAGGGGTGGGAGGAGCCAGCCTTGTAAAGAAAGGATTTCGGCACTGGAAACAAAATGCGTTGATGGCGTGCGCTAGTCCATCCGTACTGGCGAGATGCAAACTGCATGCGCCCGGGCGCTGGCGGCAATTGACGACCTCTGTAGTGGTGCCTTCCTTGCTGCTCAGGCGCCTCGAAGAGTGACCGATTCGATTGTCCGGTCGACCTGGTGATGTGCGCGGGGTGCCGGACGCTACGCGGCCATTCCCACTTCTGATCCCGCCGGGGAAGCGATTGAAAAGTCAACGGTTGCCGTGGTACCCCGACCGGGAATGCTGGCAAGCGCAAGCTGGCCTCCCATCTCGTCCGCGAGAAGTTTGGCGAGACTGAGTCCGATCGACCCAGTAGTGCGACGCGACTTCCTTTCATCGCGGAAGTCTGCCAGCACGTTCTGAAGCGTCTGTTCGTCCATTCCTCTACCCGTGTCGATCACGGAGACGCTTGCCTTGCCACCGGCGACTTCACACCGTACCGTCACGCTTCCTGAGTCTGTGAACTTGATCGCATTGTCGACCAACTCATGGCAGATGTGCTCCAGACCCGCGGCATGCACCTTCACATACACCGGATCTGATGGCAAATCCATGTTCGTTGCAAGGCCGCGATTCCGCGCCTCTGCAAGCTTCGGCCCGAGCAGAGCGTGTAGACTACTCACGAGCTCCACGCTTCCCACATGCTCTTCGGAGCCGGTCGACTCCAATTCGGATAGGAGCACTAGCGTCTCCAGTATGCTCATCAGCCGCTCACCCCCAACACGAATGGCATCGACCAGTTCGGCATTTTCTTCTGAAACGTCGGTCTCGAGGAGCGTGGCACTACCCAGGATAATCGACAGCGGCGTGCGCAACTCATGATTGATATTGCGGAGCAGCGCCTGGTGCTTCCCTGTTCGGCCGGAAACGGGGTCTTGCTCGATCGCAATGTCTCTCAGCGGAGTAATGATAATCTGATGGTGGGTCTCTGCATCGCCCTCCATCGTCGAGGCGAGTGCGGGGACGCTCCCTCCGTCAGTTGTCCGAAGCGTAACGACGACCACCTCTCCCGGAAGCAGCTCGTCGGCAGACAGACCCATCTCGGAGACGTGCGAGCCCAGCCAGTCGGTCTCGGCGCCTAGCATGGTTTCGAGTGCGGGATTTGTCGCGGAGACGACTCCGTCCCTGTCGATCGCCAGGTAGCCAACTCGCGACCGGTTCACCAGCTCGTCGTACAAGCGTGCCTCTGCTTTTCGCTCCTTTCTCGCCAGATACCTCGCCCGTCCGTACACCACGATCAACGTCATCAACCATACAGACACAATCAGCGCGCCTGGAAATACGATCCGCGCGTATGGGATCATTGCAATCCATCGCCCCAATCGCGCGATCTCCTCCATTTTGTCGCCATCGTGCAAGCCGCCCAGCGTGCCGGGTTCGGGAACAATCGGTAAGGCGTATTCGGACAGGGAGCCGCCAAATGCTAACGCAAGCGGAATTAGAAGTGCTGCCAGCCACAAAGAGGCCCGGCGGTCGATGAAGGAGCTGGCGGACAAGGGAAAAGGATGGTTGGCGAGTGCACAGGTGGCTTGGGTGAATTATCGACCCGGACTCGCTGCTTTTAAAAAAAGCTTTCGGTATCCACCCAGAGAGAGATTCCCGTCATTCGGAGAAATCTTGAACAATCAGACGTGCGCCTTTTGCCAATGTCACTCCGATGCTAGAGTTTGTCTTCGGACCGGTCGAGTGACAGACCCTTCCAAAGGAACGACTTTATACAGCTTGTATTCGAGCCCGAGACTATAGGCGAGGTAGCAAATGAAAATCACGGTCATCGGTGCCGGCAACGTCGGTGCTACGGTTGCAGACTGCATTGCCAAAAAGGATATGGTTGGTGAGGTCGTTCTCATCGACATAGTTGACGGTCTTCCGCAAGGAAAGGCGCTGGACATTCAGGAGTCGGCTCCGATCCATCTGTTCGACACGCGCGTAACCGGTACCAACGATTACGCTGACACAAAGGGGTCGGACATCTGCGTCATTACCGCCGGACTGGCGCGGAAGCCGGGCATGAGCCGCGACGACCTGCTGCTAAAGAACTCAAAGATCGTCGAGTCGGTCACCGAGCAATTTGTGTCCGGAAGCCCTGACTCGATCATCATCGTAGTATCGAATCCGCTCGACGTGATGACGTACGTATCGTACATGACCAGCGGATTCCCGAGCAAGCGCGTGATGGGTATGGCCGGTGTGCTGGATACGGCCCGCTATCGAGCTTTCATCGCAATGGAACTTGGCGTGTCGGTGAGGGACATCCAGGCGCTTCTCATGGGTGGTCATGGCGACACCATGGTTCCCCTCCCGCGCTACACGACCATAGGTGGCATGCCCGTAACCGATTTCATTTCAGATGACAGGTTGAATGATATAGTTCAGCGCACCAAGACCGGTGGCGGCGAGATCGTCAAACTCATGGGGACGTCGGCGTGGTATGCTCCTGGCGCAGCAGCCGCCGAGATGGCTGAGTCGATCGTGAAGGACTCCGGACGGGTTCTTCCTGCTGCCGCGTGGCTTACCGGTCAGTACGGGCTAAAGGAGTTGTTTATTGGTGTTCCGGTTCGACTTGGGCGGAGCGGCGTCGAGGAGATCATTGAGGTAGGCCTTGACGAATCCGAGCAGGCCTTAATGAACGAGTCCGCCGAGCACGTCCGCTCCAACCTCGAGAACCTGCAGAAATTGCAGACGGCTTGATTACGGGCGTCCGACGCTGTCCAAGTGCAGTTCGACTGAATACGCCACCGTCGGGCAGCGCGGCTGCAGTCTACGCGGCAGTGATATTCTCGGATCGCTCGGGCGATACGTTTGCCGGCAGGGTGAAGTAGATGGTTGTACCCTTGCCAACTCCGTCCGACTCCGCCCAAATCTCACCACCGTGAACATCGATGATGCGTCGCGCGAGCGCGAGTCCGATGCCGGAGCCTTCGACGTGGTGTTGCAGTCGATCAAAGACCCCAAAGATCCGCTCCAGGTTTCGCGAATCAATTCCCTCGCCGTTGTCCCTGACCCAGCATAGAACACGGCCATCGCGCTCTGACGCCCCAATCTCAATGCGCGGATTTCGCTGATCACCCATGAACTTGACGGCGTTGTCCAAGAGATTCTGCACCACCTGTACCAAACGTGTTCGATCGGCTGCCACGTAGGGTAGGTCCGCGTCAATCTTGACTTTGACGCCGTGCTTGACGATTCGGCCCGCCACCTGATCCACAGCGGCGCGCACGATCTCACCAAACGCCAATTCTTCAAGTGGATTTACCAGCCGGCCGACACGGGCGAGTTCCAATAGATCATCGAGCAAATGCAGCATCATTTTCGCTGCGTTATTGATCCGATCGATGGCCTGCACCGCACGATCGCTGACATTGGCCCGGTCATCCTCCAGCACTTCCATGAAGCCCCGGATAGTGATCAGTGGACTTTTGAGGTCGTGCGAAACGGTACGCGCAAAACGCTCCAGCTCACGGTTCTTTGCCTCGAGTTCTACGAGAAGGTCTTCACGCTGCAACTCGGCCACTCGTCGATCTGTGATATCTCGAACCAGCCCTAGGACGGACTCGGCACGATCCGGAACGAGTCTCGCCTCATAGTGGCGAAGGGTGCCGTCAACCTCGAGTTCGTACTCAAACTCCTGTCTGTCGTTACTCCGCAGAGCATCTCGGATTGCACGCATGGTTCTGGCCGCAATCCCCTTAGGCATGACTTCCTGGATTGTCCTCCCGAGGAATTGCTTCGGGTCCATCAACGTCTCGACGGTTTCTCCGGGAATGAAATCTCGGAACACGCCCTCTTTGGTGAGTCGGAACATCGCGTCGGGAACAGCCTGCACCACCGCTCGCTGATTCGCTTCGCTATCACGCAACGCCTCCTCGGCGACCTTGCGGTCCGTTATGTCGAGGAAGGTTAGCACGGCTCCCTCGAGCCCCTCAGACGAGTGGTCCGAAAGAGGCACAGCGGTGAATACGGCCCATGAGATCTCCCCGGAGGGACGCAGCGTCCCAAGTATGATCGGATCCTGCTTCTCACCCGAGCGAAGGCACTTGGTCGCAGGGAATTCGTCAGTAGGACACGTGACGCCATTCTCAAAGACCGTCCACGGCTCGAGATTGGTAATGTTGATCTCGGGCAGCTGCTCCTCCGTTACGCCCAGCATCTTCAGCCCTTCCTCGTTCGCCCGCACGACTTGACCACCACGGTCAATCGTGATGACTCCCCCAGGGAAGACTTCGATGATGCGGCGGTTCAGTTCCTCGCTCTGGCGCAGGGCATCCTCTGCCTGCTTGCGGTCAGTAATATCGCGTCCAATCGACTGCATTCCGGTGACCGTGCCAGTGTCGTCGACAAAGGCGTGATCGGTCCACTCTTGCCACCGCCGGCTGCCGTCAGGCAGGATCGCTTCATGCACAATAATTGCCTTGTCCTTATCCCGACCGAACGATGAGAGGTACTCTCTGATTGCGGGCCGCTCTTCTTCGGGAATCAGATCAACGAAACTGGTGCCAACCAATTCCTCCACCGTTCGTCCGAAATAGTCGGCATATGCACGGTTAACGAACGTGAGCGTGCCATCCGGCTTAAACTGACATACAAGATCGACATTGTCCTCAACGAGGCTGCGATAACGATCCTGCGAGTCCTGCAGTTGATTAGCGGTCGATCGGGCTCCCACCACCACACTCTCGATAACCGAGACGAGAACCAATGAGAGGAACGAGGCGACCAGACTTGCAATTTCGATCGGGAGACCATGCGCCAGCTCGGATCCCGAGACCAAGTGAAGACTCTGGACCAAGGCAATAGCGAGCAGCAGTGCAGTCAGAAACAACACGCGCCAGTCTCGCAGTCTGAGTGCCACCACTACCGACCACCCCGCGGCAACCGATACAACCAGAATCGATATAATGAATAAAGTGTCGGGGCTCACCGGAGACTGAACATCAGATCGTGGCGATGGATCAAGATGAAGCTGCTATTAGATGGATCGACCGCTTGATTGTCGCCTGAACCGGTAAAACGGCTGATTTTTTTAAGTCCTTCAGAGCCAAGTCGCTCCTCGGTGGCGAAGCGCAAGAGTTTAATCATTTTGGATTGATTTTGCACAGTTTGCATGACGATCAGCACGCGATGCCTGCAGCCGATCGGCCGGATCGGCGACGCCTCGCCGCCTCAATAGCGCTCAACCTCCTGATCACCGTCGCCGAAGTCATCGGCGGTATCATTTCTGGCAGCCTGGCTCTGCTTTCCGACGCCCTCCACAACTTCACCGACACAGCGTCGCAAGTGATCAGCTATGTGGCACAGACTATTTCAAGAAGAGGTGCCACAGAGAGGCATACGTTCGGCTACGCGAGATTTGAGGTAGTAGCTGCCTTCTTCAACTTGGTGACACTGTTTGTCGTCGCGGTATTCCTGGCCAAGGAGGGAGTCGAGAGACTTATCGACCCGAATCCGATTCGTGGCGGTGTAATGCTTGGAGTAGCCGTCGCCGGCCTCTTCGTGAATGTTGCGTCGGCGCTGCTGCTCCGCCGCGACGCACGTCACAGCCTCAACATCCGATCGGCCTACTTGCACATCGTGACCGATGCCGTGTCGTCGGTAGCTGTCGTTGCGGGCGCTTTGGTCGTTATCACGCTAGGTTTTGAGCGAATAGACCCGATCCTCACGATTCTCATCTCGGCGTACATTATTTATCACGGCTATGGGATGCTGAAGACGACCACCCGAATTTTGATGAACAGCACGCCGCCGGGCCTCAATCTCGAGGAAGTTACAAAGGTAATACGCGAAACCCCGGGCGTCCGGGGAACGCATCATGTTCACGTATGGCTGATCGACGAGAACACGGCGGCGCTGGAGGCTCACGTCGTGATCGAGAGCGTTGACCTCGAGGACATGGAGGGAATCAAGGCCCGAATCAAGGATCGACTAGCCGAGGAATTCTCGATTCAGCACTCCACTCTCGAGTTCGAACACGAAGGAATACTGGATCGAGCTAACTGCGAAGACGTCCACAACGATGTCGCTCACTAACATCTACGATCGTCTTACAACGGCTCGAACAATCATACGGAAGACATTATTGCGAGCCGAGATCGTGCCCATTCAATAGCATCGGAGACGTCCCATTCATCGACTGATCGCCCGATATGAATAGAGACCAGATGATTGACCGTGTCGCGTCGTCGGATACTCCATGGGACGTCGTGATCGTCGGTGGAGGCGCCACAGGACTGGGTGTGGCTGTCGAATCGGCCTCGCGTGGCTACGGGACGCTGCTGCTCGAGATGTCCGACTTCGCGAAGGGCACCTCCAGCCGCAGTACCAAGCTTGCTCACGGCGGGGTTCGCTACCTTCGACAAGGCAACGTCTCCCTGGTTTTGGAGGCGCTCAAGGAGCGAGGGCGACTCCTCCGAAACGCCCCCCACCTCGTTCGCGACCTCGCATTCGTCGTACCTGTTTATGACTGGTGGGACGGTCCCTTCTACGGAATCGGCCTTCGACTATATGACTTGCTGGCGGGGCGAGAAGGCTTTGGAGCCTCCCGTAACCTGAGCCGCGAAGAAACGCTCAGGCGTCTGCCAACCATCGAGCCCGAGGGACTGCGCGGCGGGGTCGTCTACTACGACGGACAGTTTGACGACGCGCGACTTGCGATCAATCTGGCGCAGACGGCTGTCGACCTTGGGGCCACCGTCGTCAACTACCTTCACGTCACGGACATCACACATACCTCCGACGTTGTCAGCGGAGTCGTCGCAGTCGACCTCGAATCCGAGGCCGAATACGAAATCCCGGCGCGTGTGGTCATCAACGCCACTGGCGTCTTCACCGATTCCATCCGCACAATGGACGATCCTGAGGCCGAGCCTATGGTGCAGGCGAGTCAAGGGATTCACATCGTGGTCGACAGCTCTTTCATGCCGGGTGAGTCAGCCATCATGGTCCCAGAGACGGACGATGGGCGGGTGCTGTTTGCCATTCCATGGCACGACAGGATCGTTATCGGAACAACGGATACGCCGGTCGAACGGCCTACCCTGGAACCGCGACCGCTTCCCGAGGAACTGGACTTCGTGCTGCACCACGCTGCTCGCTATCTGACCAGGGATCCGTCACCGTCGGACGTACTCAGCACGTTTGCGGGTCTCCGGCCACTCGTTGGGAGCTCCGACGAAGGAAAGACGTCGGAGATTTCGCGGGATCACACCGTTCACATATCGAGGTCAGGACTGGTAACGATTACCGGGGGGAAGTGGACAACCTACAGGAAGATGGCGGAAGACACGATCGAGCAGGCCTCCATCGTGGCACAACTTGAAGAGCGACCGTGTGTCACACGCGAGATGCGCATTCATGGCTGGGTCGAGGAAGCTGACAACGAAGAACCGTTTTCGATGTACGGTGCCGACGCGTGCGTTGTCGCGCAGATTTGCCGTGAGGTGGCGCAAGGCGAGAAGCCTCTTCATACCTCGCTGCCGTATCGACGTGGGGAGGTTGTCCACGCCGTAAGAAACGAGATGGCCCGAACGGTCGACGACGTTCTTGCCAGACGGCTCAGAGCACTTCTTCTCGATGCTCGAGCAAGCATCGAAATCGCCCCCGTCGTTTCGCAGATGATGGCCAACGAGTTAGGTCTGGGTGACGACTGGATCGGAGAGCAGACGAAGTCGTTCCGCGATCTCGCCAAAGGATATCTCGTTCCCTCGACGGTGAGCGGAGAAGACGCCTAGCAATCGCCTTACATCATTCTACGCTTGCAATTCTATGGCCAGACGGATGACGACCGCACTGGATAACCCCGTCGCCTGAGTGGCGCTTACTCCCAGCTGACGATTCTTCCCTTCAGGCAGCCTTAGACAGCACGTGATCCATCATCCGGAACAGCTGCTGCTTCGTAAACGGCTTACCGATGTATCCGTCAAAGCCCGCCTGAAGAAATCGCTCGCGATCGCCTGGCAGTGCATAAGCCGTTACGGCAATGAACGGTGTGGCTTCATACCCGCTGAGTTTCCGGATATTCAGCATGACGTCCACGCCGGTTTCGTCTTCTCCGAGGTTGATATCCATCAGAACTGCCTCAAACTGGTTCTCGCGGGCCAAATTTAGAGCAGTGGTCCCGTCCGAGGCTGTCGACACTTCACATCGACTGCTCAGAAGGTGCTGCAGTAAAATCAACATGTCCGGATTATCCTCGACAGCGAGGACGCTCGGCTTCTCTTGCGGCTCCGACTGCTCATCGGAGGTAGAGGTAGTGGAACTGGTGGTCCGGCGGTCGGCCTGTACGACTTGCGCAAACGTATCTGCGGCAGAACTGTCGATGACGCCAGGGATGGTAACGAGGAACGTGCTTCCGCGACCGGGTTCCGACTGCACGGCAATCTGCCCATTCATCAAGTCAACCAGACGCTTGGTGATGGTCAGGCCCAATCCGACTCCGTCATAGCTTCGAGCCACGTCTGCCTCCTGGCTGAACGCATCAAACATCACCTCCTGAAAGGAGGGCCGAATACCGATACCGGTATCCGAGACGCGGATCTCGAGTGCGGAGCCAGCAGTTGTTACCTCGAGTTCGATGGAGCCATTGTCTGTGAACCGGATCGCATTCTCCAGAAGATTATGCACGATGCGATCGATCGCGGTGCGATCTACGGTAGCCACCAGATCCTGTGCTTCGTAATGAACCTTGAGTTCAACACCCTTGTCTTCGGCGGCTCTCCTCAGTCCACCTATCTCCTCCTCGATCTGCTGGGCGATGTTGACCTCATCGAGATGGAGCTTGTAGCTGCCTTCCTCGAGCATCGAGAGATTGAGGATGGAATTGAGTGCGTCCATGAGCCTCTTGCCGCTGCGCTCGATAAACCCTAGAAACTTGCCGTGGCGCTCGGATAGCTCCTCCTCGAGGATTGACGCAAAGCCGACGATCGCAGCTAGCGGCGTTCGAATTTCGTGACTAAGGTTGGTCAAAACGGTCGACTTCATGGTGCCCAGTTTTTCCGAATCGGAGAGCATTCGCTCGAGCTCTGCTACGCGGGCCTGAAGTTCGTCGACGCGGCTGCCTCGGTCCGGAGCCGCTGTGGCACCGGCGATCGGTTCTCTTTCCTGCTGCATGGGAGTCCGGCTTGAAGGACGGTTGTCGGTTTTCGGCGGTTCTGCAAGTGGCGGACCCGTCTGGTGGGACGGAACAGCGCGCCGCGATCA
>JBFIPX010000079.1:0-13645 GCA_041609895.1 Rhodothermales bacterium
AGAACCGAGCGGACCCAGTTGTTGAGAAATGTCGAAACAATGAGGCACATCAGGACCGTCCCAATCCAATAAAAAGCACCGTCAAGTGGATAGATCGGAAGGATGTACTGGCTCCAGAAAGGAACGAGGAATAGGAGGGGGTAAACATTGTGAATAGTGAAGATTGACGATAACTGGAAGTGCGCTACAAGCTGCCAGCGACGAAGCGGAAGATGCAGGTAGGGTTGCACCTTAAACCTCGGACTCCGCTGGAAAAGAAAGCGTATTCCAAACAGGGAAACGAAGATGCTCAACAGATAGTCATTGAAGATCGCGACCGGTACATAGTAGCCGAGAAGGATGGTGATTCTGTTGAACTTCAGGCCGGTCGTCACGAGTGCGAAGGCGCCGATAAAAGCCACGATTCCGAGGAGCGCCCACGCCAAGGGGTTAGGTTGGTGGCGGAAGTATCGGATGATCTCCCGGAGCTGATTGCGAACTATTCGCAGCATCCCTTGGACAGAAGACACGGTCCTCGGTCTTTGCTGATTGACGCTGTCTTGACGGTAGTTAACTAGTCTCATGTCCAAAGCGATGCCGTCGGTCCGCAATCCTCCTGCCTTTCGAACACGGTCGGTCGTGAATGGGAGTCATGCCTGCATTAATCGTTCCGAACGAGAAACGTCCGACTGGACAACTGGCGGTTTCCTCGCCGCTGAGCAACATATCTCAATTATTACTAAAGAAAAGGTCAATTTCGCGGGTTTCTACGTTCGCAGCGACGATGGTCACGTTGACGGCTGTACCGGGTTGATACGTAGTTCCGGTCTCAACCCCGCGAAGGCTGAAGGACGCCTCGTCGTACTCATAGTAGTCGTCATCCATGTCTCGAACATGTACCATGCCCTCAACGAGCAAGTCGGTGATTTCAACGAAGACGCCGAACTTCGTGACCCCGACAACGACGCCGTCAAACTGGTCACCCAGGTGGTTGCGGGCGTATTCGACCTGCTTGAGACGAACCGACTCCCTCTCGGCGGCTTCCGCAGTCCGTTCCCGTTCGGAGCAATGCTCGCAGATCCCTTCAATTTCATCGCTGTTCGGTGAGCCTTTTGCTGACGCATACCGTTTCAGAAGGCGATGCACGATAAGGTCCGGATAGCGTCGTATTGGACTTGTGAAGTGCGTGTATTCATCAAACCCAAGGCCGTAGTGGCCGATGTTGTCGGTCGTGTACGCAGCTTTAGCCATAGCACGCAGGGCCGCCTGTTCAATAACGGGTGCCTCAGGTCGGTCATCTACGGCACGTAGCAACTCGTTGAGGGCCCGCGAGTCAACGCCATCGTCCTTGAGTTCAAGGCGGTGTCCGAATGCTCTCACATAGTGAGCCAGATTTCGAATCCTCTCAAAGTCCGGACGATCGTGGACGCGAAACACGAATGGCCGGTCCCGATGAACGTCAGCAGCATGTGATGCCACGACGCGATTCGCGAGCAGCATGAGTTCCTCGATAAGTCGGTTGGCTTGCGTCCGCTGCTTAACAAACATTTCGACGGGGTGGCCGGCGTCGTTCAGCACGACCTTCACCTCCGGGATGTCAAAATCGACAGACCCTGACGCCATCCGCTCTTCCGTTAACGCCATTGAAACGCCATTGGCGCGGAGTACGTCCTCAGCTAATTCGTGGTCGCGGTCGCTACCGTCGATGATGTCTTGCGCCTCGTCGTAGGTAAGTCGTGCACGGGAGTGGATGACGCTCGGTCGAATGGAGTAGTCGTGTACGTTACCTCGACCGTCTACTTTCATGACACACGAAAACGTGAGCCGGTCAACTCGTGGGCGAAGAGAGCATAGGTCGTTCGATAGTCGCTCCGGAAGCATAGGTATGACGCGATCTACGAGGTAGACACTCGTGCCACGTTTCCGGGCCTCTAGGTCGATAACGGTGTCGTCGAGCACGAAGTGACTCACATCCGCAATGTGTACGCCTACCTCGAGCATGCCACTACCGAGATCTTCAATGTGGATGGCATCGTCGAAATCCTTCGCATCCTCCGGGTCTATCGTGAACGTACGCTTGTCCCGAAGATCCAGGCGGTCGGCGAGGTCCAGCGGCCTCAGCTCGCCCGGTATTGCGTCCGCCTGCGCCTCCACGGCCTCGGGAAATTCTGCGGTGACACCAAGACTCATGGCAAGCGCAAGCACTTGTACTTCCGGGTCGCCTGAGTCTCCTATGACGTTAAGAACACGCCCTTCCGGCGCACCATGTGGGTCGTCAAAGCGATCGATGGATACGAGTACCTTCTGGCCATCTTTGGCGCCGCCAAAATGATCGCCATCCACATAGATATCGTGCGTGAGACGTAGATCGTCCGGCTTGACGACGGCAAACTTGCCTCGGCGCTTGAACGTCCCAACCGCCTGCAGTCGCCCCCGTTCGACTACCTCGAGCACCTCGGCCTCTCGCCGGCGTCCGCCCCGGGAGCGGGCCGCCGTAGAGATTCGCACGGTGTCCCCGTCGAGGGCAGTCTTCATGTTGGAGGGACTGACGAAAAAATCCTGGGTGGTGCCCTCGACCTCGACGAAGCCGAAGCCTTTGGGGTTGACCGTTAACCGCCCTGACGCAGTGCCTCCCGGTTTTCGGTACCGATAGCGGCCGCCCTTCACTTTGGCGATGAGGGCTTCGTCGATCAGATCCTCCATGACGTCGAGAAACCGTCGGTATTCCCGATTGTCCCGGTAACCCAGTTTCTGAGCGATTTCCTTTATTCGAAAACTCTGCTTTCCGTTGTTACGGAGGAGGGAGAGTACCTGCAGACGGATGTTATCGTAGTCTTTTTTGGAGGTCACTTCGATCGGAGGAGAGTGGTAAGTCAGTTAGAGGCGGGCGGGTTCGAAGCCACTGGTCCCTCGGATTGCGATTCCGGCCGCTTATCTGGAGTTAGCCAGCCAAAAAGACGATTGATTACCCTTCTCCAGGTCGGAAACTCGGTCCTGTAGGAGAGGCCGACTCCGGTGGTGCTGGTCAGTATTCGTTCTGCCGCCAACGCATCGCCTTCTCGACGGTAGAAGATTTCAGCTGACACATTGTTGTTGATTCGTACCTCCACGACAAATTCTCCCTGAAGGCTTTCATTGGTCGCCGATTCAGCGCCCTGATAAACACCTTCCCCTCGAATCACTAGCCTTTCATCCAGGAGCCGAAGCGCCACGCCGTAAGTAATGTCCAGTTCCTGGCCAGTTTCTCCCTGCACGCCAAAACTGAAGTCGACGTTTGGCAGAGCGGAACTCAGATATCTGTTGAGTTGGGTAGCGACGAGTTGAGAGAGACTGTTGAATGCGCCGGTACCGAGCGCTTCGGTCCCGCTGGAGGTCGTTGTGGTCAACGCAAACGAGTTGGTCAAGAGCACGCTGGTGGCGTACTCGGTCGACTGCTGCGGGTCATTCAGAATAGTCTCCAGGAACTCCTGATCTGTCGAGCTACTCAAATCCTGTGCGCTCCTATCAACCGCCAGAGCAAGTGATACCTCGGGCGCCGATACACGGCCTGTAATCCTCAGGTTTACGACAACGGGAATCAGCGATGAGGACCCCTCCGTATTCGTACCGAGACCGGCGCGCGAAGCACGGGTCCGGAATGCGGCTGGTATGTCCAGTAGTGCATCCGTTGGATCTCCGTCCCATGTAATGAGACCGCCATCCTCGATGATAAAACGCCGAACGAACACTTCCCCGGCCGTAAACAAATAGTCACCGGAGTTGACCTCAAACGTCCCAAAGGTCTGAAACTCGCCCTGCTTGCGAAGTATCTGCACCCGACCACTACCGACGCCGTTGATTACGTCACCAAGAAGCGGGTCGATGACGAGGTGAACGGTTGATCCCTCCGGTGCGTCGATGTTGATCTCGATGTCCATCCCCTCTGTGAAGCCGCGCTCACCTTGCGGCCGGCTGGCAAGCACGTTCCTACGCCGGGTCAATGACTTCAAGTCGGGTATGGCACCGGTCGAGTCGGCGAAAATGATGAAGCCGCCGTCCGAACCGGATTCGGACTCGACCAGGGGTATGTAGAGTTCACTTCGGGTATCCGTGGTTACACTGCTTGCTCGCAGCTCGGCCGCACTTATCGGACCGCTGAGTGACGCTGTGCCTGATCCCCAAATGTGGCCGTAGAAGGGAAGCGTCCTCGAACTGGGAACGTCCATGATCTGAAACTCTTCGAGCTGGCCGTAGAGGTTTAGAGAGAAGAAACGATAATCGTTGAAAAGCACATCACCCGTGATTACGGCCGTACCCCCGGTTTTATCAACAATGTCGGCTCGACGGATATGGACGCCAAACTTATCGACGTAAACGTCGCCGTTGAGCATCATGGACAGGTTAAACTCCGGCACGAGAAATTCGCCGTCGGACAGCGTGAGTTCTGCGTCGAATACCGGGCGCGATGGCGTTCCGGTAATGTGTGCCACGCCCGACACCGCTCCGGCAACCTCCTGTACCGTGCCCGGAAAGATGTACTCGAAGAAGAACATATCCGCCCGCGCGATCGTCGCCTGAAGATCGAAGCTTCCCGGCTGCCTTCGTGATCCAAACTGATCGTAGGTGGGGAGTTGAAGCGTACCTTGGACGCGTGCTCTATTCACTACAACATTGCGCGACACGGTGTCAGCCGCTGGAGCGACCTCCACGTCTAACAAAACCGTGGACGTTCCCGGCTGCAGCTGACTCGAAATCTGCACATCTCCCAAAATCCGCTCGTCGAGCCTGAAGGACGCAATATCGAGGGATGACTCGAGGATCGGCGTTGACTCTCGCTTGAAGAGTGTCAGCGTGCCGCTCAGTCGGCCCCCAAGGTTTTCCTTGAGCGAAAGCAAATTGGACACTTCCAACAAGTCCAGTCTCTGCAAACGCGCGAATAACTTGGCATCGGGCCTTGGTGATACTCCGCCAACGACCTCTATCTGTTGCCGCGGTACGCCGGGCTGCTCGCGCGTTGAGAGGGTAATACCATGCGTATAGACGGATCCCGGTTCAAGCTTTATTCCTCCGGGATCGGCCAGCTCCCACGTTGTACCACGGGCTCTTAGCTCAAAAGCGGAGGGCATCAGCTCCAATCCGCCTTCGATAGTCGAGAGCGCCGAAGTCATCATGATAGGTCCAATCCGCGCTCCCTCTCCGGTCGTGACGGTCAGTTGTCCTGACCCACCTTTCGTCGAGGCCGTCACCGACAGATCGGGGATGCCGCCGCCACCAAGCGAGAACCAGTCGGACTCGAGGAGCAACCTCGAGTCAATTGTTGAGGCAGGGCGAACTCGATCAATTTCCGCATCGAGATCCACCGAATAGATTCCCAAATGCAGTGCGCCGACTATCAGAGAATCTCCTACCGCAGCCGCTCGCAAGGCGAGTGTGTTCGACGAGGCGGATGCGACAAGAGTGCCAGCGATGTCACCTCCGAGCACTGGAGCACCGGGAAGAAAGTCGCTGATGTAGCGTGGATTCAACCGTGCCAGTGTGGCATTCACAGAGACGTCCGTGTGGCTCGCACCTTTGATGTCAGCTCCGAGTGAGTCCTCGCCGACGGTCTCTGTCGTGCTGCCAACTTGTAGTGCGCTGCGCCAGGAAATGGCCGCAGCACGTAACGCCTCGATTCCGCCCAAAAGCTCGACATCCATATGCGCCAGGTCGCCACGTACCGCGATTTGGCTAAGTTGTGCGTCGACCCTCTTGATGTCGACGGTTGTTTCACTGGGAAGAATTCGTCGGGACGTTTCTCCCAGCACAATTGTTGATGAGTCAAATCGGACGTCAAAGTCACCTTGGACCATGTTCAGATCCGCCATCTCGATTCTTGCCGAAGCGACAGCGTTGAGACGCGTATCAAGCGAGTCCATTTGAAGGAGCGGTCCGACGTCCATGTTGTCGCTCTCCAGTTCGAGAGCGTATCGGGTGGGCGAAGCGCTGTAGTCAGCGGCGACCCTCGCGGATGCGGTTCCAGGATTCGCCACCAGGAAAACTTCGGCGGTCAGGTTCTCGGGGGTGTAGTTGGCCAGCCCGCGTACAGAATCAACTGCTCGGTCCCAAAACTCTGAGTCCACCAGGTCAAGCTCGACGGAAGCCACGAGGTCGTCCATCGAGTAACCGCCCCCATCAATGCTGATGTCGCCTGTAAGTACGGCCGAAACGCCCAACGCAGGAACCGCTTTACCGACGTTAAATCGATTGGCGACCAGATCTGACGTGAGCGTAAGCGCCGACTCTTTCTCTTTTGCCAGAGAGACACGTCCCGAGAGCTGTCCGGCGGTACTGGAGACATCCATAAAGAAGTCGCCGAATCCGGATCGGTTCGGTCCACGCGGCTCACGCAGCACGCCTCGGCCCAAAATAGATAGCATCACGCTGTCTGCGTTTGATGATCGGGCGATGTTGTGAGCCGGGATCAGACGTGCCAGCGTACGCCGATCCAGTGTTGCCTCTGAAACGGAGATCTCATAGTCAAGTGAGTCCGGCAATCCCAGCAGGGTACCGGAGGCAGCCAGCCGTGATGAACCCCGGCTGAGTGAGACCTCCTCAACAACAAGAGCTGACAAAGGGCCATGAACCCTCGACCGCAAAACAATCGAACTCCGTAGAGGCATCGCGGGCATCAATCGATGCAGTTCGTTGAGGTCGATTGGGTTGGCATCCACATTCAGATCTACGAGCGACTCATAGAACTGACCAGATTCGTCGTCCGGGTGGTAGGATGCGTCGCCGGATATAACTGAAACCGGTGTCTCAACTCGAAGCCGATTTAGCAGGAGGCTGCCTTGATCGACGACGACCTGACCCTGTAGCGTCGTAACATCAAACACCGGATTTGCGAGTCGCGCCGAAACGTCCATTACATCGACTTGTGTCAGTCCGGGTCGCCAATCGACCGTTATCTGTGCGTTCCGAATACCGACAGTGCTATTCGTGTAGTCGAAGATGGTGCCGTTCGTGACCGCGTTTGGTCGGTCGTAACGATTTGTCGTGGTGATCTCGCCAGAGACAACACGCAAGTCTCCAATGGCAACAGACTCAATCGGCGTGCTAGACGCTGCGGAATCGGGGGACTGCCGAGGGCGGAAGGCTGCTGGAAGATTCCAGGATCGGGTCGAATCGCGAGCGAGAAAGACACTCGGTCCGAAAAGGTAGATCCGGCCGAATTCGAGTCGGCCTCGTGCGATCCGGCGCCATCGCGGACGAACGACAACGGAGTCTATGCTTAGAACTCTTGTGCCGACGCTGTCAAAAACGGCAACGTCGGTAGCCGCGACTCGATACAGTATGTTGCCGGTCAGTTGTCCGATCTCCAGACTGCCCGAGAAACGATCAGCGAACTCCTGTTCAACCCGCTCCTTCAGTACGTCTCGACCGACCTGAGTCCTTGTAGCCGCAACCAGCACGACGAGGAAAAGGACAATGCTCCACAGGAGAAGCCTGACGGCACCGCGTGGGATATGGAACAAGAAACGGAACGGAAGCAATACAGCGACCCGCACTGATGGAGGGTGGGTTCCCAGGAGGGGACACCGTTAGTACGTAATTAGACCGAATTAGTGCCTTAGTCGATGCCCCTATCTACATGTGCAAGTGATCCCAAGCCTCCTTGATTTCTCCCGGCAGCACGTCATCCGAGACGACGGCCGTACCCGGTTCTGAGAGAAGCACGAATCGCCGACGGCCGCCCAGATTCTTCTTGTCGACCGTCATGGCCCGCTCGAGGTCTTCAAAAGCAGCGTCAGGTCGCTTGTTCATTGGTAGCTTGCCGAGCAGCTTGCGGGCGGATTCGAAGTCCTGGTCGGCGAATCTGTTCACAGAGATGTGCAGCGCGACGGCCATGCCGATAGCTACCGCTTCACCGTGAAGAAGGTCGCCGTAGCCCGCCGCTCTTTCAAGGGCATGACCGACCGTATGGCCGAAGTTCAGGTGAGCCCGAACACCTCGTTCGTGGGTGTCCACAGAGACAATGCGGGCTTTGACGTTCGCCGACCGTGGAATCATCCTGCGCAGCACGTTGTCATCTCTGTTCAGCAATCCTTCCCAGTTGGCGATGCATGCCTCGATCAGGTCACTGCTGTCAATCAGGGCGTGCTTGACAAGCTCCGAAAGACCGGCAAGCCATTCGCGTTGTGAAAGGCTCTGGAGGCACCGGATGTCGGCCAGTACCAGTCGTGGCTGGTAGAAGGCTCCAATCAGATTCTTTCCCCGTGAGTGATTGATGCCGGTCTTGCCGCCAAGGGCACTGTCGATTTGTGACACGAGTGTGGTCGGTATCTGCACGAGGGGCACGCCCCTGAGGATGGTTGCTGCACAGTAGCCTGCGAGGTCTCCGACAACACCGCCGCCGAGCGCGAGGATTGGAGTGTTTCGGTCGACCTTTCTATCGAGGCAGAAATCATACAAACGAGCTAGTTCCGCAGACGATTTGGATGCTTCGCCTGGCGGTATCGAGATCGGATATGGCTCCCAGTTGTCACGTTCCAGACCTGCCTGAACCTCATCGAGATACAGCCCGGCCACGTTGTCGTCCGTGATTATCAAACAGCGACCAACGTCCAAACCGATGCGATTCAGGTGGTGGCCGATTGAGGCATGTTCGTCGAAGACTTCTTCGTACGATTCGGTGAGGGTTTTGACAAGAACAGATTCCAACGATCGATATCCAATTCACTAGCTTCTAGGTCGGGGCCAAGATACGCACAGCACGTACTCGCTATGTCGACCAGCACCAGCCGAAGACCCTGGCGATGCCAATTCAAGTAACTGCGCGAGCACATCGGATTGTAATGCGTTCGAACCTGGTGGGAACCTGCGCTATCGATGCGACGGTAGGGAATGGGCTGGATACAATGTTTCTGGCACGCCAGGTTGGCTCGGACGGACTGGTGATTGGATTTGACATTCAACCTCAAGCCCTGGCGACAGCAACGAAGAGACTGAAAACGGCGGGCCTTTTGGCCAGGGTGAAACTGATTAACGATAGTCATGCCCGTTTGGAGCACTACCTGTCAAACCTGGGCCGTTCGGACGTTTCTGCCTGCTTGTTCAACCTCGGTTATTTACCGGGATCGGACAAATCTGTGATTACGAAGCCGGACACTACTGTTAAAGCGCTCGCCGCCGCATCCTCACACCTGATGCCGAACGGCCTGCTATCAATTGTGGCATATACCGGACATCCGGGCGGAAAAGAGGAAGCTGCCGCAGTTCGTGACTGGGCCGATGCGTTGCCGGCGGAAGAGTTCACGGTGTCGCGACCAGACGCCGAACTCAGGAGCGCCGAAAGCCCTGAACTCACGATAATACGACGCATAAACTAACCTCGTACCCGATGTGCTTGATTCTAACAGCGTATCGCGCGATCGAGGGCACGGAACTACTTCTGGTGTCCAACCGTGATGAGCGATATGATCGGAAGGCTAAGCCCGCGGAATTTTGGAACGACCGTGTCGACATCCTGGGCGGGCGGGATCTAGAGCAGGGAGGAACATGGTTGGCTGTTTCCCGGTCGGGTCGGCTTGCCGCCGTGACGAACATTCGGGAGCCTGGCAAGAACGACCCGCGGGCACCCTCGAGGGGCATCCTGCCGGTGGAGTTTGTAGCGCGAGAAACCGCCGCTCTTCAGTTTCTCAACGGGCTATGGGACTTTGATCGGTACAACGGTTTTAACCTGGTCCTTTGGGACGGAGAGAATCTGGCTGCAGCAAGTAATCGCGGCGATCCGATATTGATGCCGCCTGGAGTTCATGGCATTAGCAATGGGCCTCTATCCTCGTCGTGGGCCAAGGTTCAAGCAGCTTCAGAGCTGTTTAAGGAGCTGATCAGTTCCGGTGATTTGACTAACGAGCAGATCCTTAGCATCATGCGCGATCAGTCACCGAAAGAGGACGGTCAGCTACCGGATACGGGGGTCGGTCTGGAGATGGAGCGAGTCTTGTCATCACCGTTTATACAGACAGAAGGATACGGAACACGGTGCACGACCATTGTGCGCTGCAGAAGCAACGGACAGATATTGTTTGATGAGTATACCTATGACGAATCGGCAAGAATTGTCGATGTTGCACAGTTTCAAATAGTCACCTGATAGCGACGCATTCCTGCAAAGAAAAGTTGTTAATCCACCAACATGGAATCACGGAGAATCCAATTCGACAATGGTCGCGGGCAATTACTGTCGGCTCGTCTTGATCTGCCGGTCGATGGCGAACCGATTGCCTATGCACTGTTCGCGCATTGTTTCACATGTTCGAAAGACCTCAAAGCCATCGGCAACATTAGCCGGTCCCTTGTTTCGCGCGGCATCGGTGTTCTGCGATTCGATTTCACGGGTCTCGGGGATAGTGAGGGTGAGTTTTCCGAAACTAATTTTTCCGGCAACGCAGAAGACATCATCGCCGCGGCCGAGATGCTGGGTAGGGACTTTATGGCCCCGGCCATCCTGATCGGTCATTCTCTTGGCGGCGCTGCTGTGTTGCTGGCAGCGGGCCGCCTTCCCCGCGTCAAGGCAGTTGCCACGATCGGCGCGCCCTTCGATCCGCAGCACGTGTCGCATCTGTTTGATGAAGCCGTAGACGAGATCAAGGGAACCGGGTCTGCAAACGTTACGATTGCCGGCCGTCCTTTCAAGATTGAGAAACAGTTTCTCCGCGATTTGTCGAAACAGAATCCTGCCCGATACATCCGCAGCCTGAAGCGAGCGCTAGCGGTGTTCCATTCTCCAATCGACCAAATTGTCGGTATTGAGAACGCATCGCTCATCTTCGATGCAGCACGACATCCCAAAAGCTTCATCTCGCTTGACCACGCCGACCATTTGCTCACATCAGCGGATGATTCGTCCTACGTCGGCTCGGTCGTGGCTGCATGGGCAACCAAGTATATCGAAGGTTTGCCTCAGCAGGAAGTCAAGCACCTGGATCCCCGTGACAATCATGTGGTGGCCAGAATTGGCGATACCGGTTTCCGGACCGAGGTGTTGGCCAACGGCCACTCTCTAGTTGCTGATGAGCCAAGATCGGTTGGTGGCGACAACACGGGACCTACTCCGTACGACTTGCTGGTGGCTAGCCTTGGAGCTTGCACAGCAATGACTCTCAGGATGTATGCGGACCGAAAGGATTGGGACTTGAGAGCCGTGACCGTCAGGCTACACCACGCCAAGGTGCATGCGGAGGACTGCGATTGTGATACCAAGGCGGCCGGCCGAATCGACAAGATCAAACGCTTGATTCGACTCGAAGGCAACCTGTCTGACGAACAGCGGTCGCGATTGATCGAGATAGCTGAAAGATGCCCGGTTCATCGGACCCTCGAAGAAGGCACCGTGGTCGTGTCAACGGAGGAAACATGAGAGCCGTATTGCCTGATCGGCCGGGAGCACCTGAAAACCTTCGAATAGTCGAGGTCCCAACGCCCAATCCTGGACCAATGGAGGTCCTTGTGCAAGTACGGGCGACGGCGCTGAATCGGGCGGACACACTGCAGCGAAAAGGGAAGTATGTTCCTCCGGAGGGAGTTACCAATATCCCCGGACTGGAAGCGGCCGGCGTCGTAGCCGACGTCGGTTCAGATGTTCGGAGGTGGAAGAAAGGTGATCGTGTTTTTGGGTTGCTGGCGGGCGGAGGACATGCGGAGTACGCCGTCTTCCACAGAGATCTTCTACTTCGGATCCCAGACAGCCTGTCTTTTGAGGAGGCAGCTGCCATACCTGAAGTCTTCTTGACGGCATTTCAGGGGCTAGTGCTGATCGGCAAGATCGCGAGGGGAGAGACGGTGCTGATTCATGCAGGAGGTAGTGGCGTTGGGACGGCGGCAGTCCAGATTGCCCGCGTGTGCGGAACCTCACCAATTGTTACGGCCTCAGCGGGAAAGCACGAAGTGTGCCGTTCGCTGGGTGCAGTACTAGCGATCGACTACAAGAGTCTTGGCTTTGCAGAAGAGGTTATGTCTTTCACCGATGGCAGGGGAGCAAACCTGATCCTCGATTTCATCGGCGCGCCCTACCTCGAGGCAAATATTCGGGCGAGCGCCGTCGATGGGCGAATTGTCCTCTTGGGTCTCATGGGCGGTTCCACTGTCGATGGCTTCACCCTTGGATCGCTTTTTAGGAAGCGCTTGACGATCACAGCGTCAACCCTCCGCACCAGACCGCTGGCCTACAAAGTCGACCTCGTGAGCAGATTTGCGGACTCGTTGATGACAATGATTGCATCAGGCAAGATTGGTCCCGTCATCGACACCGTGACAAGCTGGGAAAACATTGTCGCCGCCCACCGTCGCATGGAGGCGAACCTCAACACCGGCAAGATCGTGCTCCGGGTCGCGTGACGGAGCAATTTCGAAGTACGTCAGTGAACGCGGTTCCTATCACGCTCTGTTGCCAGGTTGCCTGCACGGCCATTCAGAAATCTGGCGCTCACGCCGGGCAGATCAACGTTGCCGTCCGGTTCCTCGGCGAGCACGATCGATAACGGCTCGCTCCGATTATGGCTCAGCAAAACGTGCTCCACGAAGGCATTCATGATTTCGGCCGTCGTGGCGTCAGACTTTATCAAGACCAAGTCACGAGCGACCCCAAGGTCTGCAGTAGCCCCAAGCCTTGTGTCCGCAGGGCCTACCTCGGCAACGTCCATCGGCGAATCGTGCATTGACATGCGGACGCGAGACGCAGCTCGATCTACGGCGGCAGCGGCGACAGTGGTCCAGGCTTCTGAGGACGAACGCGACTTTAGCTCTTCGAGAGCGGTCAGGGAAAGATTGCGCTTCTCAGGTGTTCCGACAGGAGCGGTTGTTACTACGGCCTTCCCCCTCCAAACCTTCATCCCCGAACGCTCGGTAAAAGCGTCTGCGAACTGGTTCGCAATGAACCTCGCCGCGCGGTACTGACGCGATGCTATCTGCTGTACGTCTGATGCGATTCGCGTCAAGTCCCGGTCGTCATCCGCTGCATCGACCCACGCAAGTATCTCGTTCAGGCAAGAGAGTTCGACGCTTGCTACCAGGTCCGGTTTTCGCACATCGTGAAACAGGAGGGTGTCAGGGCAATAAGGCGCTCCGGCAACTCGGAGAAAATGGCCGGGGGTCGAGGCAGAAATGTCACCGATTTCCCGAACAACTCGCGAATAAGCCACGGCTGCAGGTGTATAGATGTCTCCTACACTCGTTGTATAGTCAAGAGAGGCATGCACCCGCTCTGTAGACGCGATTATCGAAGGAAGCGCCTTCGCTAGAGCCGTGGCGCCACGATGTGCGTCGATCGGACCGATCGCGGAGAATCCGTGCACGGCGTCGACACGCGTATCGCGCGCAGCCGCGTCTATCGCAGATGCCACAGCAACCAAATCGTGCGCTGACAGGGAGTGCCCGATCAGTGACATAGGAGTAATGGCAATCTGTACCTCGTCGTAGAAGAATCCGTAGTGCTCGGCTAGTTCATCAACGACCTCATGCAGCGCTCCTGCTACTCTACGAATTCGATCGTAAGCTCGCGCAGTGACGGTAGCCCCCAGCTGGCTTGCACAATCAAGGAGCGAAATCCCAAGACTGAATCGGCGCACTTCAATAGCATCGGCAGTGGCCGCGTACCGCGCTGAGCTGGT
This sequence comes from Rhodothermales bacterium, assembly GCA_041609895.1. Taxonomy (GTDB): domain Bacteria; phylum Bacteroidota; class Rhodothermia; order Rhodothermales; family JABDKH01; genus JAHHLP01. The sequence goes on from JBFIPX010000079.1 coordinate 13,608, forward strand.
CGTCCGAGGGACTGATGACATCACAGGGAAGCTCAGGA
>JBFIPX010000080.1:0-13496 GCA_041609895.1 Rhodothermales bacterium
AGCCTCCGTCAATTTGGCGCGGTATCTCTGTTCCAGTTCGTCGGTCATGTTTGACCGGGTGATGGTTCCGGCGCCGCCGTGGATGGCTATCGCCACCCGGGCCTCAGGCTGGTCTTGTGCTCGAGTCTCCATACAAGCGAAGGACAAACTGATGATCAGGGCGGTGGTCAGCAGGCGGGCGTTCATAGCGGCGATTCTGCAGTTTAGCAAATTGATGAAATCGGAGTCGGTTCAGAACAAGGTTGCCTTTGTAAACGAGTGAGGAGTAATAGGCTCATAGTGAGAGACACATCATCGCGGCTGCATACGAATCGCTCCGTCAAGACGGATGACACCTCCGTTTAGCATCGGATTCTGGATTATCTGACTCACGAGAGATGCGTACTCCGCTGGCCTCCCAAGCCTCGGCGGGAACGGCACCTGTTTGCCCAACGACTCCCGCACCTCGTCAGACATTCCCGCCATCATGGGGGTCTCAAATATTCCCGGCGCGATCGTCATGACGCGTATGCCTGATCTAGCCAGGTCCCGTGCCACGGGAAGCGTCATACCCACGACGCCTCCCTTTGAAGCAGCGTACGCGGCCTGCCCGACTTGGCCCTCGAAGGCAGCGATGGAAGCCGTGTTCACCACGATGCCTCGTTCACCGTCGGCATTTGGCGCGTTGTCCTGCATTCGGGCGGCGGCAAGTCGAATGACGTTGAACGTGCCAATCAAATTAATTTCGACCACCCTCTGAAATGACTCGAGATCGTGAGGCCCTTCCTTGCCGACCGTCTTCTTGCCGATGACTATTCCGGCGCAGTTGACTACGCCGTTGATTGCTCCAAATCGGTCAACTGCCTCGCCGATTAGCCGCTCCACGCTCTTTGCTTTTGTGACATCGGTCTCGACGTACGCAGCTTGATCCAATCCGAGACTCTTCGCGAGTGGCTTCCCCTCCTTCGCGTTGACGTCCGCCAATACCACGTTGCCACCCGAGCGTACGATCATTTCAGCCGTGGCGGCACCAAGACCAGAGCTGCCGCCTGTAACGATGAAGCTGTTAGCTGATATCTGCATGCAGGACGATGGGTTGTAAATTTTTCGGGGATGATTCGCTGCCAAGTTACAGATCAGGAATCAAACGTAAGGAGGAGATCGTCCGAGAAGCCTGTGGGCGGCTGCCCGGCAAGAAATCGTGTAAGCGGAGGCGCTCATTTCGTGCGAGCTGACCCTTGCATTTTCGGTCACGACCGACGTCATATTGAATGACATATTCAGTCAAAGAGATATACTTCACAGTTCAGGGAGAAGGTGTGCATACGGGTCGTCCTGCTGTGTTTCTAAGGTTCGCCGGGTGCAATCTGTGGTCGGGCAGGGAGGAGGATCGCACCACCGCCGTTTGCTCTTTTTGTGACACGGATTTCGTCGGTACGGATGGGCCCGGCGGTGGAAAGTTTGAGTCGGTAGACAGTCTTTGCGCTTCGGTGACCGCCGCCTGGCGTGATAACGTCGGTCAGGTAGGTACAAGGTCAACCTACCAACAGCGGCCTCTCGTCGTGGCTACCGGGGGCGAGCCGCTGCTGCAGCTGGATGAACAGCTGATCGCGTCCCTGCACGATTCTGGCTTTGAGGTTGCTGTGGAGACGAACGGAACGGTTGATACCCCTCGTGGTATCGATTGGCTCTGTGTAAGTCCCAAGAATGGCGCTGCCCTTGTTGTACGGTCGGGCGATGAGTTGAAGCTCGTCTACCCTCAGGACGGTGTTGACCCAGCCTCTTTTGAAGCGCTCGATTTCCGCTACTTCTCGCTGCAACCCATGGATGGACCCGACGTCGAGGCAAATACATCTGCCGCGGTATCTTATTGCCGAAGGCATCCGAGGTGGCGCGTCAGCCTTCAAACTCACAAGATATTGGGAATCCCCTAGTTGGCCGCCTGTTCATCGACAAGCGCTCAAGCAGAGCCGTCGCGCATGAATCGACTTCACTTCTTACAGGCGAGCATTTCTTGCGGAATCCGAAGCCGTATATCTGATCGAGATTATGTGGTTCGCACGGTAATTGCCGCCTGCATCCTTCTGGGTAGCAGCGCCTGCACCCGTCCAAACGAAAGTGTGGACGGTCCGGTGCGACTGCGCGTCGCGACCTATAACATCGAGGATCTACGAACAACCGACCTGCTTCAAGACCGGCACCCGCGACTGCGGGCGGCGGCGGCTACCATTCAAACGCTGCGACCGGACATCCTGCTCATCAATGAGATGGCATATGATCAGGAGGGTGTTCCCGGCTATTCGGCGACCGAGGGAAGTGGGTACAACGCCACACGCTTTGTGACGCGGTTTCTGTCGGTACCTCAGGATTCCGGTCTGGCTCCACTTCAGTACGAGGCGATATCTCTTCCGTCGAATACCGGACTGGCGAGTGGCTACGATCTCGACAACAGCGGCACGGTCGTATCGAGCTACCCTCCGCCGGAGACGTCCGGTCAGGCCGGTGCGCCGCCGCGCCAGACGCCAGACCAACGAGCCTACGGCAACGACTCGTGGGGATTCGGAACGTTTCCCGGCCAGTACGCGATGGCGCTACTCGTGTCGACGCATTTAGAGGTCATGTCAGAACAGATTCGATCCTTCCAGAAGTTCAACTGGTCCGACATGCCTCGTGCCCGAAAGCCTGTCGACCCTAGGACGGGGCAGTCATGGTACGATGACAGCGAATGGGCCGACATGCGGCTCAGCTCGAAGAACCATGTAGACGTACCGGTGAGATTGCCGAACGGCAACGTGGTGCATCTGCTCCTAAGTCATCCAACCCCGCCGTCTTTTGACGGCCCTGAAGCACGGAACAAGCTGCGAAATCACGATGAGATCCGATTCTGGCGTGACTACGTCGCCGGCGACTCCTACATGACTGATGATTCAGGGCTTCGCGGCGGACTTGGGCCCGGAGAGCTTTTTGTGATCATGGGCGACCTCAATGCTGATCCGGATGAAGGGAGTTCGGTCGACAATCCGATTGGGAAGTTGATGTATCTGAACCAAGTCAACGGTGCATACATCCCCCAAGCGTCGTCGGAAGGGATCAGTGCATTCCCGAATTTGGATCCGGACGATACTGCAGATTGGGGGTTGAGGATTGACTACGTCTTGCCCTCGGTCGGAATTGAGGTCCTCTCAGGCGGCGTTTGGCGACCGACCGAAGGTGATCAGCGCGCGAGCGATCACTTTCCCGTGTATCTCGACCTTCTCGTGCCCCACAACGTTTCCGCGTCGACGAGCTCTCCTTAGCAGCAATTAGACCCAAAGAACGAATGTCGACTTCCTGGCGCCAGTACGAAATCGCTCTAAAACCCAAGCCGCGAGGATATCACCTCATAACCGAGGAGATCGTGTCTCAGTTGGAGAACATAGGGGAGGTCAAGATCGGCCTCGCGCACTTCTTCCTTCGGCACACCTCAGCTTCTCTTACCCTCAACGAAAATGCGTCACCAGACGTGCGCTCTGACTTCTCGCGCTTCTTCGATCGGCTCGTACCAGATGGCGCGCCCTACTTCGACCATACGATAGAAGGACCCGATGACATGCCGGCTCACATCAAGACGTCACTAACCGGCAGCGGCTTGACTGTACCGATTACCAACGGCCGGCTCACGCTGGGTACGTGGCAAGGCATCTATCTGTGCGAGCATCGGGACGCGGGCGGTTCGCGCAGAATCACGGTGACTGTCTACGGTGAAAAAGACTGAACAAGGTCCGGGCGAGAGTGCTGCGGGCGTGAAGGCCGTCATTGCCACGGAAGCGGCAATCCGACTGCAACGTCATTCCCGCGAACGCGGGAATCCATTGAGGTCAGAGCTTGCCTCGCAGTCTCATGGATCACGGGTCAAGCCCCGAATGACGAGGATGTCGGCCGGGATGTCGACATCGTTCGCCGGGATGTCGACAACGTCCGCGGCAGAGCAACGCACGACCCCCTACTGCCTCAGAACCAGCAACCCGAGAGGCGGAATCTCCAACTCGACGGACTGCTTCCGACCGTGCATCTCGACGCCTTCCGATTTCACTGAACCGACCTGCCCGTAACCTGATCCGCCGAACCGTTCCTGGTTGCTGTTCAAGACAACCTTCCACGTACCCTTCTTCGGGACTCCCAGGCGATAGTCCGATCGGGGAACGGGAGTGAAATTGAAGACGAACACGAGGGTGTCGTCATCGGACTTTCTGATGTAGCTCACGATACTCGAGGTGCGATCCTCGAAGTCCACCCACTCGAAGCCCTCCGGCTTATCGTAGGTAAGCGCCTTCGATGTTCGGTAGAGCCGGTTGAGGCTCCTGACCCAATCTGCGATTCCTGCATGGAGCGGGTTCTTCAACAGCTCCCACTGCACCTGTCCATCGTGGCTCCATTCTCCGTACTGGCCGACTTCCGCTCCCATGAACAGCAATTTCTTGCCAGGGTGACCAAACATGTGTCCGTATAGCAGCCTGAGATTGGCGGCCTTCTGCCAGTCGTCGCCTGGCATCTTGCTCCACAGGGACCCTTTTCCGTGAACGACCTCGTCATGCGACAGCGGAAGGATGAAGTTTTCCGCAAACGCGTAGATCAGCGGAAACGTGAGGTCGTTGTGATGATACTTTCGATGTACGGGATCCCGACGCATGTACTCGAGGGTGTCATGCATCCACCCCATGTTCCACTTGTAGAGGAAGCCCAGACCACCTGCGTACGTCGGCGCCGAGACCCCTGGCCAGGCCGTGGACTCCTCGGCAATCATCATCACGTTGTCGAAGCGCTTGAAGACTTCTTCGTTCGTCTCCTTCAGCAGCGAAATCGCCTCAAGGTTTTCCCTGCCTCCGTACTGATTCGGTCGCCACTCCTGACGCGAGTAATCGCGATAAAGCATTGATGCCACTGCGTCTACGCGGAGCCCGTCGATGTGGTATTTGTCGAACCAGAATGCTGCATTGGAGATCAAGAAGTTGCGAACGCCAGGCATGCCGTAGTCGAATACATAGGTCCCCCAGTCCGGGTGATACCGCATGAGCGGATCAGAGTACTCATACGTTGTGTGCCCGTCGAAGAAAACGAGACCCTGCGGATCCGCCGCAAAGTGCGCGGGCACCCAGTCAAGTATGACCCCGATTCCTTGCTCATGCAGGTAGTTGACCAGGTACATAAAGTCCTTGGGCTGGCCGAAACGATGCGTCGGTGCGAAGTATCCGACGACCTGATACCCCCAGGATCCATAGTACGGATGTTCGGCGACCGGCATCAGCTCCACGTGCGTGAAACCGAGGTCGTGGACGTGCTCCGCGAGGGGCTTGGCGATATCCCTGTAGTTTAGCGACCATCCATCCTTGGTCCGGATCCAGGATCCGAGATGGACCTCGTAGATCGAAACGGGCGCGTTGAGTCCCTCGGCTCCCTTACGATCTTTGATCCACGTCTCATCGGTCCACTCAAAATCCAGGTCGACGACTCGGGAAGACAAGCCCGCGATCGAGCTTCCGCCTTCCGCGGGTGGCTCGATGGCAAAGGCGTACGGATCGGTCTTGTCCGTCACATAGGCGCCCCTTCTGATTCGATACTTGTAGTGGCCGCCAGTGCCGCATCCGCGGACATAAACCTCCCACAGTCCCGAAAGTCCGGCCCCGACTTTCTTCATGGGATGCGCTGACTCGTCCCAATCGTTGAAGTCGCCGATTACAGAAACACTGTCTGCGTACGGTGCCCACACTGCAAACCAAGTTCCCTGGGCGTTTGCGTGGGCCCCCAGCTTTTCATAGCAATCGAAGTGCTTGCCGTGTTCCCACCGGTCAAAGTCATTCTTGGTAAGCCAGGGCATTCTTAGAGATTGGTTGGTCAATACAAGGGGTTGATGGGCGTCAATATGGCTTAGCCCGTGCTATCGTGGCAACCACGATGAAAAAAAACAGCCGGACCGCCTTAGCGAACAATTACCTTGGCCGAAGTTAATCGATACGTAACTTTGGTATTTCTCACGAACCCCACGTACCAATCGAAAATTCTGAGATGCAGGACACGGCCACCGAGTCCCCACCTGTCCTGAGAACGCGTGTACGCCCCGGAAAGCCCTATCCCCTGGGTGCCACGTGGGATGGCCTCGGAGTCAATTTCGCCCTTTACGCCTCGCACGCCGACCGTGTCGAGTTGGTTTTTTTCGATCATGCAGATGATCCCGCTCCCTCAGAGACCGTAGTTTTGGTGGAGCGAACAGGCCCGATATGGCATGCCTATCTGCCACATCTGCGTCCGGGCCAGCTGTATGGTTATCGCGTCGCAGGTCCCTACGAGCCGCATGAGGGCCATCGCTACAATGAGCACAAGGTTCTGCTCGATCCGTACGCGAAGGCAATAGGTCGGCCGATGCGCTGGCACGAAAGCCTCTACGGGTACTCGTTGGACGATCCGGAGCAGGATCTGAGTTTTAGTACGTCGGACAGCGCACCGTATGCGCCGCTAGGGGCCGTGATCGATCCGAGCTTTCATTGGGGATCGGATGCTCACCCAAGAATCCCGTGGGAAGAAACGATAATCTACGAGACGCACGTCCGCGGAATAAGCAAGCTGCATCCGGATGTACCGCCGGAACTGCGAGGCACCTACCTCGCCATGACTACCGAGCCCATTCTTGATCATCTGAAAAAGCTCGGTGTTACCACGATTCAACTTCTCCCCGTGCACGCCAAGATTACGGAGCACCGTTTGGCAAAGGCGGGTCTGAAGAACTATTGGGGATACAACACGCTCTCGTACTTCTCTCCGGAGCCAGAATATTCCAGCAACGAGTGGTCAAGCGGTGCCGTCCGCGAATTCAAGATGATGGTTCGCGCTCTTCACGAGGCCGGACTTGAGGTGATCATTGACGTCGTCTACAACCACACAGGAGAAGGAAACCGGCTGGGGCCCACGCTCTCTTATCGCGGGATCGACAACAAGGCATACTACAAGACCAATCCAGACAACAGGCGGTATCTGATCGACTATACCGGAACGGGCAACACGCTCAACGCGGGTAATCCTCACGTCCTCCAACTAATCATGGACAGTCTGAGGTACTGGGTTCAGGAGATGCACGTCGATGGGTTTCGCTTTGATCTCGCGGCCGCGCTCGCACGCGATCTCTACGAAATCAACATGCTGTCCGCGTTCTTCCAGGTCATCCAGCAGGACCCCATTCTAAGTCACGTCAAACTAATCGCAGAGCCTTGGGACGTAGGTCCCGGTGGCTATCAGGTAGGTTCGTTTCCATGGCAGTGGACGGAGTGGAATGGGAAGTACAGAGATGCCGTGCGAAGGTACTGGCGGTCGGATAAGGGAGTGGTGGGTGAGTTTGCGTCTCGCATTGCTGGGTCAAGCGATCTCTACGAGCTTTCTGGCCGTAAGCCTTGTGCGTCCATCAATTTTGTAACCGCTCATGACGGCTTTACGCTCGAGGATTTGGTCAGTTACGAAAAGAAACACAACGAAGCCAACCTCGAGAACAACAAGGATGGGCACGAGCCCAACTACAGTCAGAACTTCGGTGTGGAGGGCCCGACGTCCAATCGCCGAATCGTCGCGCGGCGGGAGGCGGTCAAGCGCAGCCTTCTCGGCACCCTGATAATCTCGCAGGGTGTACCCATGATTCTTGGCGGTGATGAACTGTCGCGAACGCAACGCGGAAACAATAACGCGTACTGTCAGGACAACGAGGTTAACTGGTACGACTGGAACGTCGACAGGCGAGAGCGGCGATTTCTCGAGTTTGTGCGAAAGCTGATGGCTTTTCGAAAAGAGCATCCAAGTTTTCGACGGCGTCAATTCTTGACAGGGCTTGCCGATGGGGCTGGGGTCAAAGACATTACGTGGTGGCATCCAGATGGTCGGGAACTCGGGGACGAGGACTGGCGCGATGCCGACCTGATGGCTTTCGGTATGCTGCTGCGCGGAGACAGGATCTATGACGTCGACTCACACGGTCGGGTCGTACGCGACGATTCATTCCTGATTCTGTTTAACGGTTCGACCCAAACGGTCACCTTTAACTTGCCGGCAACGAAATCCGGAGAGCCCGTTGAGTGGGATGTTGTCCCGGAAGCACGACGCTCGTTGTCGCATCGACACTACCGGGCGGGAGACACGTTGCGTCTCAAGTCGCATCTGATGACCGTCCTGACAGCTCGCGACGGAGAAGGGGAGGAGGCTTAGCGGAAAGGGCTGTTCTTAACCGTGTACGGGAGCGCGACCGTAAAGCGACGCGAATGTGGCGAGTTGATTGACGACTTCGTCTGTTACCTGATCCATAGCGAATCGCCAGGTCCAATTCCCTACGCCTTCTCCGGGCACGTTCATCCGCGCTTCGGTGCCGAGACCGAGAACGTCCTGCAGCGGGATCACCACCGTGTCTGCGACGGACATCTGAAGCGCCCGGATGAACCTCAGATGGATGTCGGATGAGTCGCCATTGACGACTCCGAGATAGGATCGGCAATATTCACGGGCCCGATTTACCTGCGCGGCTTCTTGCGTACTCCGGTTCGAAGAGTACCAGCCGTGTAGTGTGTCGTTGTCATGCGTGCCGGTGTACGCTACGAGGTTGCGCCGGTAGTTGTGTGGAAGAAATTTGTCGTCCGCGTCGCCGTCGAATGCGAACTGCATGACAGCCATCCCGGGGAAGCCAAATCTATCCATCAATTCAACTACGCCAGGCGTAATCAGCCCGAGGTCCTCAGCAATAACGGGAAGCTCTCCGAGTCGAGACTCGAGAGTCTCGAAAAGTGGGGCGCCTGGACCCTCTACCCAACTACCCTTGACGGCGGTTGGCTCTGAAGCCGGTACTTCCCAGTATGCCTCAAAACCCCTGAAATGGTCGAGGCGTACCACATCCACTTGTTTCAGAATCGACGCCATGCGACGCGTCCACCAAACGTATCCGTTTTCCCTCATTGTCTCCCAGCGATAGATGGGGTTTCCCCAACGCTGTCCGGTCTCGGAGAAATAATCGGGCGGGACGCCGGCAACAACGGTAGGCTGACCGAGTTCGTCGAGCTGAAAAAGGTGAGGCTCGGACCAGACGTCGGCACTATCGTGCGCCACATAGATCGGTATGTCGCCGACGACCCGGATCGAGCGGCTGTTACAGTAGCGTCGGAAGCGGTCCCATTGTCGGGCGAAGAGAAACTGCCAGAACTTGTGCACCGAGACTCGATCCGCCAGCGATGATCGTACGTCTTGGATTGCAGAATCGGCGCGGTCACGAAGCGGGCCGGGCCAGTCTGTCCAGCACAGGTCGTCTTGGCTCTCCTTTATGGCCATGAAGAGCGAATACCCGTCCAGCCACGTATTCTCCTCATCACAAAAACGCTCAAACGCCTCGGCTTCCGGATGTCGTGCTGATTGGAAGCGCCGAAATGCGATTTCGAGCAGCGAAGTCTTGAACGGGATCACGTGTTCAAAGTCGACGCGATGATTGGAGAAATCCGGTAGATCATCGAGGTCGGACAACTCGAGGAAGCCGTCCTCGAGGAGCAAGTCGGGAGAAATCAGCAGCGGGTTGCCCGCGAAGGTCGACGGGCTGGAGTACGGTGAATACCCATGGCCGACGGGGACGAGGGGGAGTACCTGCCAGATCTTCTGCCTCGCGGCCGCGAGTCTCTCGGCGAATGCATATGCCTCATGACCGAGGTCTCCGATTCCGTATCGCCCCGGCAGGGAGGTGATGTGAAGTAGAATACCGCTAGCTCTGTGTTGGGCCATCTGTACAGGATTGAAAGAGAATAGCCGGCGCCGACAGACCTCGAATGATGATGTGGCAGACGCATCCTGCTATGAATGCCGCGCCGAAATATAACTCGAGCGCTCCTCACGGCGGACGGAATAATCGTGAAGTGAGAGATACGATGGAGGGCTGAGAATCGTTATTTACAAGAGAAAGATCTACTGCCCTTCAGAAGGGCTTGTGAATCGTCGCAGGCGAATGGCCGTAACATGAGCTTGCGCTGCACGTAGTCAGCAACAGCCCCGAATTTTTTACGCACAGGCATTGTATGCGAGAGATACTTTCGTCGTTGGAGCCGGCCGACTACGCGTTTGTCGTCGAGGTGATGTCGAGCCCGGTCAACTTCACGGACGATGCGGAGCTGCGCAGGCGTGCGCGAGCCTACGAGGCGTCGGGGCGAGACGAGGACCGGCAGAAGCTCGACTCGAAGCTCGAAAGGGAGATTCGGTACCTGGGAAGTTCGGAGACAGCGTATTTTGTTCGATACATGTTCGGTCAAGAGCCGGGCGTGAGCTTTCGCGAGATACTGCGGGATGTAGCCCATGCGCTCAAAGTCCGGCCGAATCGCGACGGCACCGATCGCGAAGTGCTCGAGGACATTGTGCGTCAGTACGCCACGCAGACGTTTGCAGGGCTGCCGCCGGACGAGCAGCAGAAGATGCTGGAAGACCTCGGTGTCGAGAAGGAGAAGGCGAAAGCTTTCCTGAAAAGATCGGCCGGTGTGTTTGCTTTACCCGTCATGATTCAGGTATTCAATGCGGTGATCGTCGAGGCTCTCATCAAGCGGGTGATACTCGGGACGATCGCGAAACTCCTCGGTGAACAGGTCGCGCGCAAGCTCTTTCTGCTTATTGCCGGTCGCTTCCCATGGTGGCTCGGTTGGGTTGGTCCGCTGGCGTGGACGGCGTCGCTTGGCTGGACTGCCGTTGATCTGCAGGGACCGGCAATGAGAAAGACGATTCCGCTGGTGCTGTATCTGGGACTCTGTTCGCTACGCGAAAAGAGCGAGGAGTGGTCACCTGAATGAGATCTCGAAATCGGTCGTAGAGCCTTCCGGTGAGGGCATCGGCTATGTCGGAAGGAAGGTCTACTATCATTGGGAAGTTGATGCTCGACGCCCCGGCCGTATCAACGTACACCGTTTTCAGCCGAAGACGGCGCTGAAAGATGGACTGGGCAGAGTAGAAGACGTGCATTTTGCGGATCGGTATGTACCAGATCATTCGGCGGATAACACCTCTGCGAATTACAAGCGCATCGTCGGTCAGCGAGTAGCCATGATGGCGGTAGCTTAGCCACGCCCAAACGGGCACCATAGGCAAGAGGGCGAAACCGTAGACACCCGGGCGCCAAAATGCTGCAACAGCGAGCGTCAGCGCCGTCAGAACCAGGCTGTACCGTATCGTCATGCGCCGAATCGTCAGTCGCGACACCTTGTTCAATCGCGCGGGCCATGCTACCGGGAGAATCCGTGTCGAAAGCTCACCGATTTCCGTCTCCTGACTGAACGGGGCGGCTATTTGGTAGCCCTGTTCTCGCACATTGAGCCCCATTGTCTGTAGCTCCATGATCCACCACCCGAATTTGGCCATGACCGGATTGGAACGGCAGATCAGAGCTTGGACCTTCTTGAGTGGGATGGTTGCCTCGGCCAGCGTAAGCAAGCCGTGCCGCTTGTGAAGCTTGTCCGTCTCCAGCCAGAGTCGAAAGCCGTAGTACTTGTTCAGGTTGACGAGGATACCGCTCACCCACGAAAGAAGGGCCGCCGCTGCGGCGGCCATGAAGCCGGCAAGCCAGGGCGAACTCGCGATTGTCTGCGTCAATGCTCCGAGCTGACCTCTCGTCAACATCTCAGCGAGGAGTTCCGGGTCCGGCTCGATGAACTGAAGGAATGAGAATATGATGGCTATGTAGAGCAGGGAGAAGCGAAACATACCGGAGAGAAGCACTCGGTCCAGCGTCATCGCAATCAGGGGAGGCTTGGTACGGTGATCGTCGGCCGCGATCGTTGCGAGCACCTCGCGCGGATGGTCCAATGCACGGCCCCTATCGCCGTCGGTTACCTCGGCGTTGGGTGGAGCAACTTGTGAAGTCGCCTGTGCGTCCTCGGCTATCTGCTGTTGGAACGAGCGGATGACTTCTCGAATTCGGTTCGCCTCGGCGACCGAGACGTATTCCAGAACTCCCTCAGCGGCCGTGCTGCCTGCGGTGAAGACCTTCACGCTGGCGGTGCCGAGGAGACGGGGGAGCAGTTTCCTTACCATCTCTATGTTCTGGATCCTCTCCACCGGAATGTTGCGTCGACGCCTCGTCAAGACGCCGCTGTGGATGACCAGCTCGTTGGGCGTAATCCAGTACCGAAAGCGGTGGTACTGCAAGTAGATCAGCGGAAGGGTCACGGCCCCGTACAGAACTGCAATACCGAGGTTCAGATAGCTTTCGCCTGAAGGCGAACGCAGCACCGGTATGAGCAGAATCGCGAATCCCGGCAGACTTACGACGAAGCGCTGAAGCAGCGTCCACGGATGCAACCGTCGCTCGTCAACGCCTTCGGGTGCGCCGCGATCTTCTGTAGTGCTTTCCAACGGGGCTAGATGGTGTCTTCCAGGATATAGTTCTTCAGCTCGTCGCGAAGCCTCTCCGCCTCTTCGAAAGCCAGGCCCGGAAGTACAACGTCGCTGCTGCGCGTACCCGCGGTGTGCACGATCAACTTACCAAGGTCAAACTCCCGCTCGATGATATCCTGCGAGACGTCAAGGTGCTGAATGCGTCTCAGAGGTACCACTGTGCTTATTCGGTTGATGATTCCGCGTCGTAAGAAAAGCTCTTCTCCCCGAAGGCTGTAACGCCAGTACCGGTACCAGAGCCGCGGAATGATGAGACCCAGCAATGCCGACAGCACTAAGGAAGCAACCGTAGCCACTCCTGTTGGCAGCACTGAATCGTCCGCGAAGACTGACGCTGCGTCGTAAATCAGAGCAGCGAAAATGAGAATGGCTCCGAAAAGCAGAATCTTGATGGTCCAGACCTTGCGGGCCGACGGGTGGAGATGCTGAAGTGACGACTCAGCGGAGGCAAGCGGCGTCGTGGGAGGGTCGCTGATCATGATTCTTCCTTCGCAAGAAGTTCGGCAGCCTTCCGTTTGAGTCGAACTTCTTCGGTGTTTCGCGGGTCGAGCTTTGAGACCTGACGGATGTGCACGAGTGCCTCGTCTTTTCGCTCCATTGCCAGGCAGGTCTGGGCGAGTTCCCAGTGGGCGATAAGCATTTCGCGGTCGAGGTCGACGGTTTTCCTCAACATCCGTTTCGATTCCTCAAGTGAGCCGTCCGGAAGACCACCAAACAACGCGTTTGCCGCTAGCCGTTGCACCCAGTTTAGCTGCGACAGCTCGCGGTTGAAGATACCACCCACCAGGTAGGCCAGCGCATTGGAAGAATCAAGAGCAATTGATCGTCGGTAGTAGTCCTCGACAGCACGACCTATCCGGACCTTTTCCTTGCCGCCGCTAAACTGTGCCAACTTCCCCGTGGTGGCTGCCAACATGAACCAGGCGTCAGACTCCGACGGGTATTCTTTCGTGACCCGTTCCGCGTACTGGACTGCCTTCGCGTACATACGTTCGGCCCTGTCGGCCTCGCCCGCTGCCTGGGCGTCCTGCGCCACATCGTTTGCAGTACGGGCCAGCTTGATCAACACCTCGAAGTTCGCGACACCCTGTTCGAGCGAT
>JBFIPX010000081.1:0-13312 GCA_041609895.1 Rhodothermales bacterium
AATCACAGCCGCGTCCCTCAGACTGATCAGTCGCCTCGGCTTAGGGGAAGATGCCGATCTGATGGCAGCCTTCACGACGCACGAAGACTGGGTCATCCGTTTGTACGCGGTTTCTGGGCTGGCTGCGCTTGCCGATCCCACGTACGGTGAACAGGTCGCGATGTCTGTCGGGGATCCGTGCCACTGGGTCGCAATTCGCGCTGCGCAAGGGTTGCATGAGCTTCGGCGCACCGATTTGCTGCGACATATCGTCTCGATCGATCATCCGCGCGCGGCCTTGGCTCGTCCACACGTAGAGGCGGCCTGATGCGAGAGTTCGTTGAGATCGTCAACTACGCCTTCCTGGGGTTTTTCATACTCCTAAACGGCAGTTATCTCTTGATGAGCGTGATTGCCATCCGCACGCTGGTCCGGTATGCCCGAAAGATGCGTCTGCTAAGCATTCGGCAGCAGATCGCAGCCGCCAGCGCTCCGCCGATTGCCATCATCGCGCCGATGTATAACGAGGCAGCTGTTTGCGTCGACTCCGCTCGATCACTTCTCGGCATCGACTACCCGAATTATGAGGTGATGCTAATCAATGACGGATCAACCGACGACACGGTGGAGCGGGTCGTACACGCATTCGAAATGGATAGGCTGGATCGTGCCGCCACTGCTGACCTCGACACGCAGCGGGTTCGAGGGATCTATCGCAGCCGAACGCACAGGCAGCTGTGGTTGATCGACAAGGAGAACGGGGGAAAGGCGGACGCGCTCAATGCTGGAATCAACTATTGCCGGGCTCCTCTCTTCTGCGCGATCGACGCAGATACGCTCCTGGAGCGAGACGGGCTGCTACGCGTCGTACAGCCGTTTTTGGAGGACTCGCGCACGGTAGCCGCTGGCGGAATCGTCCGGATTGCCAACGACTGCACAGTCGGAAACGGACAAATCGTCGACGTCCGCCTCCCGAAAGATGAGCTGGCGCGGCTACAGGTGACGGAGTACCTCCGCGCTTTTCTCAGCGGACGCGTAGCGTGGGACGTGACGGGTATGGTGCTCATCATCTCGGGTGCATTCGGTCTATTCAAACGGTCGCTCGTCGCCGAAGTCGGTGGCTATTCGACAGACACGGTAGGGGAGGACATGGAGCTCGTCGTTCGGATTCACCGCCATTGTCTAGAGAACAAGGTTCCCTACAAAGTCCGCTTCGTTCCCGATCCCGTGGCGTGGACCGAGTGTCCGGAGTCGATTTCGGTGCTTGGGCGCCAGCGCGACCGCTGGCAACGTGGACTCGCGCAGGTGATGGTGCGGCATATCAAGATGCTTTTTAATCCTCGCTATGGCCGTGTCGGAATGATCGCCTATCCGTACTTCTTCTTCTTCGAGATGCTGGGACCGGTGATGGAGACGATAGGCTACGTAGTAATCGCCCTATCGATCATCTTCGGCATGATAAGTCCTACAATTGCGATCGCCTTCTTTGCCGTGGCGATTGTGTTCGGTGTCGCGCTCTCCTCTGCTGCGGTCACGCTGGAGGAACTGTCATTTCACAAGTACAACCGATTGTCTGATCTGCTGCGCCTGTTTCGGGTCTCTATCACCGAGAATCTGGGATACCGGCAGCTTAACGCGTACTGGCGCATGAAGGGTCTCTATTCCTACTTGAAAGGTGACCACTCGTGGGGCGAGATGACGCGGACGGGTTTTACTGTCGGTGGAGGTGAGTCATGAAGTGGATTCACTCGGTTTTCTGTCGCCGGGCAACCGCAATGGCGGCCGCCCTGCTCTTCGCGATTCCGCATGCCCAAGTCTCTGGAGCCTCACCGGGCCCGATGCCTCATGCATGGCCACCACCAACATCGGTGAACCATGGTGACGCGCACACGCGGCCTGCCGCTCCGGGTGCTGCCTCCGCGGAACTCCGGTGGTTTGCCACTGCTAGCCATGAATTTCGTCGTTTCCCGAACGACCGGCCGACCTGGCAGGCAGGCACCGTAAACATTGGGGCAAAGACTGGCAAGGGCAGAGCGTCCTTTCTGGAAATGGGATGGCTCACGCGGCACGATCGGGATGATTTCTTTGGCGCGATTGATCATTACGAGCCAATCGGCGGTCGCGCCTATGCGAATCTTAGAGTGGGCTTAGCGCCGGGCGCCGATGTGTCGCCCCGTAACGATATCTCCGCGGAAATCTTTCGATCGCTACCGCGTGCACTTGAGTTGTCGGCCGGATATCGGTTCACACGATATCACGATGCTACTGCCCACACGCCATCTTTAGGGCTCGCTAAGTATTCGGGCAATTGGTATTTGCGTCTCAAGAACAGTGTCACGCCAATTGACGGATCTCTCGGGTTTGCGGTAATCGCAACCGTTCGGCGCTATGGGCAGACCTCTGAGGAGTTCATCGGCTTTACAGTCGCGGCAGGGCGCGAAATTGTGGGCCTTCCGGGGGGAACCGTGCTAGCCCGAAGCCCGACGGTCGTCAGCGTCTATGGCCAACGCTTTCTCACCATGAATGCAGGTTTGCGACTGTCTGTAGAGGTCGTACGCGACGGCGATTTGTCCCGGAACGGCGTAACAGCCGGAGTGCTTGCTCGCTGGTGAGTGCAGGTCTGCATCTTGCCGGGGTGAATGATTTCGTCCGGGTCGGCGAAGCTACGTGGTGGTCTCCGCGGCCAGGGGATTGGCCGAAAGGAGTCGTGCTGCCAGCTCGCCAGCCACCTCAAAGTAGCGATTGGTGGTCCCGACACTTTCTGGATGGCGAAGGAGCATGAACAGGGTGTCCTTTGACCGTGCCGCTTGGCAGGATGGCACCTCGGTTGTGGTGAATTCCGCGCCTGCAATACGCGACCAGATAGCGGCGTGGGTCCTGTCATAGAAGACTACGAGGCGGGGCTTGTGGCGCGCCAGTCGGGAGCGGATGTGACGTGTTCGCCGGGTGAGGAACTGATCGACAAAACGGTCGGGATCTGAGAGATAAGCGACACGAGAAAGAGCGAAGGGCCACGGCTTCGATGAGGCGTTTGCCGTCAAGAGGTTGACCATACAAACGTCCTTGTTCGACAGTCTGCCAAGCTGCTTCGCCTGATATGCTCTTACGGATTCGTCTGATGTACGCTGCCCATTCATTGCGAGGGTAAATCGTGAAAGCCTCGACAAAGTCCGGTCGACTTGTGGTCTTGTTCCGAACCAACCAATGTCCCCAGAGGCCGCGTGAAACAAATACAGGTCGTCCATTTCGCGTTGCCCCCTACGGTGCCAGCCGCCAAGTCTCTGCTCTGTTTCCTCGGCAGAAGTACCTAGCCCGTTTGCGCCGGGACCAACAAGCCAGACTCCGGCGTCGTACGACCCAAAACCGTAATGTCCGCTACTATATATCTCGAGCAGTTTCCAATCCATCGTTAGGAGCTTGCATATCGGACCCTCAATGCTGCCCACAAGGTACGGGTCCGGACCGGGATAATGCGTGATCGCGAAGGGGCCTGCTATCTCGTGGAAATAGCGAGCGTCAGGCATACCCAGCCCGTTGCGACGGCAATTTAGCGGAGGCGTTGGCGGTCGATAACAGGAGCAAACTGCTGCAGTGCGCAGCCTTCAGTCATCTCGCCGCCTAGCATCACATTAGCAATGAGTCAGCAGCCGAGGCAATGGATTCAATGATTACAGCGAGACTACTCAACGTGTCGCTGTCAATTGGGTCTACCCTTGAGTTCGACAAGAATATTCACGCTTTTGCGGAAGCGCTCATCGACGAGTTCCCTGTCGACTACGTGCAGCTCTGGGACGCCCCTGAGACGTCTGGGAATAAGGAAAAGCTACTCTATCCCACCCGAACTCGTCCAGATGAACTGCTTCGATACCCGTTTTCCGGGCGCCCCGATTTCGGTGAGGCGGGGGCTCTCCTTGAGACGTCAGAGGAAAGTCGTGCGGGCCGTAATTCGTCAGTCCGCGGATTTCCCGTTGGAGAGCGGTGGGTAGCCGTAGTTCGATTCGTGGATACGGACTTGGCCAATCTACTCGCCGCCAGCGAACAGTTTGAGGCATTGCTTACCCAGCTGGGAGCATCATTGACCGCCTGCAAGCTTTATGAGGAGACCCGGTTTCACGTTGAGGCTGGCCAAGCCACCTACGAACACCTCGCCGCCGGAGCCGCCAGGCTGGCACTTCTGATTGAGCACCTTCAGTCCGGCATACTCGTTGAGGACGAGCGCCGTCGCATCGCTCTGACCAACAAAGCGTTCTGCGGCTTATTTGGCATTCCTGCGCCGCCGGAAGCGCTGCAGGGATCGAATTGTGCCGAGGCGATCAAAGAATCCGCGAACCTATTTCGGGATCCTGACGCGTTCATTCGGCGGGTCAATCAATTACTGGAGAATCGCGAGGTTTCCGTTGGCGAGCAATTGGAACTTGCGGACGGCCGAACAATGGAGCGCGACTACATACCCATCTTTCTCGAGGGAGTGTATCGAGGCCACCTTTGGCACTATCGCGATGTCACGGAGCATAAGACTGCGCGGTTGGAGGTAGAGGCGCTCAAGAACTTTTACGAACAGGTGCTCGACGCTATGCCGGCGCAGCTGGCAGTGTTTGATCGCGAGATGAGGTACGAATACGTCTCGGCAAGCGCCGTGAAGGACGCCGAATTGCGCCAATGGCTTAAGGGCAAAACAGACGTAGACTATTGCCGTCATCGCGGACTGGATCCGGAAATCGGTCGTATTCGGATGGAGAATCTGCAGAACGTTCTGGAAGGAGGGGAGCTGACGCGCTTCGAAGAGGTTATCCGGGGCCGCGACGAGAATGCGCGGCACATAATCCGCTTCGTCGGACCGGTCTTTGATGATCGCGGCGAGGTAGAAAGGATACTCGGCTACGGGCTGGATGTAACTGAACTAAGAGTAGCCGAAGAAGCCCGCAGAGAGACCGAAGAGCGGTATAAGCAGCTGGTGGAGAATGCTGGTGATATCATCTACCGCGCGGACCTGGATGGTAAGTTCACCTACGCAAACAGCATAGCGGAGCGCGTTACCGGATTTCGCGAACAAGAGATAGTAGGAACGTCGTTTCTCAATCTTGTCCCGGATGAATGGAAGCAGCATTTGCACGGTTTTTATCTCCGGCAGATTAACGACAAAGTTCCCAATACGTATAACGAGTTTCCGATCCAGACCAAGTCTGGTCGGCAGATTTGGATAGGTCAGAACGTGCAGCTCGTATACGAAGGAGGCGAGGTCAGCGGCGTTCAGGCTGTGGCCAGGGACATCACCGATCGCAAGTTCTCTGCCGATGCGCTCGCCCAGAGCGAGGCTATGAATCGGGCCATCATGGAGTCGGCCCTGGACTGTCTCATCTCGATCGACTCAGAAGGCAAGGTGCTGGATTTCAATCCGGCCGCAGAGCGAACCTTCGGCTTTGGCCGGGATGAAATTGTAGGAAAGCCGATGGTTGACTACATCATTCCGGAGAAATACCGAGAGGCGCATCGCAACGGTCTTGCGAGATACCTGGAAACCGGTCAAGGAAAGGTCATCGGCACGCGCGTGGAGATCACTGCGTTGCGATCTGACGGCACCGAGTTTCCCGTCGAACTGGCGATCAAACCCATTCAACTCGGCGATCGACTCATCTTCACAGCGTTTCTTCGAGACATAACAGACCTCAAAGATTCCATGGCCGAGCTGGTTGAGGCGAAGCAGGTCGCTGAGCGATCAATGAAGGCTCGAGAGATGTTTCTGGCCAACATGAGTCATGAGATCCGCACGCCAATGAACGCCATTCTCGGTATGGCACATCTGCTCCGCAATACAGGGCCGACGGCGGAGCAATCACAGTACCTTGCCGCTATCCACCGATCGGCGGAGTCGCTGCTCGCCTTGATCAATGACGTGTTGGACATAGCAAAGATCGAGTCCGGCCGCATACAATTCGAGCATATTGCCTTCCGACTCCATGAGACTATCGACAACGTCTGCGAGATGGTCCGTCTGGATGCGGATGACAAAGGTGTCGGTCTTTCTGTTCACGTCGGCGACGACGTCCCATCCGTTTTAAGGGGCGATCCGGTGCGACTGACTCAGGTTCTTCTCAATCTTGTTACCAACGCTCTGAAATTCACCCCCACCGGAGGTGTGTCGGTGAATGTTCAATGTGTGTCGAGAGATGACGGAGAGGCCCTTCTTGAGTTTGAGGTGGCCGACACAGGTATAGGGATTGCCAGCGATCAACTAGAGCGCATATTCGAGAGCTTCACCCAAGCGCGGAGTGACACGACGAGGCAGTACGGTGGAACGGGTCTGGGGCTCGCTATCGTCCGCGAGCTCGTCGAACGTCAGGGTGGACGTGTTTCCGTTGCGAGCGAGGAAGGCGAGGGCTCGAAGTTTACAGTCCGAATTCCCTATGAGATTGCGGCCGATACAAACCTACCGACAATTGATGAGCATGAAGATCACGCGGAGCACGTTCTTCGCGGGTTTCGGATTCTGGTCGCGGAGGACAACGAGTTGAACCAGCTTGTTACTCGAAGCATGCTCCAGGAATGGGGCGCATCAGTGGAGATTGCCGAAAACGGACGTATTGCTGTAGAAATGGTACAGAGCAATAGTTACGACCTCGTTCTCATGGACATCCAAATGCCTGAGATGGATGGCTGCACGTCAGCTCGGTATATCCGGGAGACTTTGCAAGTGCCTGCCACTGAGCTTCCGATTCTTGCACTGACTGCATCCACGTTGTTGGAACGGCGAGATGAGGTCAGGGCGGCAGGAATGAACGACTTCATTCTCAAGCCATTTGTACCTGCGGATTTGAGAGCCAGAATTCTTGATCACCTTCGGATCGCAAGGCCCGAATCGGCCGGTGCCGAGGCGACTCAGTCTCTAGAGGACGCAGCCGTCGACATGTCGTTTCTCCGTGCCAACACGTTGGGTCAAGAGCAACTGATTCCGCAGATGATCGACCTGTTCTTGCAACAAACTCCGTCAAACATAGAACGAATGACGCGGAGTTTTGCCGAAGATAGGCCCGCCGAGGTTCGTGCCACCGCCCACAAGCTGAAGTCGTCTGCGGGGATGCTCGGCGCCGCAAGACTCAAGTCAGTGTTGGAGAAGATCGAAGACGCCGTGCGCGATAGTGAGCTCCACAATCGCGAAAACCTCATCGAAGAAGTAAGGTCGGTCAGCTCGGCCGTTATGAAAGAGCTCTCAGAAATACGAGCAGCGATCCGGAATGGAGATGTAAGTTCGACCGCGAAACCAAAGCCTTCGTCTGAACGGTCATGAAGTGCCTAATAGTCGATGACGATCCGATGGCGAGGGCGATGCTTGAGCATTTTGTTGATCAGCATGCTGCTACCGTGTTTGCAGGTAGCTGCGGGAGCGCCTCCGAGGCGGCAAACGTGCTGCGATCGACTAAGGTCGATGTTCTATTTCTTGATATCGAGATGCCTGAGATGACCGGTATCGAGCTCGTTCGAAATCTGAAGTCTGTTCCGGAGGTCGTTCTTGTGACATCGAGGAAGGCGTATGCGGTCGAGGCATTTGAAATCGAAGTTGCTGACTATCTGCTCAAACCAGTTGCGTATAGCCGATTCATGCGTACGATCGAACGGCTGAATGCGAGGATCGCGCCGACGGACTCAGCGATGGCGGAAGACCATGTCTTTATCAAGACGAACGGCCGCCTTGTGAACCTTGACCTGAGGACCGTCCAATGGATAGAGGCGCAGGGCGATTACGTGCAAGTTGTTGCTGAAACGGACCGCTACATGGTCCATGGCACGATGAAGAAGATCGAATCCAAGCTTCCAGAACGCGATTTCATAAGAGTGCATCGATCGTTCATCGTTCGAATAGACAGGGTAAAGGATGTCGAAGACACGACGCTCGTCGTTGGCGCCAAGGTAATTCCGATCGGTGCTTCGTACCGGGGCAAGTTTCACCAGCGAATCAATACACTCTGATTTTGAACTCGCGAACAGTATCGAAAATGAAACTGAATGAAATAAAAGGCCGCGTACTCCTGGTAGAAGACTCTCTGGAGCAAGCCTTGATCTTGCGAAGCTGGATCGAAAATGATTTGGAGTTTGGCGTTGTTCACGTAACCGACGGATCAGCAGCCCGCCAGTTTGCCCGTTTCGGGGAGTGGGACCTGGTCGTCAGCGACATAGAACTGCCCGGTGTCCTCGGAATAGATTTGCTAAAGGTATTCAAAGAGCACAACCCCTGGACGCCCGTGCTTCTCATGACGGCACACGAGAAGGTAGAGTATGCAGTGGAAGCGCTGCGGAACAACGCAGACGATTTTCTAATGAAGCCGATCGAGCGCCAGGTATTCCTTGAGAAGGCGCGGGAGGTCATGTCGAAGGCACTCGAAAACCGACAGCAGAATGTGGAGACTGTGCTGGCCATCGGTGCCCATCCGGACGACGTAGAGATAGGGTGTGGCGGTGCGCTCGCACGTCACGCTTCAAAGGGGGACGAAGTGGCGATACTTACGATGAGTGGAGGAGAGCACGGTGGAAGTACCAGCGAACGGGTCAAGGAATCTCGCAAGGCGGCCTCGCTGATTGGTGCGGAGCTCGTTATGGGAGACTTGATGGATACGGCTATTGGCGAAGGCAGAGAGACTATTAAGCTGATCGAAGATGCCATCGGTCGCTTTAAGCCGACCATCGTATATACGCACACAGCGAATGATGGGCATCAGGATCATCGCAACGTCCATCGCGCCACGCTCGTGGCCGCTCGCGGCGTCCCCAACGTGTACTGCTATCAGGCTCCATCGACGACCGTCGAGTTCAAGCCGAACTTGTTTGTAGATATCTCACGATTTGTCGACCAGAAGCTGAAGCTGATCTCAGCGTACCAGTCCCAGACGCTGGTGAGATCCTACCTTGAAGAAGACTTGATTCGATCTACCGCAAGATACTGGGGGCGTTTTGCAGGTTACAGTATGGTGGAGCCGCTGGAGGTAGTACGTCAGCGCGGCTGATCAGCGCGAAAACGTGGCAGAAACTCCGAGATTCGCTTGCGAATGCACGCCCATCGTGCGTCCTATCTGGACTCCAAAACGCAAGCCTTCTCTTGCTCGCAACATGACACTGCCCGCCACCTGTACCAAAGTCTCTCCATCGAACCGAGTCATGCTTACCGATGGCTTCACTTCGAGGAGCTTGGTAAACTGTGCGCTTCCGCTGACCGCGAAAGTGTTCGTGTGAGCGCCTCGCGCTGACCGGAAATGGAAGTACTGCACGAGTGCGTATCCGCGGCCCGAAATAGTCACGATGGCACCCGGGCTTACCAGCATTTGGAATCCTGTCTCGCTGGATAATCCGGGTTTGATTCCCAAAACGAAGGTGGTCTTCTTCCCAACTTTGTGGGAGGCGGATAGTGAAGCGGCGGATATCCGCCGAAAACCGAACAGGGTCTGATCGAAACCTAGGCTCGCACTTGTACGCTGATTTATCCGATAGCCAATTTCGGCCGTCCAGATGCTGCGGTTTGCTCCGGTAGCCTGGTTATGTCGCTCACTCAAGAATGAGCCGGCAACTGTCAGACGGTTGCCGTTTCGCCAAACAAGACCGAGCCGGTTGCCAACCACTGGCTCCCCGTTTTGAACGGCTGCGTGCCCGAGACTCATCGAACCCTCGATACGCGTAACCTTTTCGATGGCCGCGAGGCCGTCGCGAGCCTCGCGGTTATCCGGAGCCTTGCGAAGGACCACCGAGTACATCTTACTTGCTTGACGATAATTGCCATGAATACGATACACGAGCGCCATGCCGTTGAGAGCTTCTACGTGCTCGGGATTATCGCGGAGAAGCGAAGCGTATACCGGGCTGGAGTCCTCTGTATTACCCAACCAAGACTGTATTCGAGCCCAACCGAGCAAGGCCGTCTCATGAGTCGGCTGGCGATGTAAGACGGCCTCATAGTCATCCAGAGCGCGTTTGAGTTGGCCATCCCACGACCTCGTTACCGCGAGTTCAATGCGGGCAGTGAAAAGGTTGGGACAGGACTCTGCGATTGGCTCTAGAATCTCGATTGCCGACGCCAGATCCCCCATCGTACGTAGCCGAAGGGCTTCCTCGACGGCCGGAAACGTTTCGGAGGCGCAAAATGAGTCGGACTCCGCGTGGTCGACAGATTCTGCCAGAAGTGCGACCGGCAGCAGAATGGACAGGATGAGAATCATCATTATGGTATTGTTCATGAATCAGGTCAGAAGAAGGCTTCGAAGTACGACGAATCCGGCAAGCATCGCGATAATGACTACCTGTTTCACGAGCAGCCGGCACTCGTTAGAATGATCTTGATTAACCTCATGGCGAAACCACTCGGGCACGAAGACAGCCGGTTTCGAGTCGCCGCTGCCGAACTGCAATGAGCCAGCGGTCGCTTCTTCCGATCGAGTTGTTGGACTATCGGACATCAGCTTTGCCGGTTTTTTCTGTCTTGTCCCATTTCATTTCAGCCCCTCGCAACTCGTACACGTACGAGGCTACAGTCACGGCACAAAGCAACGGTCCGTATCCCACGATGTAGCTGAATAGCGGTGTCGCTCGGCCGGCCCAGGTCTTTTCGATCAATTTGTTCAGCCATGCAAGGACCATGCTCAGGGTCAGCCAGAGGTACATGAAGAGGATGAGTCCGCGTACGGCCGCCCGGCCGGGTAGGAGGGATGCGTTTGTCAGTGTGCCCGCCAGGTGAACCTCAAAGAGTGCCGGAAAGCACGAGTAGATGATTATGAGAGTCGAGATCACACCCGGAAACAGAAAGCCCTGGACCCACGTGTGTTTTGCCGTGTGCGGATCGATCGCGAATGACATTAGCGTCACGAACAGGTAGGTGATGGCGTGGACGATCCAGAACATCTTGAAGAGTTTCCACGAGAGGGGGAAATCCACGAAGAAGAGTCCGGTCAATCCCGCCGTGGCTCCAATCATGAGGATTGGCATGAGGAATATGGAGAACCATATGAACCCGAAGGTCCAGCTTCCGAGGCCCGGATGAACAGACCTTCGAAACCAGAGATGTTTGAAGCGCAAGGTCAACTGCACATTACCACGGGCCCATCTGAGTCGTTGCTTCCAGAGGCCGAGGATGTCGCACGGTTCCTCTGCCCATACCGTTGCGTTTCCTTCGAAATAGACGCTGCGACCAGCCAACTGCGTGTTGAATGTTGTGAAGGTGTCTTCGGCGAGCGACGAGGTATCAATTTCGCCTCCGATCGCCTCAAGGCTCTCGCGAGAGTGCAGTTGCGCACCGCCGGCAAGGCAGAAGAGCGTACCCATCACATTCTGTGCTCTTCGGGACGCCGCTTGGGCGGTTATGTACTCGAAACCAATGAACCGGGTCATGAAATTGCCTGGTCGAGTTCCTTCCTTGATGTAGGCCGTCACTGAACCGATTCGTGGATCTGCAAGATGTCGAGCCATTTTGCGCAGGGCATCAGCCTCAAAGATCACGTCGGCGTCGATGATCAAAATTGCCTCGGCCCATGACTCAGCCAGTATCTTTCGGAGTCCGAAGTTGAGGGTGTGTGCCTTGCCCTCGCCACCCTTCTGCCGCCTTACGTGAAATACGGAGCCGGGATAGCGCCTTTCCTTGGCCTTGACTCGATCTGGTGTTGAGTCGGTGCTGGCGTCGTCCACGACGTAGACACGGAGAGACTCCGGCGGATATTCCATGGACATTAGGCGATCAATGGTGGTCTCGATGACCGATTCCTCATTCCACGCGGGCACGACAATCGCAGTCCGAGGCAGAAATGGTGAGACGTACTCGTAGTGGTCGTTGAAACGGTGAAGACCAACCAGAAGAAACTGGAAGCACGAGGCTGCGAGCGGGCAAATTCCCACCATAACGAGTAGCGTAAGCACCCACTTGGATATGAGAAGTGCTTCGCTACTCATCGTCTCCTAAGCCTCGATTGAGCCCGCGGCCGATCGCCGCTTCGTACGCATCGACTCCAACGTTTGTCGAACGTAGTCATATGAGCCGATGTCACGGGCGCGGTGCGCATCGGTCGACGCGTAGCACGTCACGCCCTCTTCCACGAAATGGACAAGCGTGCGCGCACTTGGGCATTTCCATCTTTCACTCACCTCCACGGCCGCACCGGCGGTAGCAGCTCTGGTCGCCAGCTTGCGTACGCGGTCGGTCATCAACTGCGATTCGGATAGCCCAACCTTCGGAAGTATGCTGAAAGGGTGGGCAAGAATTACTCGGTGGGTCCAGGTCGCGATCACCCCCTCGTAAGCGTCGATCAAACCTCCCAACAGATCCTGAACGCTACACGTGCCGTTTGCAATGATCTCGATAACCTCTCGCGGCGTAAAGCAGGCGGAGCCTATCGGGAACTGGTGGTCGGCGGCCAGCAGAAGGTCCACGCCGTCCGGCAATGCCGGTAGGTCAAGATCGCCGCGGCAGTTTAGGAGTTTGGCCTCGACGCCGCAGAGAATTTCAATCAGGTGTCCGTGGCGGTGACGCGCTGACTCGACGGCAGACACGTATTCAGGTAGCCAGTCCGATCCGGCGCGCACATGATCGACCTGGCAGAATTTCTTTAGCCCTCTCCGGATTGCCATCTCGACGTTTCGGTCGATAGAGTCCAGTCCGTCCGAGAAAGTCGAGTGGGCGTGCATGTCTTCGGTTAGGTTCATGTTGTCTTCCATTCTGACGTTGAATCAGGCCGCCATCTCATGGAGCGATTGATTGTCCCGTTTGGATTTCATTATGCAAAGCTGGACCGGGTCCACTCGCGATTCGTGCCATGTTCTCACGATCGCTGTTTCTTCGAACAAGAATTCCCTGGGGTCGACGTAGTGGCCAAGTAGGTCACGGATCGCAAGTGAGGGCATGTTGACGCCGCTCATCACCGTCAGGGACATCGTTCCCGGGAACCGCGGATTGATTTCCAGCAGTTTCGGTGTTCCGTGCTCGTCGAGACGAAACTGGAGGTTCGCGACCGGTCCGCAGCCGACGGCCCCGGCGATAAGCTGGGACAGCGATTGCAGCAGCGGATGGCGTATCGTCCAAGCGGTGACGGCTATACCCGAATCGACTTTCAGGCGTTCTCTCGGGACCACTGCCATTGCCGTCCCCTTCCGGTCAATCATGACGTCGACCGAGTATTCGGGTCCGGGCAGGTATTGCTGAACGATCAATGAGCCATCTCGAGGCTCACTCACCAAGTCTTCAAGCGATTTGATCAGGCGCACGCCCCGTGATCCACTACCGACACGCGGCTTCACGATAAAGGGCAGGGGCCAGTCCGAACCCACGAATGTCTCGTCAAGAAGTCCGGTTTGGGGCACGTACTCCGAT
>JBFIPX010000082.1:0-13102 GCA_041609895.1 Rhodothermales bacterium
GGCGTTGCTGGATGACGCAATGTCGATGCCCGGGGCAAGCAGGTCGACCGCGGGACCGAAGTTTGAGAAGCTCGCAAACTGTCTTTCCTGGTCGTAAGCGCCTACAGTGATCGCTCTCGAAACGTGAGCCGGAGTTACGGTCGAAGCATCAATGCCCTCATTCCCGGCCGCCAGGACGTACACCACGCCCGCCTCGATCGAGGCCTCAATCGCTTGATCAAGACTGTTATATTCCGTTGTACCGACGTCGGAGCCGAAGCTGATGTTGACAACCATCGGTCGGTCCGGATTTGCCTGCTTCCGCTCCGTGATTTCCTCGACGGCCGCAATCACGGTCGACAGTTCTGTCTGACCTCCGGCGTTCAGAACCCGGAAATTGAACAGTCTGGCTCCCGGTGCAGAGCCCACAACTCCGTGGGAGTTGTCTTTCGCCGCTGCGGTTCCGGAAACGTGCGTTCCATGTCCCAGCTTGTCGCGCGTGTCGGAGTCGCCCGGAACAAAGCTGAGGGCCTCGACAACGTTTGCATCATGCTCCTTGATGCCGCTGTCCAGTATGAAGATATCGACGTCGACCGAGCCGGACCCGTCTCCCGCTTTAGTGGAGCTCAGATCTCCGTCTATCATATCGATCCCCCAAGGCAGATGCTGGTTGTTGCCGCCCTTGAGGTCGCTCTGAGACGGCTTGTTTGCGCGCACGCGCGCGTCAGGTTCGATCCACTCGATGCTTGGGTCTGCCTCTACGATGGCGAGAAACTCCTCTACGGACATGCCTGTACCGTCGATGTAAACGGCGAATCCGTTGATGGTATTTTTGAAACTTCTTTTGACCTCCACGCCATCATAGCCCTCGTAGCGCTCCAGCACTTTGTAGCGTTCCAGGACTTTGCTCATTCCGAGGACAAAGTCATTCTCAGCCGCAAGTTCTGCGTAGCGCTCAAGTACTTTGGTGCGCGATAGGAACTTCGCGCGAAGCAAATGATCGTGACGAAGCTTGGAGAACTGTACGGACTCGGTTGCTTCGAAGGGGTCGTTCTCGGAGAAGATGTCATCGCCGCATCCGGACAAAAGACCGGAAACGATTGCTACGAGAAGAGCGGGAGTGAAGAGTCTGTTTTTCATAGCGCGAGCTTTCTTGCTGTTTGAGCAATTCCCGCCCGCGCAGATGGGACTATCAACAAATTGGGGAACCACTCGAACATCGAGCGTGCGCGGACCAGCCGACAAGGCTGACCGGGCTCCCGTGCAGTGAGTAATGGACGGATGAACAAGACCGGTTCAGGTCAGCAGCAGGATACTTGTTATTGGCACTTTGATACTTAGACACCGCAAGCTGACGAAGCCCTGTCGCAAACGCGAAAGGCCCGGGGCGTTTGCCCCGGGCCTTCATGTCGTTCGAATACCGTCGGCCGATGCTAGCTTCTGGTGAGCAGCTTGGCGTAGGTGATCGCTGACTGATTGGTTGACAGATTTACCTCGGCTGCAGCTGCCTGGCTCGGGGTGAGGCTGAGCCCACCGAGTACCGCCGCCGCAGAAATGGCAATGACTAATACTGTCCGCTTCATAGTATCTCCTGTTTTGAGATGAGCTGGTTCGTCACCAACAAGCGGACGTGCGAGAGATTCCGAAATGCGACCCTTCGCCGGCTGCATCGGATGTCCCCGCCCGCGCAGATAGGGACGTTATGTCAAAGGTTGTGCCACACGAAGAAGTGCATGTCTCGTGCGTACGCGAGCCATCTGAATTGATGACCGGGCACAACTCATGGAAAGAGTATCGGCGATTTCGGCTGTTTCTTAAGTGCTGTTCGCCGTACCGCCAGATCGGACTGATAGAGAAATCCCCGGGATGTTACTGTCCCCGGGGATTCAAATGATCACCTAGTTTGGATCCGGCCCGATCGCGCCTGAATCGACGAGGCCTCCACTACCTGCCCGGCACAAATGACCGGCATTCGTCTACATCACGGGGCATTTCTTAAGCGGAAATCGCTCGAATCGGAAGGTTTTTCATGACTTGGCTTAAGCGACTGTCCCGGAACGGATTAGGGATACACTCAAGAGGTGCTCGAACCAGCGACGGCCGACGCGGGCCGTCGAAAACGTTGCTCGCACAGCCCGACGGACCACCTTAAGATGACCGGCTGCAGGACGATTTCTCCACTGTGGACCGTTTCCAATCAAAGGCTGATCTTACGCTAGTGTCCCGCAACGCACGCCAGCTGCCAATACCTTCAGATGAGAGCGACCAAGACCGGTCACTCGCCGCCTTGTACGGTTGGCGGATTTCTATCTGCGCCCTCGCACTGGCGCTGATTGTGCCCATTGACCCCGTTCTAGCTCAACCGGTCGTTCCCGGTAGTCCTCAGGCGATCACGCAGCTGGTTCATGACGTGTGGCGCATCGAAGACGGCCTTCCTCAGAATTCCGTAAGAGCCATCTTCCAAACTTCGGACGGTTATCTCTGGCTCGGGACCGAGGAGGGCCTGGTACGCTACAACGGCCAAAGCTTTCGGGTCTTCGACAAGCGATCGGTGGATGCTCTTCGTGAAAGCCACAGCATTCGCGTCCTTCTCGAAGACACGCCCGGACGCCTATGGATCGGAACCATGGGAGGGGGACTGGTCCGTTTCGAGAACAACACGTTCACCGCTATCGGCAACGAATTCGGCCTTCCGGGAAAGGTCATCAACGCGATGACGGAAGGCGTCGACGGAGAGATCTACATCGGGACTGCCGACGCCGGATTATTTGTTGGAGTAAACGGCGCTTTCGAGAGGGTTGTACTAGACGAAAGTCAACCCGTCGATTTCATTCGTGCCCTGACTCGAGACCGCTATGGAGCCGTCTGGGTCGGTTCACGGAATGGTCTCTTTCGAATCAATCACGGTCGCGTGACGGCTTTCGACGACAGCGACGGCCTTCCCAACAATTTTGTTATGTCGCTCGCGGGTGACGAAGAAGGTGCGCTTTGGATTGGTACTGAGGCGGGCCTATCTCGATACCGGGACGGGGTCTTCACCGATTTCCGTAATCGCCAAGAGCGGTTCGCCCATCCGGTCCAGTCAATTCTGCACGACAGCGGTGATTACATCTGGATCGGTCTGGACGGGGAAGGCATAGCTCGTATTCGCGGCGCCGCGATAGACTTCTTCGACGCCTCAGACGGTCTCTCTCACGACAGGATACTGGCCTTGTACCAGGACCGCGAGGGAAGCATCTGGATTGGCACAGAGGGCGGCGGCCTGAATCGACTAAGAAGTGGAAAGTTTACGACGTACTCCGAAGAAGAAGGCCTGTCTCATGACATGGCATTGGCGGTGTACGGAGATTCCAGGAACGCTATCTGGGTAGGCACAGAGGGCGGCGGTTTGAACCGGCTTCTCGACGGCGAAATCAAGTACTACTCGGTCCGCGACGGTTTGAGCAGCGACCTGGTGACTAGCATCTATGGTGATAATGAGGGTAGGCTTTGGGTCGGCACGTTTCGATCCGGTGTCAACGTCCTGGAGAACGATCGCATCAGGACTTACACCGTCCGTGATGGATTGCCTGGAAACGGCATAAGTGCGCTCTATCGCGGGCCCTCCGGGCGGGTGTGGATCGGCACCGATGCAGGGCTCGGTGTGTACGAAGACGGCGCCCTTGACGCCATAACGAGTGACGACGGTTTGACAAGCGAGATTGTCATGTCCGTACTAGAGCGGAGCAACGGCGAAGTCTGGGTCGGCACCTATGATGCAGGCTTGAACATCATCATGCCGGATGGCAACGTCTCCGCCTTGACGATGGACCAAGGTCTCGAAAGCAACACTGTCCTCGCCGTGTACGAGGACAACGCCGAGACCATGTGGATCGGTACGTACGGCGGAGGCCTCACCCGGATCCGAAATGGATCGGTACGGACCATTACCACCGAAGATGGGCTTTTCAACGACAACGTTTATCAGATTCTGGAAGATGATCGTGGCAACCTTTGGATGAGCTGCAACAAGGGCATCTTCTATGTATCAAAGCAGTCGTTGAATCAGCTTGCGGACGGTGTCGCGTCTTCTGTTCGCTCCACATCCTTTAATAAGAGTGACGGATTGAAGAGCTACGAGCTCAACGGTGGATTCCAGCCGGCCGGGTGGAAGTCCGCCGACGGCCGTCTCTGGTTTCCGTCGGTTCGCGGTGTCGTGTCCATTGATCCGTCCTCGCTGCAGCCGAATCCGATACCGCCACCTGTGGTTATCGAGCAGGTTCGTGTGGACGGCGAGGAAATGCAGGTAACGGAAACCATCGAACTTGGCCCTGGGCGTCACAAGATCGAATTCGATTACGTGGGCCTCAGCTTCGTTGATGCGGATGACGTGCAGTACCGATACCGCCTTGATGGCTACGAAACGAACTGGAACGATGCTGGGAACCGCCGCACGGCGACCTATACGAACCTGGATCCGGGCGAGTACCGATTTCACGTGGTAGCTGCGAACAGCGACCTCGTTTGGAGCGACCATGAGGCGATCGTTTCGCTCAGTCTTGCACCAGCATTCTATCAGACCAAGCTCTTCTGGGTTTTCTGCGTTGTTTCCCTTTTACTCCTTGCTTTCCTGGCATACGGCATTCGAGTACGGCACTTGAAGGTGAAGCAGCGGGAGCTCGAGCAGGAGGTCGATCGCCGTACACACGATCTTTTGGAAGCCAAAGATCAGCTCGAGGCGCAGGCGACTTCGCTGTCTGAGCTCTACCGATTCAAGACAAAGTTCTTCAACAACATCTCGCATGAATTGCGGACGCCGCTGACCCTTCTGCTTGGCCCATTGGAAAACTCGCTGACCGGGGCCTACGGTAACATGAACGGACTGCTTCGCGGCCAGCTTGAGATTATGCTGAGAAACGGTCGCCGTTTGCTCCGACTGATCAACCAGCTGCTGGACCTTGCGAAGCTGGAGAGTGGGAAGATGGAACTGCGGGCACGTCCGGGCGATCTCGCTGCCTTCTCGGAAGGTATCGTGCTGTCGTTTACGGGGTTTGCCGTCGAGAGGGAGATCGACTTGGTCTTCGATTCGGCGACGGAGGTTCCGGAGGTCTACTTCGATCCGGAGAAGATAGAGAAGGTTCTTTTCAATTTACTCTCGAACGCCGTCAAGTTCACTCCCAAGGGTGGGCGGGTCGATGTTGCTGTCGGTATGCGAGAAACGCCGGGAGCACGCTCTGACCAATACGTCGAGATATCCGTTGCGGACACAGGTCCGGGCATACCTGAGCACGAAGTTGACAATATCTTCGATCGCTACCATCAAGTCGATGGTACAATGTCGCAGCTTCAGGAAGGAACCGGCATCGGGCTGTCGCTTGCGCGTGAGCTGGTGGAGCTTCATTCCGGATCTATTAGAGTTCAGAGTGTCATTGGCTCCGGTGCCACGTTCATCGTTTCCATTCCAGTAGGATCTGACCATCTTGAGCCTAGCCAGATTGCGGACACGACAGTCGACACCGACGCCGATGACATGATTTCGCAGATTTCGATGGTTGAAATGGTCGCCGCCGATGCTGACGGCAAGGGAGCCATCGGCTTGGAAAGCCTCGATCCCCACGTCAGCGCTGAGGCGTCGATAGTTCTTGTAGTAGACGACAATCGCGACATACGGTCCTATGTGCGCGGATGTCTCCAGCCCGAATTCCGTGTCGTCGAAGCGGCCGAGGGCACCGAGGCCCTGGAGGTGCTGACGCAGATTCTCCCCGACCTCATTCTCAGCGACGTTATGATGCCGGGTATGGACGGGTATGAGCTGGCTGAGAAATTGAAGAAGGACCCTGTCTACAGTCACATCCCTCTTGTACTGCTCACGGCTAAGGCATCCGAGACGAGCAAGATCCAGGGCCTTGAAATGGGCATCGACGATTACATGTCAAAGCCCTTCAATGCGCGCGAGCTACGCGCACGATTGAGAAACCTCATTCGCATCCGGGAG
This sequence comes from Rhodothermales bacterium, assembly GCA_041609895.1. Lineage (GTDB taxonomy): Bacteria > Bacteroidota > Rhodothermia > Rhodothermales > JABDKH01 > JAHHLP01. The sequence goes on from JBFIPX010000082.1 coordinate 5,954, forward strand.
CAGGAGAAGGAGCTTCGGGAACTGAACGAAAACCTCGAGCGACGCGTGCAGGATCACCTCGGGCGCATCCTTGACGATCGCCGGCGGTACGAACAGGAACTCATTTCGGCACGTGACAGAGCGGAAGCGTCAGCCCGTCTGAAATCGACCATTCTGGACAACGTCAGTCACGAATTGCGCACCCCGCTTTCGACGATCCTCGGATATGCGCAGCTCCTTTCGAAGGAGATCGATGACGGCCGACGGGACTTCGCCGTTTACATTGAACGTAGCGGAAGGCGTCTGCTCGACACGGTGAGCGCCATTCTCGATCTTTCCCAGCTAGAGTCGGGGAGTGTCGTGCTGGAACCGGAGGCCTTCAAGGTAACCGGAGTGGTCAAGGAGGTGCTTGCTCGATTCGAATCTGAAATAGACCACAAGGGACTCGCGTTGAAGGTAGAGCTGCCGGATGAGGAGATCGACATGCGGCTCGACCGCGAAAAGCTGGTGCGAATCCTGAATCACGTCGTCGGCAACGCCGTAAAGTTCACTGAATCAGGAGAGATCTCCGTCGCGGTGCGGGCCGAGGCCGACAACGTAGTCTTCCGTGTTGGCGATACGGGCCCGGGTATCAGCAAGTCCTTCATCCCCGACTTGTTCACCGCATTCAAGCAAGAGTCTTCCGGTTTTGACCGGTCGCATGAGGGCAGTGGTCTCGGCCTGGCAATTTGCAAGGGACTGGTCGACCTTATGTACGGGCGTATCGATGTGGAAAGTCGGGTCGGCGAAGGATCCACCTTCACCGTCGTGCTTCCGAAGGTGATGGTCATAGACCCGCGTAGTGCGCGTTCGGACCGCCCGGCTAGATCTTCTGATGTCAGCGAAAACGCTTCTCAGGCTCGGTCAGTGACTCATTCGGGCATGAGCGGTGGCGCGGCAAGTCAGGCCTCTGGCGAAGCCGATCATTAGCGGTGAAGGCCTTCTTCAGACCCTCCTTCGGATAAGTCAGGCAGGAATCCTACCAGGCAGCTGGTACCGTCTCCGGTCCCTCGCAGAGGATGTAGTCGACGCCAAACTGCACCTGCTGAAGAGAGCCGCTCTCCGTCACCTCCATATGCTCGATGATTTCCAGAACGCCTGAGACCGGGTTCCAATCAAGACTCTGAAATTCAGCGACGGCTTCTTCGACGACCTCTCGATTGGGTCCAGAATGCCACTGGATGATCAGAGCCGTTACGGCTTGGGTCAGGTCTATTGGCGGCTTCGGCACCGCAACCGCAATATGGAACTCCACTTCCGGAAAGATCCTGGATAGCTTCATGCGGACAAGCTCCGCTGTCGTGTTGGCCGTGAAATTAAGAGTTTCGATAGTCATCTCGATTTGATCTGTTGAATCCCATGGCGGCCGGTATGAGTCTCAAATCCGCATTGAGCAAGGGCCGCGAACCGATATGACTACCCTTTCCAACTATCGAGCCAATCTGGGTTTGGATGGATTGAGTGGTAAATTGGTGCGTCTTGATTACGTCCGAAGACATATGGACACCGTCTGCACAACCGGTCCCGCTCGGCCGAGGTGAAGTGCATCTGTGGCGAATCAGTCTTGCGGATCATGAAGGCCGCCTCACGAAGTTTGCGGGCGCCTTGATTGAGGAAGAGCGGCTTAGAGCTGAACGCTTCCGTTTTGATCTGGACCGGAACCTGTACGTGCTGAGTCGCGGTGCGCTCCGTCTTCTACTTGCAGCGTACACCGGACAGCGAGCGGATCAGCTTGAGTTTCGCTACGGATCGCAGGGCAAACCGTCGATCGATTCTGAGGAGCTGCAGTTCAACCTGTCGCACTCAGGCGGTCTGTGCACCGCGGTATTTGCACGAGATATTCGGGTAGGCGTCGACATCGAGGAGAAATCGCGCGACGCTTCATTTCTCGATCTGGCTGAGCGGTTCTTTGCGCCGAGCGAACGGCGTGCATTGGCGAGTATGCCTGAGGAACAGATCAGAGATGCGTTCTATGCAGTCTGGACTCGCAAGGAAGCGTACATCAAGGCGCTCGGTGAGGGTGTGACGCACGGGTTGGACAATTTCTCCGTGACGGTAGAGCCAGGCGAGGAGCGGCCGATGGTACACTCAGATCGTGACCCGCTTGCTGCCGAGACGTGGTCGATGATTTCGTTTGAACCCAAAAGCGGCTTTGCAGGTGCGATGGCGATGGAGGGGCATGGTCATCGCATCACGACCCTGGAGTACGTCCGTGACGGTGGCTAGGCCCCGCGGCGGGTCAGTGCTGTCGGGGTTGCCGTCGCTACTATTCAAGGGCTTCGGCTACCGAGATGAGGATCGTGTTCAAGAACGTGTTGATTCGTCTCATCAATCGGCTGCTGGCTGCCCGGTCCATCTTTTCCGCCTCAGGCATCGAGACGGCGGCGTCTACAATACTGTCTCTGAAGAAAGAGACCGCCTGGAGGACGACGGGAAGTCCCATCCCGATTTCACGGGTGTTTCTGGCATACTCCTGACCCATCGACCTGGCTTCGGCGATCAGGCGGTCGCCGGCCTCCTCGTCTCCCGACACGAACTGTTCCAGCAGCGACATGACACGTCGCCCCATGTCCCGCATATGCAGCCGCTCGTCGGCGCTGAGTTCCTTCAGCCATGACCGGTCGGGCTGCTGCGCTATTCCTTCACGCGCCCGTTGGAGTGCCCCCTCGATAAGGTGAGTGGAGACCTCGTCCGAGGTTTCGTCGATCGTGTGATCTCCGGATAGCCGCTCGATTTCAGAGAGAGGAAAGCGGCGATGTCCACCCGGTGTAACCATCACAAGGATGTCTCCGTTGTCGGCCCAGCGTCGAAGTGTTGCGGGATGGACGTTTAGCCGTTCGGCCGCAGCCCTCAGGGTAAGTAGGTGCTGTTCCGCCATCGAATTAGTTCAATCTCGCCGGACGATGAAAATCTATACAAATCTGTACATTGGTGTGCAAATCTGCATATATTTTGCGCCAGACAGAGAGTAGCAACTTGTCGGCGACAGGTGGGGACGGATCAAGATAACAATGATTATCAAGAGAGTGAACTCGGGTAGGGCGTCGAGAGCCATCAGGACGGTTTCTCTGTGCGTGCTAGCGCTCTTTGCTGCCTTTGTTGCCGACTCGGTGATGCCTTCCGGGGAGGCGCGTGCGCAACAGGCGCGTCTGACAACGACGGACTCCCTCTTGTACTACGAGATGCCGATCGTGGTCGTCACGGCCACACGCGGTGCGCGTTCGCTGCGGGATGTACCGATTTCCACAGAAGTCCTGTTGGCGGAAGAGATTGAAGCGCGGGGTAACGTCCGGCTCACAGACTTACTCGCAGAGCAGGCGGGAATAGCCATTGTCCACGAATTCGGTGCCGGTGTCCAGATGCAGGGGCTGAGTTCGGACTACGTGCTGATACTGGTCGACGGCGAACCGGTGATCGGTCGGTCGGGTGGAACGCTAGACCTGGACAGACTTACGATTCGCGGGCTCGAACGCATAGAAATCGTTCGGGGCCCTTCATCATCGCTGTACGGCAGCGATGCCCTTGCCGGCGTGATCAATCTCATCACGCGAGATCCATCGACACCATTTGAGGCTGCCGTAAGCGCCCAGTACGAAACGCATTCCACCGCTGATCTGACGCTTACTGGTGAGTTCTCGCAGGGCCCGATCTCGGGCTCGATCCTGCTCGACAGATATAGCTCTGATGGCTACGATCTCTACGAGGATAGGATCGGCCAGACGGCGCCGGGTTTTGTTGACTACACGGCATCAGGTCGTCTAAAGGTGGATGCCTCAGACCGAACCCGTTTTCGGGCGGCGGGACGCTTTGGACGGCTGGATCAGAAAGACGAGATAGGTCTTTCGTTTGGGTCAGGATCTGCACCCACAGCAAGTATCGGAGAGCGCACGGAGTGGAACGTGAGCTCGGGCGTCGAACATGCGATTGGAGATCGAGTCCGGGTCGACGGTTCCCTTTACCTTTCGCGCTTCATTTCCACGACGGCACTCGTCGAGGAGGATTCGCGCTTCGCCCAATTGTACGGCGAGACCGAGATCAAGGCCGACGTGGTTATCGGCACCCGTCACCTGATGACTACGGGCATCGGCGGAGCGCGCGAGTCTGTAGAGGCAGATCGCGTTGTGGGTGGAAGCCAGACGGCGGAAGCGGGCTTTGCCTACCTGCAGCATCAATGGAGTCCATCTGGTAAGATCAACGTGGTGGCAAGCGCACGGCTCGATCATCATACGGACTACACGGACCGCGTCAGCCCCAAGTTTTCCATGCTGTACAAGCCCGTGCGACGGCTGCATTTGCGTGGTTCTGTCGGTAGCGGCTTCAAAGCTCCGACTTTCCAGCAACGCTACCTGGACTTTCGGAATCCGATTGGCGGTTACAGTGTCTTTGGCGCCGCGGGTGTGAGCAGTGCTGTCCAGCAGTTTGAGGACGAAGGCGGAATCCGGAGATACACCGGGACCATCGACTTAGGCACTGCATTGCGGCCGGAGCACTCATGGTCTTTCAACGTCGGCGCCGATGCGTATTTGTCCGATGAGGTCGAGATTCGGGTTAACCTGTTTGATAATCGAATTGAAGACCTCATCGAAACGGTCCTTGTTGCAGAGCAGACCAGCGGGCAACAGATCTTCTCATACGCAAACCTCGATCGCATCCGGACGCGGGGCGTCGAGATCAATGTTGGACTCAATCCTGTCCAGCCCGTGCGTGTGGACCTGGGATATCAGTTTCTGGATACCGCGGATCTGGATGTGCTCGACGAAATCAGGGAAGGCTCCGTTTTCAAGCGAGTGGATGGTCGGGATGTGCGCGTCACCGAGGGAGAATACGGCGGCCTGTTTCAGCGCTCGCGACACTCGGCATCAATTAACTTGCGCTACCACGTAAAGCGCCTTGGACTTACGGCATCCGTTCGCGGGACGTACAAGGGTCGGTATGGCCTGTTCGACCGAAACGGTAATCTGATTCTGGACGACGACTCGGAGTACGTGTCGGGCTACACGCTCTGGAATGTCACAACCACAAAGGACATCACGTCACGAGTCAAGGTCAGGGCTGGTGCCCGAAACCTGTTCGACCACACGGATCCTGAGCTGATTCCAGCTTTATCCGGACGTTTGGTCTTCGCCGGAATCGAACTTCGAACCAACTAGTCAACCATTTGCAAACCATGCTATACAAAGTCATCTACCGAACCACACTGGCAGTCTTCCTGACCGTAGGTCTTGCAGCCTGCGACAGCGATTCAGCGAACGACACGGGATCAGAAGTCGAGACCGTTCTGGTTACCGATGTTGCCGCCGATCCGGCGACGGGTCGTGATCCTGTTACGGGCCAGCCCACAGGAACCACCGGCCACTTTACGCTCTTCAGCCTTCGAGACAACATGATCATATCGTCGGGCGATAACTTCTCGGCTGCTGATTCGGCTTCGTCGAAGTGGGACATAGGGTTTCGCGGTACAACCATCATCATTAACGGCGGGGCAAGCGGACCCGGAAACGGCGGAGTCATCGTGATGGAGGGCGTTTTCGAAGAGCTGACGGAAGCGCCGGCCTCCGGATACGAAGTCGACTCGTCGGAGAAGTATGCAATCCCTTCGGGATCCGGTAACGGCTGGTACAATTACAATCCGCAGCTGATGGTACTGTCGCCGATTCCGGGCAGGTACCTGGCGATCCGAACAGCGGACGGCAAGTACGCAAAGCTTAAGATTCTCAGCTACTACCAAGGCGCCCCGGATCCTGTCGATCCGTTCTCGGATCCCGAGCGGTACTACACGTTCGAGTACGTCCTCCAGCCAGACGGCAGTCGTACGCTGGCGAATTCATAGCCCGAGAGGTCTCGTGAGAACGATCGTCCATTATATGCCGATCGCGACGACCATTGTCTCGGTGGTTTTCGCTTTCGTCCTGTACAGACACTGGCGCTCCAAGCCAAGTGCACTCTATTTGGCCTGGTGGACCTTCGGCGTCGTGATGTACGGCGTCGGCACACTTACCGAGAGTCTGACTACGGTTTTCGGTTGGGATCCGGTCGTGTTCAAGTCCTGGTATATCAGTGGCGCGTTGCTCGGCGGCGCGCCACTGGCTCAGGGCACCGTCTATCTGTTGTTGAAACGTCGGACGGCACATATACTCACCGTCGTCCTGGTCACATTCATCACGATTGCGGCGGCGTTCGTCATTTTGTCGCCGATAAACTATGAGGCGGTCGAGACCTATCGTTTGTCCGGCAGTGCCCTGGAGTGGACTTGGGTTCGGCTCTTCTCACCCTTCGTCAACACGTATGCTGCGATCTTCCTGATCGGAGGTGCGGCGTGGTCGGCATGGAAGTACTGGAAGAGTGGTGCCGATCTGAGAAACCGGGCGTGGGGCAACATATTTATTGCGGTAGGAGCGTTGCTTCCCGGAATTGGAGGGTCCTTTGCGCGCGCCGGCGTAGTTGAGGTCCTCTACGTTACGGAACTCGTGGGGCTTCTGATAATCTGGGCCGGATACTATATCATCGCTTGCGATTTCTCGCAGTCGGTGCACTACAACCAGAGGGTGGTCGAGGAGGTGGAAATCGAGGGTCGTCCTGCCGGACCGGCGTTCGCCGAATTGCCCGACTAAACGATCGCGGTGGCGAAGAATAGTAAGTCGAAGCGGCGTCGTTTGCCTGGCCTCCTATGCCAAGGCACGCGTTAGGGTTCTAGCCTTCCAGGCTCGATTCGAGCATCGATCGAACGATTTCCGGATTTGCCTTCCCCTGACTTTTCCGCATCACCTGACCGACAAAGAAACCGATCAAACCTTGCTTGCCGCCACGATATTCGGCGGCCTTATCGGGAAATGATTCGACGACGGATCGGACGAGTGGCTCGAGTTGCGAGCGGTCGCTGATCTGGTCAAGATTGTCTCTGTCGACGATCGATGAGGGACTCTCACCGCTCTCGACCATTTGCGCGAACACGTCTTTTGCAATGCGGCCCGAAATAGTGCCGTCGTCAATGAGGGCTACAAGTTTCGCAAGCGCCGAAGGCTCCAATCTGATCGAAGTTAGATCATCGTCCTTCAACTCGCGCAGTACCTCGTGAATGATCCAATTGGCGATCGACCGCGGATTGTCGTGTACGGCAACCGCCTCATCGAA
>JBFIPX010000083.1:0-13057 GCA_041609895.1 Rhodothermales bacterium
CAACGAAACGATCTCTTCTTACCTCGACGCGCAGCAATCAACCGCGCAATCGATGTTTCCCCACTACTTCGAGAAATACAAGACAGACGGGGTTGATTACAACATCTACGTCGGTCAGGATCTCGTAGAGAAGCAGGTTTTTGACCCTCTATACCTCAACAACCTGCGTTTATGGCAGCTGATGACGACGTGCGGAATTGTATGGCAGCTGGACAAGATTCGGCCCGACCTTCCCGTTGCTCTCGAGACTGCTCACCTCATTCTCGTGCAGAACATCCCGCTTTCGATTCGCTTTCGAGAAGACGAGAAGAAGTTCGACGTTGACGGTGCGTACAACGTGCGATACGAAATTGTCAAGAAGCGCATAGATAAGGCGCTGATCCGTGGCACCAGCGAGAGGTTGACGCAACCGGGACACGTGGCGATCGTCTATTCCCAGTCTCGCGAGGCATCCGAGTATCGTCGGTATCTGGAATACCTTACCGCGGCCGGTTATTTCGAGGAAGGCACTATTGAGGAGTTGCTCCTCGATGATCTCCAGGGGGCCAATGGATTGCGAGCTCTTCGTGTCACGGTTGCTCCGACGCCTCCCGACATGGAGACGCGGATGCATCCCGAGCGCGTTCTGGAGATAGCGGCCAGCCTGTCGCCGACCCGTGCGCACGCGTCCTGAGCCGTAACGATTAGAGTTCAGGCAAGCACTTGGGCACGACGAACCAGGCCAACTGACCGGCGTTCATTCCGATTGACGCCCACGAATCGCGTGCGAAGTTGATGCGGGCGAGCGCCGCGGTCGGAAATCGCACGTTGGCGCCGGTCAGCATGTTGATCGTTGACGACCATGTCGGCTCGTGACCTACGAGCATGACGCACTCGACCGAATCGTCGATCTCGCGCAGGACGTCCAGCAGATCCACCGGCGACGCCTCGTAAAGACGTCTTGTAGACCTGATTTCACAGTCCCATTGACCCGCTTCTTTGGCCATCATTGCCGTTCGGTACGCCCGCTCTGCCGTCGAACTGACTACCAGTCCAGGTACCTCATCTATTGCATTAACAAACCGACCTATCTTCTTCGCCGCCTTCTCGCCACGCTTCGCCAGAGGCCGGTCGTGATCGGATCCATACTCAGCGTCCCAATCAGACTTTCCGTGGCGCAAGAGCATCAAAGTTTTCATGGGTTCGGAATCGGAGGGGCTGGTTCAAAGGTCGTGTTCGTGACGGTCCGCTCGAGGTCAAACTGAAGCCCTTCGTAGGCGACCATCAGGGCGATATCATAGGACGACAGATCGTTTTGGCTGCGTTCACCGAGGGCATCCAGTGCGGCATCGCTTCGGTCAGGATCATGGTGAAAGAGCACCAGGGATCGGACTCGTGATTCGATGGCAAGCTGGCACGCGGTCGAGGCAAGGCTGTGCCCCCAACCCTCCTTCATCGGCATCTCCCGGTCGAGATACTGGGCGTCGTGCGACAGCACGTCGGCGCCATCACAGAATTCGACGAGTTGCTGGAACGAAGCGGCCGGTTCTCCCGGAGGATACAGTTCGTTGTCCGTGATATGAACGAAGGTCCGCGAAGAATGACGTACCCGAAATCCGAGCGCTCCGCCGGGATGATTGACGGGCAGACGGTCGACCATGAGACCTGACTCCGCCAGCATTTCGTATCCCTCCTCGCCGACAACGTGAACATCCGATCGAAGGTCCTCCGGCCGAACGGGCCAGTAGACGCCGTCCATGAGCTCGAGCGGCGTCCAGGTCTGATCCTCAGCCGGATATCCGATCAGATGGACGATTCGCCCGTCCTCGAACAGGGGTGCAAACAACGGAAAACCGAGAATGTGATCGTAGTGTCTATGCGACAGTGCAAGGAATATGCGCTTATTGGTTCCCTTGAGGGACTTGCCCAATTCTCGGATCCCCGTGCCCGCATCGAGAATCAGAATGTCGCCGCCGGACTCGACACTGACGCAGGCGGTGTTGCCGCCATAGCGTACCGTCGAGTGCCCCGGGCTCGGCATCGAACCTCTGACTCCCCAATACCTTACGATCATTTAGTCTCTCCGGACGATGTTGGTTCGCGGCGATATGATCGGGGCCGCGCCAGTCTATGGAGCAGCAGTCGCTTCATTCAAGAAGACAATTATGAAGGCAAGAACGCTTACGGCAATACCAATCATGAAAACGGTGTAGGACGTACGGAGCAGCATAAACTTCTTGGTAAGAACCCGCGCCATACCGTACAGATCACGCATCATACTGCGATACACGGCATCGCGGTCAGTAAGTACCCACTCCAAACCCTGTAGAAATTCCTCTTCCGACAACTGGGACGCGTTCCCGAAGAATAGCAGATTCGCGTCCTCTCGCATGGCCTCTTCAAGCGTGAGACCCTCCGACGGACTCAACCGGGGCCGCGCCGCAAGAACTGCGTAGATTATCGCGATGACGCATCCTACGAGCATGATGACCGTGGGCACAACGAGCCAGGCGTTTGAGTCGATTTTCGGCGCGATCGACGCGATGATAATCGACAGAATCAAACCGTTAATGCTGATCATGATGTTGGCTTTGGTATCGGCGAGAGCCGTAAGGTCGAGGTGCGCTCGATACGCCGACCGGAACATCGTCTCGACGCCCCGCTTCCGCGTCCCAATCTTCTTCTTCGGCTTGTCGTCGTTCGAAGTTTGATCTCCACCGTCGGTTCGCGATTGCCCAGCCGCCTGCTCATTCTGGTCGCGAGATCCGAATTCGCCTCCTGAATTCGAATCCGACTTGCCTTCCGCGTTCTTTTCCTGGTCAGTCATGGAGTTAATCTAGAGGAGTGCCGGACCGGGTTCGCCTGCGCAACGTATTGAAAACCGCTATCCTTCTCAATAGTAAATAGTAACCTTTGATCGCAAGGAACTTGACGGGCATATGAGATTCAACTTGCCTGCCAGCCGGACCTCCACCCGACGTTATGCTTCGTAGTCTTATCGTGCCGAGCCTATTGCTTGCTGCCGTCCTCGTGTCAGGTCGAACGGCTGCGCAGTGTGAGGAAGCAGGGGGAGGTAATACCATTCTTCAATCACCCTTCCCCTACGATCTTGACGCGCCCGATACGGTCGTAACCCTCGACCGGCGCCTCGAAGAAGTCTCCGGCCTTACGTGGCTGGAAGGCGACTCGATTGCGGCGATTAACGACGAAGACGGGGATCTGTTCGTGATCGACGGCCGAACGGGCCGGCTCTTCGACAGGAAACGATTTGGCGACGACGGAGACTACGAGGGTCTCGCTCGTGTCGCGGAAGCCATCTTCGTTCTTCGAAGCGACGGTCGTCTGTATCACATACCCTATTGGCGCTCCACCAAATTGGACGCTGCGCGTATCAATACGGGCCTTCCGAAATCCTGCGACGCAGAGGGGCTCTCGTTTGAAACAGCGACAGGAACGCTTTTGATCGCGTGCAAGGAGTTCGCGGGAAAGGGCCGGAAAGGGATGAAGTCGGTCTTCGCCTTTTCGCTGTCCTCGGGCAACCTACTCCCGCAACCACGCTTGGTCATCGACGCTCTAAAGAGCGATTTGACGCCGCGCGAAGGAACGGTGAGTCGATCGGTTCGGGAGCTGCTGCGACTCCCGCGCTTCAAACCGTCGGGAATCGATGTCCACCCAATCAGCGGCGAGATCTATGTTCTGTCGTCCAAGTCGTACTCCCTCGCTGCGTTTTCATCGGATGGCCACATGGTCTACAGTTCATTTCTGAACCCCGACATCTTCCCTCAGGCCGAAGGCATCACATTCTCAGCGGACGGGACATTATATCTCTCCACTGAGGGTTCTTCGAAAGATGGTCGCCTTGCCTCCTTCACTTACCGAGCCCGAGCGGATACATCACTCGCTACCGGAGGAGATTCTGGCTGAACAACCGCCTTTGTGTCAAGTGCGGACCTTTATTCTGTGATCACCAACACTACCTTTCGTTTCTGTAATTCAGGAGAGGCATTTTGCACAATAGGCGGCTGAGATTCGCTGGTCTTCTCGTCTGCGCGCTGGCAGCGGCTTGGTTCGCGGCCTGCGGCTCGACCAGATTGTACGTCGCCGAATCCGATACGGAATGGCACCTGCAAACACCCCCGGATTCGGCTGCAGAGACCTACAGGATATTTCTTGTCGGAGACGTCGGTGCGCCCGCGACCGACCGACCTGACCCGGTATTGACCGCACTTGAACAGGAGCTTCAGCCTCTCAACGAAAACGCGGCCGTCATCTTCCTTGGCGACAACATCTATTGCTGCGGTCTGCCGGACTCGAGCAGCGCGGGCCGAGCGAAGGCTGAGCGCCGGCTACTGACTATTCTTCAGGCCGTCGAGGACTTCCAGGGACGCATCCTTTTCGTACCCGGAAATCATGACTGGAACCGTTCCCGCGTCGGAGGTCTGGAGTCGGTGCGCAGGCAAGAGCGCTTCGTGGAAGAGTACCTCGATAGAGGCAACACCTTCGTTCCCGACGACGGCTTTCCCGGTCCGGCCGAAGTGGACCTCACAGACGACATCACAGTCCTCGCCATCGACACGGAATGGTGGCTGACCGATCATGCCAAATCGTTTGGTGACGACGGGAACAACGAGATCGAAGAGCCTGCTGATTTCCTGCTCGAGCTTCGGGAAGAGGTCCTCGATGAGGACGACAAGAAGCTGCTCGTTGTTGGCCATCACCCGCTTCATTCGAATGGAGAGCACGCCGGCTTCTTCACGCTACATGACCATCTGTTTCCTGTGACCCAGCTGTGGAAGAAGGCGTATGTGCCGCTCCCGATTCTCGGATCCATTCCCCTACTCTACGCTCGATACTTCGGGGCGTCCGAGCAGGACCTTGGGCACCACCGGTATCGGCAACTGAGAAGCTCTATGGATCGGATCTTTGCAGAGCACGAGAATCTGGTCTATGCCTCCGGGCATGAGCACAATCTGCAGTATTTCAGAGCCGGGTCATTTCTGCATCCCGTTCACTATGTCGTGTCAGGCTCAGGATCGAAGCTGTCGCCCGTCACCGGCGGGCACGACGCGGTCTTTGCCGCCGGAGTACGCGGCTATGCGTCGCTGCACTATTACGACGACGACTCCGTGTGGCTCGCGTTTTGGAGGACAGAAGTCGCTGGAGAGGCGCCCACCCTACTGTTTCGCACGCGAATAAAAGATGCCGCCGCGCGAGTTCCGGATACCCGAGTTCCAGGCTCGTCAGTTGAATACCCCGACTACTCCGACAGCGTGAAGGTAATTGCCATCAACCCCGGGTACGGTGCCGGCGGACTAAAACGGACCTTTCTCGGCTCGCATCACCGTGACCTGTGGACGACGCCCGTGGCAGCGCCCTACCTCGACATGGGCCGCACGGCTGGAGGCCTTACCCCCGTCAAGCGGGGTGGCGGGCTTCAGACCACGTCCATCCGGCTTCAAGGTGCCAACGGCAAGGAGTATGTTCTTCGCTCGCTGGACAAGGACCCATCGCGCTCGATACCGCCTTCTCTTAAGAACACGATTGCCGTAGACATCGTGCAGGATCAGGTGACCAGCATCAATCCGTACGGTGCATATATGATTCCCCCCATGGCCCGCGCGATCGGCATCTTTTATACGGATCCGCGGCTTGTCTACGTGCCCGACGATAGGCGTCTCGAGCCATTCCGCGACCTCGTCGCGGGACGGCTGATGATGTTCGAAGATCGCCCCGACGACGACATGTCGGACGAGGTCCGATACGGTCGTTCCAAGGATGTGGAGAGCGCCTCCAAGATGTACGAAAGCATCAACGGCGATAACGACGACTACGTTGACCAACAGATGTTCGTAAAGGCGCGGCTCTTCGACATGCTCATCAGCGATTGGGATCGGCACCGCGACCAGTGGCGTTGGGCCTCGTTCGACAATGAAGGCAAGGGCCGGCACTTCAAGCCGATTCCTCGCGATCGCGACTGGGCTTTCAATAAGATGAATGGCCTCTTTCCGTCGCTCGCCAGATATTTCGATCCGAAATTTCAGGACTTCGAGCAAGACTACGGTAGCATCAGGGGCCTAACGGGAAACGGGCTTGAGCAGGACCGCAGGTTCACCGCGGCACTGACCCGGGCTGACTGGCTGGAGGCGGCAAACCATATCCAAACGGCTTTGACAGACGAAGTCATTGGGGAAGCCGTGCGCCAACTGCCGGAACCGATCTACGAACTGGTCGGGCAGGACATCGCTCTCAAGCTCAAAGTGCGCCGGGAGAAGCTTTCCGACGTAGCCGAAACGTACTACGAGCTACTGGCAGGCACCGTAGACATCGTCGGCTCCCACAAGCATGAGCGCTTCGTTGTTCGGCCTCTGGATAAAGAGACGACCGACGTCGTGGTATACAAGACGAGCAAGGAGGGCGAGGTTCGAAAGCAGATCTATCAGCGCTCGTTTGATGCATCAGAGACCAACGAGCTGCGCCTTTACGGACTAGGGGGCAATGACACCTTCGACCTGCAGGGTTCGAGCCCGTCGATAACCGTCCGCGCGATCGGGGGTCCGGGAAAAGATTGGTTCCTCAATGACGAGAGCGCTCTATCGTCACGATTTCATGTATACGATACCGAGCAGGGAAATACGTTCGAGCTTGCATCAGCAAAGGTGACGCGAACGGACGACCCTTTCATGACGAGCTACAACCCGAAAGAGTACAAACACAATTCGCGATTCCCACGCGCGTTTTTTGGTAGCAACTCTGACGACGGCATTTTCGTTGGCGGAGGCATTCGAACGGTATCACACGGGTTCAAGAAGTTGCCCTACGCTCGCGAGCATACGTTTCTCGCGAACTTCGCGGCGAAGACCGGCGCCTTTAACATCGTGTACCGCGGACACTTCGTGCGGGCTGTTGGCGGGTATGACGTATTGCTCGATGCCTCGTGGCTATCACCGAACAACATCCGGAACTTCTACGGGCTCGGAAACGAGACGGAGAATGAGGAGGATGATCGGAAGTTCTACCAGGCCCAATTCACTCAGGTGAATGTTTCTCCCCGACTCCGGATGCACCACCCTCTGGGCGCGACGTTTGAGCTTGGCACCTTCATCAAAGTGACAGACGTGAAGCAGGACGCCGATCGCTTCGTCGGAGAGCCTCAGGCAGGCGTGTCACCCAGCTCCTTCGATGATCAGTGGTTTACGGGGGCTCACTTAACTGCTGCATTTGCGAAAGTTGACCATCCGGGCAATCCCAGGCAGGGGTTCCGAATGCGCAACGACCTTGTCGCCAACATCGGCATCCGCAATGCAACGGACAGTTACGGGAAGATTCGATCCGACCTTACCATTTACTCGTCGCCATCACTTTCGCCTCAGTTGACGTTTGCTGCCCGCATCGGCGTCGAGCATACGATGGGCTCGTTTCCTTTCTACGATGCCAGCACGCTGGGCGGCGCCAACAACTTGCGCGGCCATCGAAGCACCCGCTTTGCCGGCCGCACTGCGTTTTATCAGAATCTGGAGATGCGGCTTCGGCTGTTTCGCTTCTCGGCCTACCTTGCCAACGGCGACGGCGGCATACTGGGCTTCATCGATAACGGACGGGTCTGGACGGAGGTTGACGCTCCAAACCGAACCTGGCATCAGGGATACGGCGGAGGTCTGTGGGCGCACGTACTCGACACTTTCACGATCGCCACCTGGGTCGGTGCGTCGGCGGACGACTTCACCTATACACTGACTTTGGGGTTCCAGTACTAACGATCGCGGTGCCGCGTGCTGCTAGCCGTTGGATCGGGAGCATTTGTAGACGGCACTTGCGTGGTCGCAAGGACCGCCAACAGGCGGGTTTGGCTTTCGCACCGTAACCTCGACCGAGTCGAGAATTGGCTGGCCTTTCAGCAGTTCGTGCGCGATCAGGTATGCGAGTCTCTCAATCAGGTAGAAGTTGTTGCTCGTGATTATCTCCCGTACGCGAGCGTACACGCTCTCATAATCTACCGTCTTCGTCAGATCGTCTTCCGCGGCAGCCTCCTCAAAGTTCAGCTCCATCGCGACGTCGACTTCGTACCGACCGCCGATGCGGTGCTCTTCTTGCATCACGCCATGATGGGCGTAGAAGACGCTATTGATGAGGCTGACTTTTCCGAGGGCCATGTCGGCTAGGGGTATTTGTTTGCGAATATACTTTGGTCCGGATTGATCACCACGGTCGGCTGCTCAGTTTGGACTCAACCGGGCCGTAATTCCGGCGGTAAGAACTCGAGTTGAACATCGAGAGAGTCGACCACGCCATCAGATGCGCCGGACAGCAATCGCGAGACGAGAAGAGTGCCATAGAGGCCCAATACGTGGTCACTTCGTTTTCGGTGCTCGTCGAAAAACTGGACGACATCCGGATTCCGCAGGGCGTCGTCCACGTGCAATTCACGGGGCCCGTGCGGCCCGTCGGCGGCGTCCGCCGGAAAGCTTTTCTCCGGCTCGTAAAGCTTCGATCCGAAGTGACAGCCGACGCATTGTGTGGGGACTCGAAGCGCCCGTGGTCTCGCCGCGGTCTCTGTCACAGGTGTTCCGTCGGGGCCGTAGGCGAAGAAGTCCCAGTGGCCATCCTCGCGCTTCCGCATTGCCGTAACCTCACGCACGGTGCCGTCTTCGAGGTGTTCTGCTACAAAGGCAGTCCCCGGAGCGTAGACGAGCGCCTCGCCGGCCTCCTGGTACCTGTTTAGAGCGTCCAAAACCAGAGACCTTTCAACGGCAACACGCCGACGCATGGTGGACATGACACCCGTTACCTCGACAATCATCCAGGACGGGTCGTCGGGGCCTCGGTATCCGATTTCATCGAACAGTTGCCTTGCCGTCGGCGGCTGCTGTCGCAGGCGGGGATACGCCTCATCGACAAAGATGGCGAAGTCATCCCATCCGATAGACGGTTCTCCCGAGGCAACCGATCGAAGCCGACCAGCCGCGACGTTATCGATGACCGTGAGGCTGTCGAGGTTCAGATAGAAACGACTACCGCGTTGCGCGACAAGGCCAGCGACAAACGGGTCGGACGGCGGACGGAGCATGCCTCCGGCATAGTAGCCGATCAACTCGCTCGAGGCGCGGCGGCCGAGGTCGAGATGCAGCCAACCCTCTTCCAGTCGCAGCCGAGAGGAGTCGGAAGGCGAACAAGCAGCCAGGCCGCACGCTAATCCCAGGCAAAGCCAGACGGTCCCTGGAGGCAATTGATTCATACGTGGTGTATCAGGTGATCGGCATCGCGTGATAATAGATCAATTGCAAATAAAGGTCGTGTTGGGCAAGTTCCGTGCACCTGCTTTCCGATCCTTTCATTTGTACATTTATTCAACTCTCACCTCTACGTTTCCGGTCTGTATGTCGGAAGAAAACGGAACACTTCTGACCGAGTCGCTCGCTGTGTCCGCCGTAGCTGTCGCGGCGTTTACGGCCGCACTGCTGGGAACCGTCTTCGGAATCGCCGTATCGCGTCGTCGAGGACGAGCGGGCACCGGAGAACCTGACCTGGATGGCAACGACGGTGGCGAGCTGATTTCCTGGACTCGTCTATCGAGGCTCGAAGCGGAACTCGACGAAAGCCGTCGTGAGCTGGAGGGCCTCAGGCGCGACTACGAACTGGACACCGGATTGCTCAAACAGGAGATTCAGCGCCTTGAGTTGCTCTTGGGCCGATTCTCGTCCGCGAAGATTGGGCCCCCTAGCGGGAGCAAGAGCCTGACGCCTGGTTCGGAAGAGCCGCCCGGCTATCACTCGCTTCGTCTTGTTGATCCGCTGGCACGTCCGGAAGGTCCCTTCACCTATTCGACGCTCGCATCTCTTGAATCGCGTGCCGCCCTGCGGTCACCCGACTCGTAAAGGCGACATTTCGGGGATCTCCGCCAGGATCCTGAAGCTGTCGACGCGCCGATCGATCTCTTCCTTCGAGAGTGCGAAGAGCCGATCCGGACCGAACTTCTCGACGACGAAAGACGCCATGGCGCTACCGTAGATCACCGCCTTCTTTAGAGACTCGCTGGAGTAGTCACGGCAATGTGACAGGTACCCTGCAAATCCACCCATGAACGTGTCGCCGGCGCCCGTAGGGTCGTAAATGTCTTCAAGGGGGAATGCCGGTGCGCTGAAAATGCTTCCGTCTGTGAATAGCAGGGCACCATGTTCCCCCTTCTTGATGACGAGCACCTCAGGGCCCATCGAGCGGATCGCATGCGCGGCACGGATCAGATTTGGTTCGTCAGCCAACTGACGCGCCTCCGCGTCGTTGATGATAAGGCAGTCGATCAGTTTCAGCGTCTCGCGAAGGCTATCGGGGGTTTGCTCGATCCAGTAGTTCATGGTATCGCAGATGACGACATCGGGGGCGACCATCTGCTCGAGCGCCTGCTGTTGTATCGCCGGGTCCAGGTTGCCGAGGCAAGCCACGCGACACTTCTGGGCGCCGGACGGAACTGCCGGAGCGAAGTCCGTCAACACGTTGAGGTGTGTCGCGATTGTCTCGCGATCATTCAAGTCGTAATGATATCGTCCTTCCCATGCGAAGGTCGCACCGCTGTCGTCAACGTCCAGACCTTCGGTGCATATGCCGCAATTGCGGAGTGAATCGATGTGCTCAACTGGAAAATCATTGCCGACGACGGCAACCAGATGCACATCATCGGCGAAGTAGCGCGCCGCCATGCTGATGTACGTGGCGCTACCGCCCAGAATGCCGTCGACCCTGCCGAAAGGGGTCTCGATCGTGTCGAGGGCAACCGTGCCTACCGCTACAATGCTCATACTTATTCCACAGAATCCGTGTGGGGCGGTTGGGGATTCAGTTCAGTCGGTTCCGTATGAGCGAACTGTGGGCACGATTGCAATCGCGTCGGGGCAGTGGCGAGGGGGCCTTTTCAGGCGCGACGTATCCAGTCGCCGATTCGACGCACGACGAGCGCTGCAGTTGCCGCCTTGATAGTGCCCAGCAACGAGTCGGCAAAGTCGCGGCCTTGCCCGGCATGTTCCTTCAGCAGATCAGGCAATTCCTGCGCCTTGTCCGACGCGGACTCCCGAGCCTTGACCGCAGTTTCCGCGATCGCGTCCGCTACGTCGCTGGCCCGACGGGTAAGTTCATCTGAGAACTCTTGCGCCTTTCGCGTGAGCTCGACACCTGCCTCATCAGCTTTCTTCTTTATGATTGAGCCTGTGTCGACGGCGCGGCTTGAGATCGTGTCGCCAATGTCGCCGAGATAGTCATGTGCCGATGATGCCAGTGCCCGTGCTCGCCTCCGCGCACGCTCGGGTAGCGGAGGTGGTGGTGACGGCGTTAGTAGTGCGACGAGTCCGCGACCCATGAGAATACCTGCGCCGGCAGCGATTGATATTGCCAGCAGCGGGTTCTCACGGACCCACTCACCGGCGCGCCGCGCTACATCTTCCGTGTCGACTTTTGCCAGGTCTTCCTTCATGCGACCAAGACGGTCCGCAATCTGGTTCTTGGCCTTGACGAACTCTTCTTTGGTATACGACGTGCCGTCGCCGTTGGCAGTCAGTTCCTCCTCAACCGTGGCCGCATTGCCATTCTCGTTGAGTGGATTGTCGCTAATCTCTTCCGGTGATGGACTGTTGTCAGCCACTTTATCACCTCCACATCTTGTCAGGAAATTATTCGATTTATCAGGACGCGCGTCGGAGCGCTCTCGGGCAGAATGTGGCGATGGTCAGTCGCGCATCATGACGCCAACGAAAACTCCGACCGCGAAAGAACCTAGCAGGGCCAGCGTTCGATTCTCGCGCACCCACTCCTCGGCGGAGTCAATCCAATCCTCGAGTGGAAGGCTGTCGAAATCGAGGTCAGGCGTCTCCACGTTGGAGCTTCTGTCGGTAGCGACGTCGGTTTCCATTTCCATGCTTGAATCAGCCTTGTTTTCTTCCTAAGAGGTATTTACGGATAGATATCGGCAATGCAAACCGGTAAATGAGTTTGACCACCGAAAATCACCGTTGTTCGACAAGAATTATGAATTTACGAACCTCTGAATGCCGGTCACGGTATCAGTACAAACAACAAGCATTTCTTTGACTTAACTTGTTGTTGCCGACTTCCCACACCGGCCCTGCGGGCAATAATCGGAGAGTTCGTTCGTCTACCCGAGACGGATGTTCGGCGCGACTACCCACACGCCATTCATGTACCCCACCTCGAATCCCGTGAAAATCACGTTTCGACAAGCGGCTTCTCGGGCCGTGCGTATCGGAGCGCTCGCACTCGTTCTCGCTATCGCACCGCTTTCGCTTTCGGTTGGACAGCCGGCGAATCGGAATGCTGAAGAAGATTATCAGCATGCGTACCGGCTCTTCATGGATCGGCTTTTCGAGCTTTCGGCCGATGCCTTTGAGGACTACCAGGAGCAGCATCCGTCGAGTGCGCATGCGCCGGACGCCATGTACTACGAGGCTGCGTCGCTTCTGGGTTTGGGAGACTCCGACACTGCTGCAGACCTTTTCGAGCGCTTCAGTCGCCTCTACCCCACGCATCCACTGACTCACGACGCAACACTTGCCCTCGGAACGTACTACGTAGAGCATGGCGAACATAGAGCAGCGATCGACCGGTTCGCTGAAGTCCTCGAGGGCGACGCCACGTATGAGCTGAAGGCGAAGGCGTTGTACTGGATGGGTGAGGCCGCTGCGGCCGATGGCGAGCTGGAGGAGGCTCTTCGCTACTACCGTCGCTCGGCGACCGAATTCAGTGCTTCGGAGATCGCACCGATCGCACGGTACGCCATCGGTTTCACTGAGGTGCGAAGAGAGAACTATGAAGCCGCGTCCCGGGCCTTCGAAGAACTGGCACGACGCAATCCAAACTCCCCATACGCTGACAGGATTGGCCTCGTGCTGGCCGAGATCTACTACGAGCTGGGCGACTACCCACGGGCGGTCGAAGAGCTCACGCGACGGATGCCCTCTCTCTCGGATGACGATCGTGAGCGCGCAACCTTCATGCTGGCCGAAAGCTACAATCAGCTTCGCCGGAGCGACGACGCCATTCTTCGCTACCGAGAAATTACCGAGGATAATCCCGACAG
>JBFIPX010000084.1:0-12691 GCA_041609895.1 Rhodothermales bacterium
GCTGCGTGGCGTTTGCCGGCTGCTCGGCCCAACCGACCTCGACTCCACTCGATTCGATCTTGCTGCCGGACGGGTTCTCCATCTCCATCTATGCAGATAGCGTCGACGGTGCGCGATCTCTCCAGATGACCGAGCGGGGTACTCTCTTCATTGGCACTCGTGGGCAGGGCAGCGTCTACGCTGTCCGCGACGAGGACGGGGATGGATACGCAGAGGGGCGTCATGTTATCGCTACGGGCCTCGAAAACCCGAACGGGGTCGCCTTCCGCGATGGCGACCTTTACGTCGCGGAAATTAGCAAGATCTGGCGGTATCGTTCGATTGAGAATAACCTCACCAAACCACCAAAGCCGGAGCTGGTGACGGACCGCTTCCCGACTGACGGGCTGCACGGCTGGAAGTATATCGCATTTAGTCCGGACGACAGGCTGTATGTACAAGTCGGAGCACCGTGCAACGTGTGCGAGCGAGAAGAACCGTACGCGAGCATCACACGAATGAATCCTGATGGTTCAGGGTTCGAGGTTTTCGCCCGAGGCGTGCGCAATACAGTTGGGTTCACGTGGCACCCTGAAACATCCGAGATGTGGTTCACGGATAACGGCCGCGATATGATGGGAGATGACCTCCCACCTGATGAGTTGAACAGGGCGCCGACGCCAGGCATGCACTTTGGATTCCCATACGTTCACGGCGCCGACATACTTGACCCGGAGTTCGGAGGCGACGCCGATCCGTCTGAGTACGCAAAGCCGGTTCAAGAACTCGGCCCGCACGTTGCTGCCCTCGGCCTTGAATTTTACACAGCCACGCAATTCCCCGAGAAGTACCACGGCCAGATTTTCATCGCTGAGCACGGGTCGTGGAATCGAACGAAGAAGATCGGCTACCGCGTCAGCCTGGTCCGGCTCGACGATAACGGCGATGCGATCTCGTACGAAACGTTTGCGGAAGGGTGGCTTCAGGGAGAGAGTAATTGGGGCCGCCCTGTCGACCTTGAGGTTACACACGATGGCTCACTGCTGGTGTCCGACGACCAAGGTGGAGTCGTGTATCGGATATCATATACAAGTCAAACAAATCAGCCCTAATGAAAGACAGAATCATCAAGGACATCCGAACCGGGCCCTGCGCCGCAATATCGCTGATCCTGCTACTCTCAACAATGCCAGCGGTCGCCCAGTCCGATGCTCAGGAGGCGACCCCCACTTCGATCACGGTAAGGGCGGTTTCCCATGACGCAAAAATTATCGGCTCGAATGTAGGAGGAGCTCGGATCGTAATCCGAAATGCTGCCACAGGCGAGGTGTTGGCCGACGGGGTTCAGAAAGGCAGCACGGGTAATACAACCCGAATCATGGTCGCACCGGCGCACCGCGATTCAGTGCGCTTCGCCACCGAAGGTTCAGCCAGCTTCGTGGCGGACCTTGCGATCGCTCAGCCGACGGTAGTCGACATTGAGGCGTTCGCTCCGTTAGGCACTCCCGGATCGATGATGAGATCAAGTAAGCGGATGCTCGTGGTACCCGGGCAGCACGTCGCCGGCGAAGGAATTATTCTCGAGCTGAACGGTTTCACGGTCGAACTCATCGAGGCGACGGCGGCGACCGGAAGGATCAACATCGGCGCACGCGTCACAATGCTGTGCGGGTGCCCTACTCAGCCCGGCGGCATGTGGGACAGCAATGACATCACTATCGAAGCGTATCTCGAATCCGCTGGACGAACCGTGCAGATGAAAAGAATGGCCTATGCCGGCCGAACCAGCGAATACACAACGACCTTCGAGAATGTCCCTTCGGGCGTTTACGACTTGAGGATCATCGCGTCAGATGCCACAAAAGGTAACTTCGGGATGACGACCGGCATTGCGGTCGCACCGTAGGTAAGAAGACATCATGCATTTACTCTCCATGTCATCAAGCCTGTCGGCGATTCTCTTCTCTCGACGGCCGTGAGCGGGCGGGGCAGGACGCACAAGAAGCCGCAGCCGCCAAGTCCTTCATGGTCGAGCAGGTGATGGCCGAGTTGAAGGCCACCTCTCACCGGTACCGGAAGATTTTGGACCGCCCGTCGATGAGCGCCGGGATCTACATACTTTCTTCTGGTGCCACCGATACCCAACAACCTCACAAGCGCGACGAGATCTACTACGTGATTTCCGGCTCCGGCAAGCTTCTTGTTCAGGGCGACACCCTCGCCGCACTTCAGGGAGCCGTTCTGTTTGTTGCCGCAGATGCGGATCATCGATTTATTGAGATTGACAATGACCTCGAACTGCTGGTAGTGTTTGGGGCAGCTGAGTGAAGGGTTGCGTCTGCCCGCCCAAAGGGTAACTTTGTGACAATCCTTACGTCAACCCGTCCATACCAGGAGACTTCTCTCAAACGAGGTTGATAGCGGAAAATGCAATTCCGGCACTTCTTCAGTCATTCGGCTGCCATTCCGGACCGGGTTCGACTGCTGTTTATCGCATTCGCGCTGCTCATTCTATTTCTGACCGGCACGCTGTCGAAAGCCATTGCCCAGACGACGTCAGCTGCTGAGATTTTCGGTGTACAACTCGGCCGCGTTCACGCCGAAGGATTTGTTCTTGAACAGAGCGGAACGGTCACCATAACCGCGACGTGCCTCGACACGCGAAAAACCAGGCCGCTGTCGTCGAATGCGTGGATACTGGACGCTGCAACACGGACGCCCGTTTGGGACTTCGACGACTCCGACTCCGATCGGCGTGGTCGCAGTCTGCTCGAGACAAAGACTGAGGTCAGACTGCCCGCCGGAGCATACGAAGTCTACTACGCATCCTCGCTCGACTGGAACGAAGCGCATTGGAGCCATGGTGGAATCGGTGACGTGGTACGCAACGTCGTAGATGAAATCCTGGACCGCAACAAGTGGGACGATTGGGGTGACTGGGAGGAAAAGTTTGACGAGCTTCGAGGTGACTTGGGCATTACAGTGCGAACGACGAATTCTGTCCGCCGAACGTCCGACATGGAAGCGCTCGCGAAGGATTTTCTGGGTCGCGCTTTTGTCACGATTTCCGGAATAGAAGACGACAACTACTCCGTTCGTGGTTTCGAACTCGAAAGACCCATGCAGGTCGACATCTATGCCCTTGGCGAGATGATCGATGAAGATCGATACGACTACGGTTGGATTATCGATACTTCTACGCGACGCAAAATCTGGGAGATGAATCGACGAAATTCCGAACACGCGGGAGGTGCCAAGAAGAATCGCATGAGTAGGGACCGCTTTCGACTCGATCAGGGCCGGTATGCGATTTTCTACGTTTCTGATGGCTCGCATTCGACAACCGAATGGAATGCCCCGCCGCCTTACGATCCGGATTTCTGGGGGATCACGCTGCTGGCGTCAAACGCGGGTGACATCCGCAACGTATCAACTTTTGACTACGAAAATGTCCCGCTGTCGCAGGCAGTCGTAAAGATTCGTGAAGTTAGAGATGACGAACATCGAACGGCCGGATTCTCACTAAGTGCGCCAATAGCTCTCCGTATCTACGCGCTCGGTGAAGGGCGTAGCGGCCACATGTTTGACTACGGGTGGATCATGGATGCGGACACCCGGTCGAGAGTCTGGTCAATGGATTTCTCCGATACCGAACACGCCGGGGGAGCGTCGAAGAATCGACTGTACGATCGGGTTGTTGATCTTGACGCCGGTAACTACGAGGCGCACTACATCACCGACGACTCGCACGCGTTCAATGAATGGAATTCGGATCGCCCGTTCGACCCTGCTGCATGGGGGATGACTATCGTTCCGGCTAATCCGACCGACGCCAATCGCATCGGAACGTTAGACCCGCGTTCGGACAAGAAGCCTCTCGCACAGATCGTTCGCGTAGGGGACAATGAAGAGGCATACACCGACTTTACGATCGACCGCGATGCACGCGTCCGCGTCTACGCGATCGGCGAAGGCTCCGAAGGTCATATGTACGACTATGGTTGGATCGAGGACCGCGGAAACGGTCAGGCAGTCTGGGAAATGACCTATCGAATGACGGAGCACGCGGGCGGCGCTCGGAAGAACAGAATGGTCAACACCGTTGTCATGTTGCCGGCGGGTCGCTATCGGCTGCACTATCAGTCGGATGGTTCGCATTCATATGAAGACTGGAATGCATCGCCACCGATGGACGTCGACTACTACGGCATCTCCGTGACACCTGAGAGTCGGTAGCTACTGCCGCCACGGAATCGATCGGACCTCTCGCGGCCAATGAGCGCAAGGCCCGTCGTGCCAACGCCAGCGCTTCATCGCACCTGGTAAGCACAGTGGTGCCTACAAGGTGAAGCGATGTCAGGGCATGCGCGTGCCCTCACTTCTCGCGTCGCAGACTCTCCGCAACTATGGCTTCGCCCCGTTGCACAGCGCGCATGGCGTAGACCGCCGTCAGCACGTCCATTTCTTCTTGACCGAGATCTCCCTGGCAGCCGCGACGAGACATCCGATCGCGATACGCGTGATAAAGACAGAGAGCCGCGGCTACTGAAATGTTGTAGCTTTCGACGAACCCGGCCAGCTCTACCCTCGCAATAACGTCGCTCATCCTCATCGCCTCTTCAGAGACACCGTCCAGTTCGTTGCCAAAGACAAGAGCCGTACGATGGGTGAAGTCGATTACGTCCAGCGGCTCGGCTTTCGAATCAGGACTCGTTGTCACGATCTTGTAGCCGGCATTCTTCAGGTCATGAAGGCAGTCAAACGAAGAGTCCCACGACGTGATGTCCATCCACTTTTCAGCGCCCTGACTCGAACGCCGCGCATGTTTCAGCGCCTCCCCGCCGGACACCAAATGAAACTCGAAGAAGCCCAATCCCTCAGCTGTTCTCATCACGGCGTTGACGTTGCCCATGTTGGCCGCGCCCTCAACTACGCTGACAACGGTGCGGGTCCGATTCGAGACGACGTCGCTTATCCTGGCAAGCCGGTCACCGGACAACATTGGCGAAAGAATTTCCATCACCTTGGCCGATTCCACAGTTCTCCCATGGATCATCAATCCCCCGGCGCGCGTCCGTTGCTTGGAAGACTGTAAAAAACCGAGATCGGCCTGCGTCGCGCCAACTCGGGCGTGCGGTTCCGTAGTAGTCATCATTCGTAACACGTTTAACGACCATCATGAATATAGCAGACAGCGTTGTGATCATTACCGGCGCCAGCGCCGGACTTGGATTGGAGTGTGCCCGCCAACTCTGTTCCGGGGGAGCTACCGTTTATGGACTCGCCCGCAGAATGGAACGACTACGCAATGCCGCAGAAGAACTAGGTTCTTGTTTCAAGCCAGTTGAATGCGATGTCACCGAAGAGCAATCCGTACGAGATGCTATCGCGTCGGTTCTGGATGATTCCGGCCGAATCGACGTTCTGGTTAACAACGCTGGACTGGGAAGCTTTGGACCGGTGGACCAGCTCAGCGTCGATGATTGGAACACGATGATGGACACCAACCTACGCGGTGTGTTTCTGTGCACAAAGGCCGTAGCGCCGGCCATGAAGAAACAAAATGAGAAGGGCGGTTTCGGTGGTCACATCATAAACATCGCCTCGGTAGCCGGACTCCTTGGTAATCCATCCATTAGCGGCTACAACGCGACAAAATTCGGCGTAAGGGGATTCAGTGACGCCGTCATGAAGGAACTTCGAGGTGACGGTATCAAGGTCACTTGCGTCTATCCCGGTTCAATCGAGACCGAGTTCTTCGAAGTCGCGGGAGTCGATATTTCTCCCAATCCGATGACTGCGAAAGACGTAGCTTCCACGATTCTGCACGTCATAGGTACGGGAGACAACTACCTCGTATCCGAGGTGGTTATGCGACCGCTGAGGCCACGCGGTTGACGGGCGGTGCGGGGAGCGATAAATCCACGGATCATCTACCACTATAGACAGAAGGCATGCTATGAAGAGGCGCGACTTTCTAACGAAAGCGGCCACAGGTGTCGCCGGCGCCGGAGCGATAGCTGCCGGCTGCAGCAGTCCCGATCCCGGTGACCAGGCACCCTCGGTCCAGACGAGGAAGAATGTCAATTGGCGTTTGGCTTCGAGTTTCAGCAGATCCCTCGACACGATCTACGGTGCCGCCGAAGTCCTGGCAGAACGCGTAAGTGCGCTAACCGATGGCCGTTTTCGAATTCGTGCATACCCGGGTGGTGAACTCGTGCCTGCCCTGGAAGTGCTCGGCGCCGTCCAAACGGGCACGGTTCAGATGGGCCATAGCGCAAGCTATTACTACGACGGAAAGAACCCTGCCTTTGCCTTTGACACTTGTGTGCCGTTTGGATTGACGGCGCGCATGCTCAACGGATGGTTCTACTACGGGGGTGGTCTGGACCTTACCCGCGAGTTGTTTGCGGACTTCAACATCATCAACTTCCCTGGAGGCAACACTGGTGTACAAATGGGAGGGTGGTTCAGACGAGAAATCAACTCGTTGGGCGATCTTAAAGGACTCACCATGAGGATACCGGGGCTCGGCGGAAAGGTCATGGATCGGCTGGGAGTCAACGTACAGTTAATTTCCGGAGGCGAGATCTTTCCTGCGCTGGAAAGAGGGGCTATCGATGCTACCGAGTGGGCCGGTCCATATGATGACGAGAAACTCGGCTTCCACAAGATTGTCCGGAATTACTACTATCCCGGATGGTGGGAGCCCGGACCGGGGCTGTCATTCTATGTCAACCGAACCGCATGGGACACCCTTCCGACAGACTATCGGGAAGCACTCGCTTCAGCCGCTGCAGAGGCGAACGTAGGGATGATGGCGAAATACGACGCACAAAACCCTCCTGCCCTGCAACGTCTTCTCGCAGCCGGCGTGTCGCTACGGCCGTTCGCCAGAGACATCCTTGAAGCCGCACGCACGGAGTCCTTCAATATTCTTGAGGATTTTGCGGCGGACGATGCTCAGTACAGAAAGATTTTTGATTCCTTTATGGAGTACCGCCGGGCTGCCTACCGATGGATGGGCACGGCGGAGCTTGCGTTCCAGGACTTTGCCTTCAGGAGCGCAACCTAAGATGGCACATACCACCTTCAGGCCATACCATGGGGATCGAGTCAGACCTCCGTCGCACCCGGCAGATGTACGACGAAATGCACGGCGTACTCGGGCTCCCGCTTGAATCGCGAGATCGAGTGGTTCCGAGGATCTCCGCGTGGTCACCTGTTCAGCAGATTGCGCACGTCTCAAAATCCAATCGCTGGATACTGTCATCGGTGGTCGCGATCCTTGCCGGCCGCAGAAAGGCCGAAACAAGAGGTTCGATCAAACCGATAGGTCGATTGGTGCTTCGGTCGGGATTGATACCACGCGGCGTGGGAAAAGCGCCGTCCGTGGCGCGACCGGACGACGTCATTTCGGCAGAACGCCTGACCGAAGATCTGAGGCAACAGCTTGGCAACATGGGTCAAATCGACGAGCATCTCGAAGCCGTGAAGAGTTCACGGCAAACCTTCGAGCACCCATATTTCGGCCACCTCAATTCGAGGCAATGGATACGATTCGTGAGGGTGCACACAAATCACCACATGAAGATCGTCGGCGAGATCCTCAGCGCAGAGAATCTGTGATAGAGCACAGTATTCCTACCACGCGTACCGCCAGATACTTTACAACCGGAGACCCTGGCTCCGCTCAGGCTTGGCTACTCATGCACGGATACGGCGAACTGGCAACCGATCTGCTAGCAAATTTCGACCACGTTCAAGACTACTTTCTTGTTGCACCGGAAGGTCTGTCGCGATTCTACATCGATCGCCATCGCCGCGTCGGGGCTTCGTGGATGACTCGTGACAACCGGCTTGGCGAGATCAAGGACTATCAGGAATTCTTGAATCGGGTGTATGAGGATTCTCTTGCCGATCGGAAATCAGTCAGCGCCCTGGGGTTCTCGCAGGGAGCGCACACGGCCTGCCGATGGGCATCAGTGGCGCCACGAGTTGAAAAGCTCGTGCTGTGGGGTTCGGGAGCGCCCGAGGACATACCGCCGGCCCGGTTCAGCAAAGCAATGAAAGATTGCCAAGTAACTCTGGTCGCCGGCACGAAGGACAGATTGTTTACGCCAGCGGACGCCGACAACGAGCAAAGACGCCTGGCCGCTATCGATATTGATGCCGAAGTGGTGAGTTACGATGGGGGCCACATGATACAACCGGACGTTCTGTACCGGGTCATGTCGGGCTAAGAACGATCGTCGTCAGAGCCCGTCGTCTGCTCCGCCGCCGCGCGGTGTGCGTCAGAGGGCCCGCGCCAGATGGCCGGGAATAGGTAGCTCGTTACTAACAGCAGGCCACCGAATCCGATAAACAACACGATTCTCCAAACGGGGTCCAGTTCCGACAGGTCGATCGCGAAGAGTTTCAGTACGACCACTGCCAGAGTGGCGAGTCCAGTCTGTCGAACAAGATCTCTGTCAGACCGCCAACCAACGACGATCAAGGAAATGGCGATGGCGCCCCAGGCTATGGATACGTACGCGTGCCCATCTTCCAGCGGCACCAGGTCCCGCCAAAACCATAGCAGGAAAGCAACGTAGGCGCCGAACCGATATGCGAGTGCCGCGGGTCGATCCCGTACGACTGCGGAGATTCCTGCTGCAATTACGATTACGGACAAGTCCGCCAGAGACGGACCGTTGACAAGTGGGGGTATCACGGCGGGCATTTCTGTCGCGCGTTGGAGGAGCGCCATGGCAAGTGCTGCGAACAGGAAGTGGGCCGTGTACCGCAGCCATCGATCCTCGACGGTGTCGACCCAGACCATCACCGCAGCCGCCTGTAGGCACAAGGCTATTAACCGCACCGAGCCGCTCGCGAACAGGCTTGACCACGCGAGCGCCAGCAGAAGCATCGCCACCACTCGATACGCGCTTTTTGCAGAAGGCGCCCCGGTGGCGGTCGCCGCCGCAACGAGACCCCCTACAACGCCCAGATGTACGAGCACCTCTAGTCGGAAAACCGATGGATCCTCCGGAACGGTCGACAATCGCGCTGCGACCCAAAGGGCAACGATTCCAAAAAGAAGGTGACCCAGAAGTCGAAGGGGTGCGTCGCTCTGGACCCTCGTTACTATCAATATCGCACCCGCCTCCGCAGCTAACGCCAGTAGAGTTAGCGAGTCGTCCGTGAACACATCAAACCACGCGATCGCCAACAGGAGCGCCGCGGCAATTCCAAACCCTGAGAGTACCGCGTCGTCTTCTGACGTTCTCTTGAACAGATAAACGGCCCAGTAAGCGGTCGCAAATACTATCTCCAGCGCACCCCAGACAACCGGTGTGACGTCCCACACCCCTCGCGAAAGGGCGAGTGCAACCAGGGGCGAAACGACGCTTAGCCACAAACCGGGCCGATCGACCAAGGTGCCCAGCCTGATAGCAAGATTCGGCACCGGCCAATTATCAGGATCCCGGCCGACAAGCATCTCCCGAACCGCCGGAAGAATTCCAAAGAGACCGAGGCAAAAGAGAACGCCGACCTGATAGACGACTTTGTCGGCGGTCGGCAAATAGCCGATATCCTGAATCTGCAACCAGACATGCGTAAGCACAGCCCACCCTCCGGCGACAACTACCAGCAGGAGCCATCGCCATCCACGTAACATGTAGATGGCTGCGGCGCTTGCACAGATCAAGCACGTGTAGAGAACAAGCCACAGAATGCCGGGTGCTCCTGTGAACAAAATAAAGGGAGTGCCAAGACCACCCGCCGTTGCGATGATAGCCAGTACGACATCGTCCTGTCGGATGGCGAGGGCGAATGAAACGGTCGTGACCGCTACCGTAAGGCCAAACGCCACCTCGTACGGGAAAAGCGCATACAGCTGGTACCCAGAGAAGATCGTTACGTAAAACGTTGCGACCGCGCCCCCTAGTAAGACGCGGCTGAATCGCCTCCGCTGTTCCTGCACTTTGAACCCGCCGAGCATCAGGATCACGCCAAAGGCAAATCCAATTGCAATCCGAAACGGAGGTGTGATCCAGCCCCTGTCTATTCCAAACTTGAACATGAG
This sequence comes from Rhodothermales bacterium, assembly GCA_041609895.1. Lineage (GTDB taxonomy): Bacteria > Bacteroidota > Rhodothermia > Rhodothermales > JABDKH01 > JAHHLP01. Next base: position 10,049 of record JBFIPX010000084.1, read on the forward strand.
GGCCAAGCCTACGAGTAGCAGACCGATTCCGAGCTTGCTGATGATGTCCTCGCTCCGAAGCGCGGATCGAACGGAATCCAGGCGCTCTTTGGACCATTCAGACCGCTCGTCTTTATGCTGCTTCTGTGGCGGCTTGGCTGCCCGATCAACCCCCGGCCCCATCACGGGCGGCACGATACGCTTCTCCGGTCCATCGGCCGCGGCGATCTGATTTACTTCGTCATCGACGCCCACGTCCAGGGACGACAGATCCCGCTGGGTCGACGTTGACCGAAGACCGGCTATTTCCTTTTCGAGATCGACGATCCTCGACTCGAGATCCGCGAGGCGCCGATGAAGATCGAGATCAGGCTTGTCGGATTCGGAGTTCATCTTTCAGACGATTCCTTTGTTGACCGGAGTTATCGCCTCGCGTCTTCACTGCATGAACGGGCCGAGGCCGCTAACAGTACACATTGTGCTAGTACGCCCAGTTGACCAATTGCGGGAAGAGAACGATCAAGATCAGGCCTACAAGTTGGATTATGATGAATGGGACGACCCCTCGATAGATCTGTTGCGTAGAAATTTCAGGGGGTGCCACTCCGCGAAGATAAAACAGCGCAAATCCGAAGGGAGGCGTCAGGAATGAGGTCTGCAAGTTCATTCCGATCATGACGCCGAACCAAACGAGATCTATCCCCATAAACGCCGCAGCCGGAGCCAACAGCGGTATGATAATGAACGCGATCTCGAAGAAGTCGATAAAGAAACCCAATACGAAGATGGCCAAATTCGCGACGAGGAGTAACCCAATGATACCGCCGGGAAGATTCGTCAGGATGCCTTCTATCCACAGGTCACCGTTCAGTCCGCGGAAAACCAGTGCAAAGGCTGTTGATCCGATCAACAGCATCATCACCATCGCGGTTAGTCGGGTCGTCTCCGCCATGGTCTCCTTCAGAGAATGCAAGGAAAGCCTACGGTTGGCGAGTGCGAGGAGGACGGCGCCGAGCGCTCCGAGTGCTCCTGCCTCGGTGGGTGTTGCGACGCCTGCGAAAATGCTGCCGAGAACGATGAGTATCAGGGCGAGAGGAGGAAGCATCACAAAGGCCACGCGGCGAGCAAGGGCCAAACCCTTCGTGGTTCGCTCAGATTTGGGAAGACTGGGAGCTTTTTCCGGACTTACCAAAGCCACGCCCAGGGAATACAGCGCGTAGAGGCTGGCCAGGATGAGCCCCGGGACCAGAGCACCGATGAAGAGATCTCCGACGGAAATGCCGAGCTGATCAGCAAGAACGACCAGGACTACACTTGGGGGAATGATCTGGCCCAGGGTTCCCGAAGCAGTAATTACACCGGCCGAAAGTTCATGCGAATAGCCGTATCGCAACATGACAGGTAGCGATATCATACCCATTGCAACCACCGACGCACCGACCACGCCTGTGGCTGCGGCAAGAAGCGCACCCACAAAGACGACGGCGATCGCCAACCCCCCGCGCATCGCCCCGAAAAGGACTCCTATTGTTGTTAGCAGGTCTTCGGCAAGGCGCGACTTCTCGAGCATCGCACCCATGAAGATGAAGAACGGGACGGCGAGGAGTACGTAGTTGGACATGATGCCGAAGGTCCTTTCAGGCATAGCAAGCAGCAGGCCGAGGTCAAGGACACCCATCTCAACACCTAGGAATGCGAACAAGAGAGCCGTTCCCCCAAGCGCAAAGGCCACCGGGTAGCCTGAGAAGATCAGGACCAGGGCGCCGACGAACATCAGTGGACCCAGCCAATCACCGCTCATAGGTGACCCGCCTCCGACAATCCGTTCGGCGCTTCATTTTCTCCAACTGCGTCGCGGATGATCGCGATCTGGCGGATCAGCATTGAAATGCCCTGCACGATCAGCAGTACGAAAGCGAGCGGTATTACCGTCTTGATCGGATATCTCGGCAGACCGCCAGGGTCGGGTGAGATCTCCATTACCGCCCAAGAATTGCGTACGGCAGGCCACGATACGACCAGCATCAAAATGCAGAATGGGAAAAGAAAGAGGATCGTGCCCATGAGCGTGACCCACGCTTGTCCTTTCTTCGATAGTCTCCCATAGAAGACATCGACCCGAACGTGGGCGTCGTGTTTAAGCGTGTAGGCGGCTCCGAGCAGGAACACAATTCCGAACAGATACCACTGAAGCTCGATATAGAAGTTTGAGCTTAGACCGAGACCTGTGTATCGGTCGAGGTATCGTGCTACGGCGTTAAAGCTTCCGATAATCACCGCTCCAAACGTCAACCAGTACACGATGCGACCCGTGCGCTCGCTGAAGCGATCAATCGAAGATGCTACTCTCAACCAGAATTGCATCGTCCCCTCTCATTCATTCATGATTTAAGGTACGTATCGTTAAGGCGACTTCGCTTAAACAAAGCTGTTCGCAGATGCCAGAGATTCAGACAGGCGCGTGCATGATTGCCGCGTTCTGTAAGTTTCGGAAATCGACGGTTTCCCAACGATCCGACTTCGAAGAAAATGACCCACAGACGAATCATCACAACGGGCGCCATAGTGTGCCTCACGGCATTCGGGTCGGGCTGTCAGCAGGCAGCCGATTCCTCAGCCGACCCGGCACTGCGAGCCGACGAGATTGCCGCGGAGTACGTGGAC
>JBFIPX010000085.1:0-12634 GCA_041609895.1 Rhodothermales bacterium
AATCATTTTATTCAACTCTACCATCGCACCGTTGACCGAAGCGCTGACAGATCGATTCGGTAGAAGGCACTCATACCTTCGGATCTCACTGACTGAAAGGTGTAACCTGAGATGTCGATACTGCATGCCGGCGGAGGGTGTGGAGTTGAGCCCGCGCGACAGCATACTTTCGTTCGAGGAGATTGAGCGCCTGGCACGATTGTTCGTGGATGCGGGTGTTCGCAAAATTCGATTGACGGGTGGCGAGCCTCTCGTGCGGCGGGAAGTTGAAAAACTGGTTGCCCGGCTCGCCGACATCGATCGCCTCCAGTCGTTGGCCATGACTACCAACGGTCTCCTGCTCGATCGCAAAGCCACGGTTCTTAGAGAAGCGGGACTGGATTCAGTTAACATCAGTCTCGACACGTTCAGACCTGATCGCTTCTTGTCGATAACGCGTCGCCGCGGCCTTGATCAAGTCCTGGCGGCCATCGACCTTTCGCTTGACGTCGGATTCGATCCCGTCAAGGTCAACTGCGTTGTCATGCGCGGGGTAAACGATGACGAGGTTGCGGATTTCGTCGCTTTGACCGAGTCCAAATCTGTCGAAGTGCGCTTCATTGAATACATGCCGTTTTCCGGTAACGGATGGAATGACGACCTCTTCGTTCCGTATGCGGATATGCTGCGCGATATCGAACAACATTATGGCGCAACCGAGAAGTGCGAAGACGGACCAAACGACACGACACGATCGTATCGAATTCCCGGCTTCGACGGTATGTTCGGGTTCATCTCGTCGATGAGCGATCACTTCTGCGGCACTTGTAACAGGCTGCGGATTACGGCCGACGGTAATCTCAAAGTGTGTCTTTTTGGTTCGGCAGAGGTGAGTTTACGAGACCGTATGCGATCTGGAGCATCGGACCCTGAACTTCTTGGCCTGATTGACTCCGCGGTCGACCGAAAGGCAGCGCACCATGCCGGTATGCAGCAGCTATCTCAGTTAAATGACCGTCCCATGATTCTGATTGGTGGCTGACAACCTCTTCATCTTGCTCCGCGAACAGCACGCGGCTATCTTCGTTTAATCCCACACAAAGAAATTCCCATCACCAGCCCCAGACTCACGATGCCAGAGGGATCCATCTTATCGCACGTCGACCCTAAGGGAGGCGTGCATATGGTCGACGTTTCAGACAAGCCGAGCAGTGTGAGAACAGCGGTCGCAACCGGAACTGTTCGCGTGGGATCGGAAGCTTTCAATCTTGTGAAAGAGGGCGAGGTGCGGAAGGGAGATGTACTGTCTATTGCACAGGTGGCAGGAATCATAGGCGCGAAGCAGACCAGCAAGTTGATCCCGCTCTGCCATGATGTTTCTCTCAAGGGTATCGACGTGGACTTGAGCCTCAACGACGTAGAGACTTCGATCGAGATCCGAGCGTACGCCAAAAGCGTCGGTGCAACCGGTGTGGAGATGGAAGCGCTGACGGCGGTTTCAGTCGCAGCTCTCACGGTCTACGACATGCTCAAGTCGGTGTCAAAGAATATCGAAATCACGGGTATTCATCTGCTGGCAAAAACCGGCGGCCAGAGTGGAGATTACCTCAAATCAGACTAACACGGGACCACGCCGGCATACCTCAATAAGTGACCATGGAATCCATTCTCTCCGGAGCAAGTCTCCTGATTATTCTGGTCGTTCTGCTCGGCCTGATCTTGTTTCTGTACCTGATCCCGGTCGGACTATGGGTAACGGCGTTCTTCTCCGGCGTACGGCTGAAGCTAGTTCGAGACCTCGTAGGGATGCGGTTGCGAAAGGTGCCGCCAGCGCTTGTGGTCCGAACCATGATTACCGGCCACAAGGCAGGGCTTGACCTTGAGGCGCCTCAACTTGAGGCGCACTATCTCGCCGGCGGAGATGTTCAAAAGGTGGTTCACGCGCTCATTTCCGCAGACAAGGCGAACATAGACCTTTCGTTTGAGCAGGCCACAGCGATTGATCTTGCCGGCCGCGACGTGTACGAAGCGGTGCAGGTGTCGGTAAACCCGAAGGTCATCGAGACACCGCCTGTGAGCGCGGTTGCAAAAGACGGCATCCAGCTACGCGCCGTATCGCGGGTTACACTTCGTGCCAACATCGACCGGCTTGTTGGCGGTGCGGGTGAGGAAACGATAATCGCCCGCGTAGGCGAGGGCATCGTCTCTACTATCGGATCGGCAGATTCGTATAAGGCGGTTCTGGAGAACCCGGATTCCATCTCGAAAGTGGTGCTTGCCAAAGGGTTGGATTCTGGGACGGCGTTCGAGATCCTATCGATCGATATCGCTGACGTAGACGTTGGAGAAAACATCGGCGCGCTTCTTCAGGCCAATCAAGCGGAAGCGGATCTACAGGTGGCACGCGCAAAGGCGGAGGAGAGGCGTGCAGCGGCGGTCGCTCGCGAGCAAGAAATGAAAGCCGCCGTCGAAGAGCAGCGCGCCCGTGTGGTAGCGGCGGAAGCCGAAGTACCCAAAGCCATTGCCGATGCGTTCCGTGCCGGTAACCTTGGAATCATGGACTACTACCAGTTCCGCAATATCCAGGCTGATACAAAGATGCGCGATGCAATAGGCCGTGACGACGACTCCGACGTACCGACTGAATGATGGAACTACGGACACTCCATGCGGGATGATATCTCCGCGGGTGCAGCGGCGCGGCTTACGGCGTTCGCGGTCGCCGGGACGGTTACTACCGCGCAAGAAGTAGCCAGCGCGGTACTTCGCGAGATTCCGGAGGCTGATCCCGGACTGGTCGCAGAGGAAACACTTACGATGATCTCTGTGGTGTCTGCGAGAGCGGTCGAAGCGGGCTCCAACGGTGAAGTAGCTAGATTGGTCGCACAAACGCTACTCGATCTCCCCTCCAGTTATCACGATTACTTGCTCGGCGGGTCCATGCTCGAGACAGGTGGTCCGTCCTCAGCGAACGATGTAGCTGTCTATGACAGGCTTGCTCGAAAGAAGGCGTTCTACGCGGTTCATCTCGGTGCCGGTCAGCTTCCAACCGCGCGCGCACTCAAGGACAAGATGGAACTCTGGATGGGACGTGTGAGTCCTCGGGGCCTCTCCGAACATCCGGCTGCTCGACTCGCACGCATGGCACTGTTACCTGACGTCGATCGGCACGTGAAGCTGATCTACGAGTTCGCCCGGCGAGAAGACGCGACTCGGACTATTCCTTCCGAATGATCTTGACTAGATCTATCCGATTAGCTGCGGACTCTAGAACGCTGAACGAGAATCCGTCGAGATCGAAAACCTCTTTTACGTCCGGTATCGTGCCTAGCTTTTCCATCAGGTAGCCGGCTACCGTTTCGTAGTCGCCGCCTGGAATCTTGAAGCCGAATCGATCCAAAAGCTCGTCCACCTCCACGCGTCCGCTAACGATCAGGGTATTCTCGTCAATTCGGCGGACGATTCGTTCCTCCTCGTCGAATTCGTCTCGGATTTCACCGAAGAGCTCCTCAAGAAGGTCTTCCAGCGTGACGAGTCCTGCCGTGCCGCCATACTCATCCACGACGAGAGCAACCGACATGTTATCATTGAGAAACTCACGCAGTAGATCTTTTGAGAGTTTCGACTCCGGATACGCCGAGATCGGCCGGATAAGATCCGAAATCGTTTCGGGGTTTTTGAACAGATCGAATGCGAATGCCACGCCCACGATGTGATCGATGTTCTCGTGGTACACGAGGAGTTTAGAGTGGCTTGTCTCGATGAACGCGCGGCGCACCTGCTCCAGCGACGCGGTGTCTTCAATCGCTTCGATATCTGTTCTCGGTACCATGGACTCACGCACTCGTATCGAGTTCATGGCGAGTACGTTGGAGAGGAGCTCACTTTCATCCTCGTCCAGATCCAGTTCTCCGCGTTTCAGACTTTCCTCGAGAATGAGTTCAAAGTCCCGGCGCATGAACTGCGAAAACGTCTCGGCATCGATTCGAAAAAGGCGTATCAGTGCGTTGGACGTAAGCTCCGCCACCTTGATCATCGGAAGCAGAAGGTAGTAGGTGACCTTCAGAGGCAGGGCAAGCGCGAACACCGAGCGCGTCGGTATCTCCCTGAGAATCGATTTGGGCAAGATCTCACCGAATGCCAGAATGATCACCGACGCAACGATCGTCTGGCTTGCCAACGTGAGCAGATCCGTTGCTCCAACCGTAAGGAAGTCACTCGAGTAAAGTCCTTGGAAAATTGGCTCGAGAAGTATCGCCATGATCGTAGAGTAGGCGACGAGCGCGAGATTGTTGCCTACCAAAGTCGTGGTGAGGAGCTTCGACGGGTTGTTGACGAAATCCCGGACTACGGGCCCGATGATCTCGGATCGACGTGAGAATACCTCTACTCTGAGTCGGTTTGCCGCGACAAAGGCGATCTCAGAACCAGAGAACAACCCGCTGAGCACAATAAGGAGAACGATTGCTCCAATTTCCATGGGTGGAAAAAAACCTCTCTAGGCGCCGGTGAATTTCGGCTTTCTTTTCTCGAGGAAGGCGCTGACGCCTTCTACAGCATCCTGCGTTCCGAATGCCCTCCCGAACAATTGAACCTCCCTTTCGAGGCCCTCTTCGAAATTGATCTCGTCGGCGGCACGAAAAGCCTCGATGGCATACGCGATAGCCAGCGGTGCCTTCTCCGCAATTACCGCGGCGACGGCCCGGGCATCCTTGATGAGCGCATCCGGGGACGACACTCGATTCACGAGTCCGATTTCAAAGGCGCGACTTGCCGAAACGCGCTCGCCGGTAAGAATCATTTCCGCTGCTATGCCTGGCCCCACAATGCGCGGCAGACGCTGTGTCCCGCCAAATCCGGGTAGGATTCCAAGGTTTATCTCAGGCTGTCCAAACTGGGCATTCTCAGAAGCTATCCGTATGTGGCATGCGAGAGCGAGTTCGCAGCCGCCACCGAGCGCAAAACCGTTTACTGCGGCGATGACAGGCATCGTACACTGTTCGATGATGTTGAACACGTTCTGTCCTCTGCGCGCGAACGAAACGGCGTCTTCTTCGCCCATGTCGCGGAACATCTGAATGTCGGCGCCCGCCGCGAAGGCCTTATGTCCGGCGCCTGTGAGTATCACGCATCGTATGTCATCGTCTGAATCGAGATCCTGGAAGCAGTCCTCGAGATCATCAATTACTGCTCGGTTGAGCGCATTAAGTTTGTCCGGGCGGTTGATGGTGACCAATGCGATGCCGCGTTCGTCAACCTCAAGCAGCAGACTGCTATAGGCCATTTCAGTGTGTTATGGGTGGGTGGGAGAACGTTATCTACTTGACCCGCGTCGCCTGACGGGTACTCTCTTCGTCGCTGTCACTGTCGGTATAGGTATCCATATCACCAAGCATGTCGGTCGGGCGGGCGAAAACTTCCTCAATCTCTTCGATCGCTAGCTGGGTCTCTTCAACTTCGGTGAGCAACGTGTCAAGCTGGAACGTAATCTCTTCGGGATTACGCAAGGTCAGTGACTGTTCATGAATGTATTTGACAACATCCTCGATTGTTTCGATCTGGGCCTTGATGATTTCAAGGTTCTCTCTGCCCTTCTTGAATCGTGTCAGTCGCTGCTCGAGTATGCGCAGTCGACGCTCCTTAATCGCCCGTACCTTGGGTTGGTCGTCCTGCATGTCTGACCGCAGCGACTCAATGGCACGAATCACCTCACCCTCCGTATTCGTTTGGGAGCTGAATTCGTAGCGCTCCTGCTGATACAACAGTGAGAGATATGAATCGAGCAGACCATTGATCTTCTTGATGTGGCTGTCGAGCATACCCTGGGACGCGTAACTCAGCTTGCGGTAGTTGCCCTGAATGTCACGACCCAGCTTTCGAAGTCTCGCATAACGCCGCTGACTGTGCTTCGACAGGTGCTGAAACACCTCTTTCTGAGAGGGGGGACGCGCATGCTCCGCAGCGCGCTGCGATCGAATCGCTCTACGAAAACGATCTTGCCTGGGGACGATCCCGAGATAGAGCAGTTCGATGGCCGTCGCAAAAAGCAGGATCGTCTCGAAAGGCCACGTGGCTCCGCTGCTGAACAAACTCACGGAGAACGATATCAACATCGCTCCAATCAGGAATGCAAGATTCCAGGGATGGAGAAACGCTTCTTTCGTGTAGTTAGTGTTCCGTTCGCTCATGCAGGGTTGCCCGACTCAGTCGCTCTTCTTTTCGCCGCTATTTCCACTTCCACGCATGCGGCCAATCGTCTTCTCCGGGAGCGGCCCTTCATCCCGTTCGTCCGCGGGTCCGCGGGTGGGAGAAACGCCGCTGCCGGTTCCACTGTCATCGTCCGGCTCGCGAGCGTCTGTTGCTCCGACTTCGCTTCGGATTCGATCAACGAGGTCACGCGCCCGCTCCTTCTGAAGTTCGTCGTCAAACTTGGCAAGTTCCTCGGCCTTCAAGGCTTTTTCCGCTCTTTCGCCCGCTGATTCCAGCGCGACCTCGAGTCGGGCTTCAAAGTGCGCCGTCTCAAGTGCCAGCTTATCTACCACTTCACTGTGGGTATCGAGCGCGGATTCCGATTCTGAACCCATCCTCGTCACCGCGTTGGCGATCGACTTGCTCCGCTCGAAATCGCGGACCGCCTTCTTGAGTTTCTTGAGAGCTCTGAGGTGTTCCTTTTCGGCTTCCTTGATTCGCTGATATTCTTCCGGAGTCATGACCAACTGAGTTATTCGGTCTGTGTTCGCTGTTTCCCGAGTGTTTTGTCGCCTTGCTCCGCCTCGCGCTCCGGAAGGTCAAGTTGCGGCTCTTCGGAAGCACCGCCTGACTCTCCCAGTCCCATCTCGAGCTTGAACTGCTTAACGATTTCTGAGGCACGTATCGTCCGGGCATCCTCTTCGATCTGGATCGCTTCCGAATCGATGGAGTCGAGCGCGACCTCCATGCGAGCCTCCTGCTTTGCAGTTTGCTCCTGAATTCGCGTGAGCATCTCGTCATGCGTCTGGTCAACCCCACCTACCTCAAACTGCTCCAGCGTGTCTGCGATTTTCGCCTGCCACTTTGCCCGCTCGTGCGCCCGGAGAGCATCCTTCGCCTCCTGGATCTTGCGGTCCTTTTCCCGCATGAACGCCTTCTTGACCTGAAGTGCTTTGTCATAGGCGGCCGTCGCGTACGACAGCTGCTCTTTCGTTCGAATGTGTGCCTCCTTAATCTCCTCGAGACGGATGGCGTACTGCTGGGCGATGTCGTCACGACCGGCCTTTATACCAGCCTTGACTTTCGAAGTGAGGTCTCCCAACTCCGCCTCATAACGACGTGCCTCCTTCTGCAGAAGCATGACGTTCGCTTTCACCGTTGCAATATTTTCGTTCATCTTCGGGACCTGATCGTTCAGTTCCCGCATGTTCTGTTCGAGGATCAGGCGCGGGTCTTCCAGGGCCGATATGGCACCTCCAAAGATCGAGCGCACCCAGCGCGAGAATCTTGACCAAATGGACATGATAGGTGTGCCTTATTCTGAAGAATTGTGAGTCTTACAATATAGTGTGGATCCGGCCGTAACACGAACAGAATACGCTTTCCACCACCAGGCAACGCGAACCGCAGTGGTTTTGCCTGACAGCGTCAGGCCGGATCACTACTCCATTTACCGGCTGACAGGCGATCCATAATGATCGCACGGGGCTCGACATGGCCATCTGCAACCGTGAAAGCTGCTCGAACACGGTCTGCAAAGGCGTCCGCAAGCTCGGTGCTGCGCGTGTGTAGACGCGCAATCGTGTCCCCTGGTTGCACGCGCTGCCCACGCTTTGCAAGCAGCTCGATCCCTGCGAGGGGATCCACACGTTCATCGACGGAAAGTCGACCCGCTCCCAGACGCATGGCCACCAAGCCGATTTCGCGAGAATCGATCTCGGCAACCTGACCGTCTTGTTCTCTTCCGGCCTTTACGTCCACGACCACAGGCGCCACTCCCCGCCGTTGAGGGTGGTGCACAACCTGGGTGTCTCCGCCCTGCGCACGAACCAGTTCCACGAACTTCTCGAGAGCGGCTCCGGATGCCAGTAAGGCCGCGGCTTTTGACGCTGCCTCCTCCAGACCATCGCACACCTGGCCCAGCACCAACATCTCCGCAGCGAGCGCAATGGTAAGCTCGGTAACCTCTTCTACCATTTCGCCGTGGAGGCAACGGATAGCCTCCTCCACCTCGAGCCAGTTTCCCACAGTGCGACCCAGCGGTGTGCTCATCCGGGTAAGCAATGCGACGGTCTCGCATCCGAAGTGTTCGCCGATTTCCGTTAGCGTTCGTGCGAGAATCCGAGCGTCGCTTTCATCTTCCATAAACGCGCCGCGACCACATTTGACATCCAGCACAAGGGCATCAATACCCTCGGCGAGCTTCTTGCTCATGATCGAGGCCGCGATAAACGGAATGAATTCGACCGTTCCCGTCACGTCACGAAGTGAGTAGAGCTTTTTGTCAGCCGGCGCTACGTCGTCGGTCTGGCCGATCATTACCAGACCGTGGTTTGCCAGGAGGCGGCGGTAGGTCACTAGATCGAGGTCGGTCCTAAACCCCGGAATGGACTCTAGCTTGTCCAAAGTGCCACCCGTGTGACCAAGTCCACGACCGGAGATCATTGGAATCGGCACTCCCGCGGCAGCCACAAGAGGTGCAAGAATGAGCGATATCTTGTCGCCCACGCCGCCTGTCGAGTGCTTGTCCACCTTCCGGCCGGGAATCTCTGAAAGGTCCAGGATCTGACCGGAATTCAGCATCGCCTCCGCGAGAGCAAAGGACTCGAACGCCGACATGCCGCGGAGAAAAGACGCCATGAGGAAGGCGCTCATCTGGTAGTCGGGAACGGTGCCCTCTGTATACGCCTGAATTAACGCAGTGATTTGATCCGCCGGAATCTCACGGCCTTCGCGTTTGGCGACGATGAGGCTGACCGGATCCAGGGTTTTCATCCGCGGGAATTTTCTCAAATAAAAACAGGCGATCCGCGTAAACAGCAGATCGCCTGTGACAAATTAGTTCGCGTTCCGCTACTTGTCTTTCTTTGCGTAGCGCCGGTTGAACTTCTCGACGCGGCCGGCGGTGTCAACGTACTGCCTGCGGCCCGTGTAGAACGGGTGGTTCGTCTTGTCCACTTCCGACACGAACGTATCGGTGTCCATCGTGGATCGCATCTTCACGATCGTGCCGTCCGCAAGACGAACGTCGATCAATTTGTATTCGGGATGGAGGCCTTTTTTCATCGTTACTGCCGCGGTTTCAAGAAATTGGGCAAGACCCAAAATGTACCGAATTCCGGCTCAACAATGCAATCAGGTGGCCTTCTGATCCTGGCCACAGCCGAATACGGCGTAACTTCATAAGATTCGCTTCGGCCGAACGTCGTCCGAACATCGATTGTGAAAGCCCGACGTAGCTGAGTTTGATGGGGCGCGATATCCGAAAAAAAGGCGACGCGCGCTGGTTTTGAGGGCACTTTCCCGAGAATCCTGATGTTCCGCGCGGTACCCACGCTGGGCACTGACTGACGGGTGTCGAGCTGCTCGGTACTGTCGCTGGAGATCGGGGCACTTTCGATTCTGTGTGGGAGCCCACGCCCCGGTAATGACACTCACGAACCGAGCTGCTCGGTACTGTCAATGGAGACCGGGGTCCCTTCGACACTGCTCGCAAGCCTGCTCCAGTGTCATGACAGGCCGGCCTCGAGCTGCGCGATGCTGTCCCTGAGCTCGGCCGCACGTTCGAACTCTAAGTTCTCGCTCGCTTCGAGCATCTCTTTCTTGAGGTTTGCGATCAGGTCACGTTTCTGATCATCCGTGAGATACTTCGCAACAGGATCGGCAACCACCGGCGCTCGCCCTACCGCATCGCGTCCCGACGACGGCCCATCGACCTCATGCTTCTCGTTTGCGATGATCGTTCCTTGCATTATCTGCTCACGGGATTTCAGTACCGTCCGGGGTATTATGCCGTGCTCCTCGTTGTAGGCCAGCTGGATGGCACGCCGCCGCGTCGTCTCCTCCATCATTCGAGCCATCGATCCGGTAATGTTGTCGCCATACATGACGATCAGCCCGTTGACGTTCCTCGCCGCTCGCCCGGCGGTTTGGATGAGCGACCGATCGCTACGCAGGAATCCCTCCTTGTCAGCGTCGAGTATGGCGACAAGCGATACCTCCGGCAGATCCAGCCCCTCGCGCAGGAGGTTGACACCGACGAGCACATCAAAGCTTCCCAAACGTAAGTCGCGTAGTATCTCGACCCTTTCCAATGCGTCGATGTCGGAGTGAAGGTAGCGAACGCTGATACCGTACGAGTCAAGATAGTCGGCGAGGTCTTCCGCCATGCGCTTGGTCAGCGTGGTGACGAGTGCCCGCTCATGGCGCGCTACTGTCTTGCGGATCTCTTCCAAAAGATCGTCGATCTGATTCTTCGTCGGGCGAACCTCAACCTCTGGGTCGGGCACTCCCGTAGGCCGTATGATCTGTTCTACAACGATGCCTGAGCTGGCCTCGAACTCGTAATCGCCTGGCGTCGCGCTAACGTAGATAGCCTGATTTGAGGCAACCTCGAACTCCTCAAACGTCATGGGGCGGTTGTCGAGAGCGGAGGGTAGGCGAAATCCATGCTCTACGAGGGTCAGCTTGCGCGCCCGATCACCGTTATACATCGCGCGGACCTGTGGCAGCGTGACGTGGCTTTCGTCGATGACCAGAAGGAAGTCGTCCGGAAAATAATCGAATAAGCAGTAAGGCCGGTCGCCGGGCTTCCGGCCCGACAAATGTCGCGAATAGTTTTCGATACCGGCGCAATAGCCCACCTCACGCATCATCTCAATGTCGAACAACGTCCGCTGCTCAAGTCGCTGCGCCTCCAGCGCACGCCCGTCTTCCCGCAGAACCGCAAGCCGCCACCGCAGCTCTTCCTCGATCGACTTGATGGCGCCTTCCAACTGGTCTCGCGGTGTGACGAAAAGCTTCGCCGGATAAATCGTGATGTACTTCTCTTCCGATAGCGTCTGCCCGGTTAGCGGATCGATCGCAGAGATGCGTTCGATTTCATCGCCCCAAAACTCGATTCGATATGCAAGGCTTTCCATATATGCCGGAAAGACCTCGACAACATCACCGCGAACGCGAAACGTACCTGGAACGAATTCGACGTCGTTTCTGGCGTAGTAGATACCGATCAGATCGTGCAGAAGAGCGTTACGTTCATACTCTTTTCCTTTCCCAAGCTGTACGACTTGCGCCCGGTACTCATCTGGAGATCCAATTCCATAAATACAGGAGACGCTGGCGACAACGATAACGTCGGATCGTCCGGAAGTCAGCGCACTCGTTGCACGAAGTCGGAGTCGATCAATACGGTCATTGATCGACATGTCCTTCTCGATGTACGTGTCGGAGTGAACGATGTACGCCTCCGGCTGATAGTAGTCGTAGTACGAAATGAAGAACTCAACGGCGTTGTCGGGAAAGAACTGCGTAAACTCGGCGTAGAGTTGCGCTGCAAGAGTCTTGTTGTGGCTCATGACGAGGGTTGGGCGGCCCACCTCGGCAATTACGTGGCTAATCGTAAACGTTTTGCCGGTACCCGTGGCACCCAACAGAACCTGGTGACGATCGCCTCGATTCAGGCCGTCCGCAAGTTCTCGGATCGCGGCAGGCTGATCTCCGGTTGGTTCGAAATCGGCCTCAATTCGAAAAGGCTTTCGTTCGTCAGTGACGTGAGACATAAGGCGGTTGGGGTACTTGGTTTGCCGTCCGTACTACCGTCACGGCCGCTTCAAGTTGCGGATATCGCGGGTGTCGACTTTGCCGAATCGTGAACTTATGAGGCCAAAGACATAAATTCCGGCTCGCCTTCTGCGTTCGCTCGGTATTTACTTTGACTCGTACCATAGCGCGCGATACGCTGCCGATGGTGGGTGCGTCCAACAAAAAGTCACGAAGTGCAAACCGGGTTAGTATTGAGCCTTTCGTCGCGGCTGCTTTCGTTCGTTTTCTCAGTCACCGCGATAGTGTGGACGGCCGGCCCCGCTTCGGCTCAATCGGATCGCGATTCCGATACCGCCTATTCCCGCTCCCGGAACGTTCATGTCGTCGGGAGGATCACCGCAACGGACCTCCCGAAAGCCTACGGGTCTTCGCAAACCTATCCGCAGGTCCGGTTTGATCAGAAGCCAGGTCGTCCGTTCGCGTATCTCGCTAACACAGAAGGATTCTGGATCATAGATATAGAGAATCCGGGCTCGCCTTCGATCATCGAAACCGTCCACATTCGGCGAGCATCTGGAGACGACGTCTTCGTGTCGGATTTGCGGACGGCGATGTCGGATGGCCGCCACCTTGTCATTACGGCTATTCGTAATACGTCTGCGCCCGGTTCCGATGCGATTGTCGTGCACGACGTCACCTCGCCCCGGACGACTGCGATCAGAGAGGTCGCCAGCTACACAAGCGGTGATACCTCCGGCATCAGCCGGATTTTTCCTTACCGGCATTCGTCGGGAGCGTCGTTGATTTTTGCGGCCGGCGGCGGCGACATTCTCGCACTTGACCTGGCGGCGCTCCTTAACGGCTCTGATCCGCTCGTCGCTCGATATCCGACCCCGCCGCTGCTTGACGATCGGTTTAAGGG
>JBFIPX010000086.1:0-12624 GCA_041609895.1 Rhodothermales bacterium
ATCGGCGTCAACGATCGTGCAACGAGCAATCGCTCGCGAGGTCGCGTCTTCGTATTCAATTCTTGTCAAATCTGACCGTTAGATCGAAGAAGCTCACGCGCCATCAGTATTGCAACAACGGTCTTCATGTCCTGAAGTTTACCCTGGGCCGCAAGCATGACAGCTTCGTCGAACGGCATCCGTACCCCCTCAACAAACTCACCATGGGAGAGCGACATCTGTCCTTCGGTCAATTCCTGCGCTACGAAGAAGTGAATCACCTCGTTGCTGTATCCAATGCACGGATACAGAGATGATACGGGGGTCATTCGTGCTGCCTTCCAACCTGTCTCCTCCTCAAGCTCTCGATGAGCAACATCGACCGGGTCTTCGTTTTCCAGATCGAGCTTTCCTGCCGGCACTTCCAGAAACTCGCGACGCGGCGGAAATCGAAACTGACGAACGAGGATGGTAGATCCGTCCTCGAAGAATGGCACGACCGCCGATGCACCAGGATGATCGATCCACTCTCGAACAGATTCGCCACCATCAGGAAGGGCCACTGTATCCCGGTGGGCCTTGAGGAGAACTCCATCAAGGAGCTGCACGCTGTCCAGGCTTCTCTCCGTCAGGTCATTCATGTGGACTTCTGCGTCGCTTGTTCAACTGACTCCAAAATGAGCGCCGCCATTCCGCAGGCAACAATTGCGGCTGTCTCTGTTCGTAGCCGGCGAATTCCTAAGGATGCCCTCACGAATCCGGCCTCGTCAGCGAGCCCAAGCTCATCCTCACTGAATCCACCTTCAGGACCTACGACTATAAGGCATTGATCCGTCGCGCCCGATCCGCCAATTGCTTGCGGGAGCGGCTTTGCAGCTTCTGAAGCGTCGCAAACAAAGCCTGGCTCTTGCTTTTTGCTTTCGATGAAGTCTGCAAATGGTCGCGGACCGTGAAGCCTCGGAATCACACTTCGCAACGACTGCTTCATTGCGGCACGAGCCAACCTCCGGCAACGCTCGAGATCTACCCGCACCCCTTCGACTGCCCTGGACTGTAGCAGCGTAATTTCGTTGACGCCAAGCTCGACTGCTTTCTCGATTGCCGTCTCGAGTCGCGACCGGTTCTTGAGCACGCCGATGGCAAGCTGAAGATCGAATCTGGCTTCACCCACTCCGAGCGTGCGTTCGCGAACCTCTCCTTCAACCCTGTCACCATCCGAATGTGTCACAAGCACACGATGCCATCCGCCCCGACCATCAACGACTTCGATCTCGGAGCCTGCTTTCACCCGTAGGACCCGCGAAGCGTGATGCGCCTCGTCGCTTGGAAGCGCAACTCTGTTACCACTGAACGATTCCGGCGGAGCAAAAAAGAAGGTTGTAGTTGGCAACGGTGTACGAGAAGTGGCTCCGACAAGTGCTAGAGGCTGAATGATAGCCCGACGTGGATCCTGCCGTCAATGGGCCCGTCTTCGTCGTTAAACGCATAGCTCACATTAATAATCCCAATCTCTGTTCGAAACTGTGTTCCGACGCCAAACCCCGGAAGAAGGTCGCGCCTTGACTTCACTTGGTCCGCCGGCGCTGTCTCGAGCACGCCGAGGTCCGCAAACACATAGGCAAAGGCCCACCGGTCCAACTGGTATCGATATTCCAGCAAGATTCGCGACGCGAGACGCCCCAGAAACTGTTGTTCGTTGTACCCTCGCAGGGATGATGCTCCGCCGAACCGAATCAGGTCGCTCTCATCATACTCGTCGCTCAGTAGCACTTGAGCATCCCCCCCGATCGCGATGAGCTGCCTCTTCAGAGTCGGTACGAAATAGCGAACGCGCAAAGTAAGTCGCTCCTGATTGAGTCGGGTTCGAGAGACAAGCGTATCGCCAACCTCGTCGATGAATCGAGAGGTCCGGTTCTTATTGCCCCGTTCGAACATCGACTCTACTCGCAAGCCGGAACGAGGATTGACCGGAAAGTCCACGGACTCGTATCGAACGCCGATCCCTACGAACGAGGCAGTCGATCTGGGGATGCGCTGGCGATTCGACCGCAGCTGCAGTCCGGCCTGCCCCGGCTTGGTGACCTCGCGACTCGCACCGGCCACGAGGCGAAAGCCGTCGCTCACTTCGTACGATACTCCGGCGAAGTACCGTTGCTGATCGTAGGTCGAGTCCTGCTGTGTACCTTGAAACATGCCGTCTATGCCGATGGGCAGCCCTGCAATGTTTGGGTCTGCTACACCAACGTCGACGCTGCTGACGCGACCTGGAAGACGGTTCAAACGGAGGTTGAAAAGCCTACCGCCCCCGAAGAGGTTTCGCAGCTCCAAATGACCGTTGCCGACGACGCCCCCGTTGCCTGCCGCTGTCGTCTCGGGTAGGTAACCCAATACCAGGTCAAAATTACCCGGGGGCTCCTCTTCAAGTGCTATCACGACGTCTGCGTCGCCCTCAGGACGAATCACGAGTTCGGGCGTACCGACCTCTCGATAGAAATTGGTCGCGAGGATTCGTCGCCGGATCTCGGTTGGGTCAAACTTTTCAAGCCGGTCCCCCGGTCTTAATCCCGTCAATCTGGCTATATATGACTCCGTCGTCCGACTTGCCCCAGAAAGCCGAATGCGATTCAGGGTGACCGCCGGCCCGCGCTCAATTCGTATTACAATAGACAGGTGGTC
Source organism: Rhodothermales bacterium (assembly GCA_041609895.1). GTDB lineage: Bacteria > Bacteroidota > Rhodothermia > Rhodothermales > JABDKH01 > JAHHLP01. Next base: position 2,656 of record JBFIPX010000086.1, read on the forward strand.
AGGTCGGTCGGGAATGGGAGTAATTGACGCGATGGCCGCTTCTGCCAATGGCCATCCTAGTTGCGCGTGACGCCGCAATACAAAGCTGATGTCTTGCTCGAGTTGTGACTCCCGCAGCGGCTCACCAACGCGGGTCTCCATCAAGGTGAGTACCTCCGACTCATCCAGGACGGGAGTGCCGGAGACGCTGATGCTGTCGACTACAATCAGCGGTCCTCTCGAAACGAAGATGCTTGTCGGGTCTCTTCCGGAAACCGAATCGATGCGCGCGTGCAGGTATCCTTCGCCGTGGAGCTGACGCAATGTCTCTTTAGCGATGGCGTCAAGGCTATCGGGAGGAAACGTCAAGAGTTCGTTGAAGTTAACCCTCTTGCCGTCTACCACCGCGATGACTCGAGGTAGGGCTTGCGAGTCTGGCGTCTGCGCCTTTCCGACGAACTGGCCCATCGACGGCACGGTAAGCAACATCGCGAACACATGTCGAAGGTACCGACTGCATGCTGATGGGAAGCCGCCTGAAATCACGTTATGGACTGCTTTGCAATTTTGTCATCGCCCTTGTCCTCCTAGCCGGGCCGGGTGCTTCCGACACGGTTACGACGGGTGCCGGCGGGGAGAATGCCATATCCTGGCATCCGGACTACGCCGCTAAGCAACATGGAGTTCGGCAGAACACCACACTCAACGAACTGCCGGCCGAAGCGAGAGATACCCTGCAGTTCAATTCCGCAGCCGGTCAGGTATTCATAACCGTTCTTCCAGACTCCGTCAGCTCGGGTTCCGTCATCGAAATGTCCAACGTTCGCGTACCTGCCAACAGCTGGCGAACCGGCCGAGCATTCTTCTGGCAAATCGGCCCTGATAACGCCGGAGTCTACCATATCGACTTCCTCGTTCGAACCAGAGCATCGATTGATACTCTCACACTCGCCGTTAGTGTGGGATGATGTCGTCGGAAGAAAAGAAAGCGGCTATCCGCGAGAATCTTCTCGGTTGGTTCGGGATGGTGGCGCGAGATCTGCCGTGGCGGCGGACCAAGGACCCGTACCGAATCTGGTTGTCCGAAGTCATGTTGCAGCAGACCCGCGTTGCTCAAGCCAAACCGTACTATGAGCGGTTCATCGAGAAATACCCCGACGTGAAGGCGCTGGCAGAGGCCAAACTCGACCATGTTCTTCGAGAGTGGGAGGGACTGGGATACTACGCCCGAGCACGTAACATGCATCGTGCCGCACAAATGATTGTGAAGGAACAAGGCGGGGCCTTCCCTATCGATCGAGAGCAGATGCTGGCACTTCCGGGCGTAGGAGACTACACGGCCAACGCCGTGCTTTCCATTGCCAATGGATTGCCGCTCGCTGTTGTCGATGGAAACGTTTCGCGCGTACTGAGCCGAGTGTTTGAGTTCGGCGGCGACCCAAAGACAAGCTCCGGGCGCAGGGCGGTACAGGAGCTGGCGAACGATCTCATCGACCGTTCGGACCCGGGAACGTTCAATGAAGCGATAATGGAGTTGGGGGCGACGATTTGTCTGCCGAAGTCCCCGGAGTGTTCCAGATGTCCGGTCGTTGCGGACTGCGGTGCGCATGCGAACGGTACGATCGATCAGTATCCATACAAGAGCAAAAAGAATTCAGTACCGACCTATGAGGCCGCAGTCGCCGTGATTCATGATGCTGTCGGTCGCATTTTTATCCAGCGACGCCCCGAGGAGGGATTGCTTGGAGGGCTTTGGGAATTCCCCGGCGGTAAACTCGAAAACGGCGAGACACCCAGACAAGCGTGCCTGAGGGAAGTACGGGAAGAAGTCGGCATCGAAATCGAGATCAGCGAAGAGCTTCCGTTGGTCCGCCACGCATATACGCATTTCCGTGTGACGATTCATCCGTTTGTGGCCAAAATGGTCTCGGCCGGCCCTGAGACGCATTTGAAGTCGAAGTGGGCGAGCCCGGACGAGCTCGATCGAGTTGCGATGCCGATAGCGTCGCGAAAGATCATCAAGCTCCTCGGTAGGGCGATTTGACGTACATTTGTGGTCACCCGAGCGCCTTTCGACCCGCAATCCCGAGCAGTGACAAACACACATGGACCTTTTTGACCTTTTGATCCTGTCCCTCCTTGCCGTACCAGCGCTGCTCCGTTGGATTGAGCAGTCGCGAAAAGCAGAGCGGGAGAATGGTGTTGCGCCATCTGCCGAAGCACCTGAGCAACGCGATTCACTCCGTACTGAATTTGAGCGGGCCTTGGAAGAAATAGGTTTGACGTTGCAGGGAAAACCTGTCCCGGAACGCTCGCCGGCAGCAGATGGGTCGCGAGTTTCTCGCAGAGATCAAAAGGCCTTGGAGCCCGACCGGGCTTTTTCACGCGAGGAACAGTTCGAGAGGACGCCGCGAGCCCAGGGTAGCGGTGGAGCAATCCCTTTTCGCGAGCTGAAGAAAGTGGAGATCGCTTCTCCTTACTCCAGGCGTAGGTCAACAGTATCGCGCAAGACACGGCGGATCAAGAAGCGCTTGGGCAACCGTTCGACGACGCGGGATGCGATCCTGCTCTCCGAGATTCTCGGACCGCCTGTAGCGATGCGTCGTCGGCTCCTCTAGCGCCGCGTACGGGGCACAGGCAGCTGACTCTGTAGATTATCTGCCGCGACCGCGGCACCCGCAGTCAGGCCGCATCAGGCGGCGGGCAGGTCGGAATCTCCCTTCTTGAAGATTGAGGCGCCGATGGCTCCGCCGATCGCTCCGAAGACTCCGGCTATCACAACACCGAACACTGCCTGGAGGGCGAAGCTGGCAATTGTGACCTGCTGTTCCATCTGCTCAATCATCTGATCGTATGATTCCGGCGGCATCTGGTCACCCATGGTGTCGAGAATCATCTGCATGATTGCCTGGTCGGCGCGGATTCCCATCTTAATCAGCACATAGTCCAGGACTGCGCTGATCAGACTACCGATAATCGCCACGGTAAGACCGAGCACTGCTCCGTCGCCCGTCTTCATCGTTAGCGAGTTAGTAGAGGTATAGTGCCAGACAGCAACCATAGCCCCAATTAGGACACCGGCACAGCAGAGGCAGTTAATGAGTCCGAGATACGAGGTTGACAGAATTGCTACAACCGCGGAGCCAAGTATGATCGACTGCTGTTTCTCCGGCATAACTTTCAGATCAGTATTGTCGCTGGGGCTTATTGCATAGATGTGAAAAGAAGAAACGGCTGGCGCGCCTAAAAAACAATCTGATGACGACGCGCGCTATTGTATGGCGGGTTCGGCTGGAACGTCTCCGACGGAGTCCACGCTCGGCCTCGCCGCGTTCACCACCGCTCGCGCGAGAAAGTACCCTGCAACGACACCGAATACCGTTCCGGTGACCAGACGACTGGCGGGTGTGTTGGTCCAGATCCCCACGACATCTACCCCCCAATCGACGGCCATGGGTATTAGCGAGGCGCCGATCGTCCAGACGGGATGCCGGCTGATCAAACCATCCCATCGCCGAAGGATACCGAACAGCAGTATGGCCACGGGGATGGCCGCGTAGATACCTACGCACCGGTGGCAAAGCGCCACCTGTGTTTCGCCTATGCGAAATGAGCGGCTCGGCAGCTGATGGCACACCTTGCGAAATCCGGACATGATCAGACTGCCCGTTTCCGGACTCACGAACGGCGGCAGGAAGGCGACGACCACCAGGCCCACTACCGTGAGAGCGGTCAACGAAAGCCAGCCAATCTGTCGGTGTGCGAGCGAATTCAAGCTTTGACCGGCGTCTGGTCTTGGATTCGATGGGTCCGAGGCTTGGGAGACGTATTCTTCATCCGTTCACGAAACATTCTCCGACCCTCTCAGGTTCTTATATACTTGAAAAAAACACCTGAAAGGCAATATTTTTTTGCCTCTTTGGTTAGCACTCGCAAGGCAAGAGTGCTAACAACACCTTTAGAAAAGTAGTTTATCTCAAACAGAATCCATCTCGGAGGAACTGAGAAATGGCCAGCATTAAACCACTAGCCGATCGCGTCGTCGTCGAGGCTCAGCCGGCGGAGGAAAAGACGGCGGGCGGACTCATCATCCCCGACACCGCCAAGGAAAAGCCGCAGAAGGGAAAGATCGTCGCTGTCGGCCCGGGCCGGGTCGAGAACGGCACGAAAATCGACATGACGGTGCAGCAGGGAGATACCGTGCTCTACGGCAAGTACGCCGGGACCGAGATCACCCTTGACGACAAGGAATATCTCATCATGCGGGAGTCGGACATCCTCGGAATCGTCTCCTGACCTCCCGCGGATCATCCCACATTCGTTTCCACGAAAGAAATTTTCAGAAATAGACAACCATGGCAAAACAAATCATTTTCGACGCCGAAGCTCGTACGAAGCTTAAAGTAGGCGTAGACACCCTTGCCGAAGCCGTAAAGGTTACGCTCGGACCCAAGGGCCGCAATGTGATCATTGAGAAGAAGTTTGGAGCACCAACCGTCACCAAGGATGGTGTCACGGTCGCAAAGGAAATTGAGCTCGAGGATAAGCTCGAGAACGTCGGTGCCCAGATGGTTAAGGAAGTTGCTTCCAAGACGAGCGACGTGGCAGGAGACGGAACGACCACCGCCACCGTTCTCGCCCAGGCAATTATGACCTCGGGTCTCAAGAACGTAACTGCGGGTGCAAACCCCATGGATCTCAAGCGCGGTGTTGACAAGGCTGTCACGGCCATCGTCGAGAACCTCCGCGACCAGAGCGCTGAGATTCAGGATCGCAGCCGTATAGCGCAGGTCGCGACCATCTCTGCCAATAACGATCCGACCATCGGCGAGTTGATTGCCGACGCGTTTGAAAAGGTAGGTAAGGACGGCGTCATCACTGTCGAGGAAGCTCGCGGCACCGAGACCACTCTTGAGGTCGTCGAGGGTATGCAGTTTGATCGCGGATATCTCTCGCCGTACTTCGTGACCGACGCCGACAACATGGAGGTCGTCCTCGAGGATCCGTATATCCTGATCCACGACAAGAAGATCTCCACCATGAAGGACCTCCTCCCCATTTTGGAGAAGGTTGCTCAGATGGGTCGTCCGTTCCTCATCATCTCGGAAGACGTTGAGGGCGAGGCGTTGGCCACGCTGGTTGTGAATAAGCTTCGCGGCACGCTCAAGGTGGCGGCTGTCAAGGCCCCCGGCTTCGGAGACCGTCGCAAGGCGATGCTCGAGGATATCTCGGTTCTCACGGGCGGCACCGTCGTCTCAGAGGAGAAGGGTTATCGGCTCGAGAACACGACGCTGGACTATCTCGGTCAGGCAAAGCGTGTCGTAATCGACAAGGACAATACGATTGTCGTTGACGGCGCTGGTGAGAGCGACCAGATTAAGGCTCGTTCGAACCAGATCAAGCAGCAGATCGAGACCACGACCAGCGATTACGATCGCGAGAAGCTCCAAGAGCGCCTTGCGAAGCTGTCGGGTGGCGTTGCTGTGCTCAAGATCGGAGCTGCTACCGAGCCCGAGATGAAAGAGAAGAAGGCTCGGGTTGAGGATGCGTTGCACGCGACGCGCGCTGCGATCGAGGAGGGCATCGTCCCGGGTGGCGGCGTGGCCTACATTCGAGCCATAAGCGTTCTGGACAAGCTGGACGTCGACAACGATGACCAGACGATTGGCGTTTCGATCATCAGGCGGGCTCTTGAGGAGCCGCTCCGACAGATTGCTGCCAACTCTGGGCACGAAGGTTCGATAGTGGTCCAGAAGGTTCGTGAAGGCAAGGGGGATTTCGGATTCAATGCCCAGTCCGAGGAGTACGGTAAGCTTCTCGACTTGGGTGTAATCGACCCGACGAAGGTCACCCGCACGGCACTTGAGAACGCCGCGTCTGTCGCTGGACTGCTTCTGACGACCGAGGCCGTCGTTGCCGACAAGCCGGAGAAGCACAGTGCGGCTCCTGCCGCTCCCGACATGGGTGGCATGGGCGGCATGGACTTCTAGGTCCTGTTAGCCGAAAGCTGGCAAAAGAGGCGGTGCTCAAGCGGGCACCGCCTCTTTCATTTTCGCAGTTCTCCAGGATAGCAGATCGGCCAGCGCGGCAGTTCTTTGTCGACGCACCGAAAGCTCGCTAATTTGAGTTGTGGGGAGGAGGGCTCTGCCCCGTACTACCCGTTCGTGGCAAGCACTTGAAGCTCCGCCATGAATCGCGCGGCCAATCCTTCCGCAGCCTCCAAACCACTCGCCTCCGCGTAGATTCGCATGATTGGCTCAGTGTTAGACCTGCGCAGGTGTACCCAGCCCTCATCGAAATCGATCTTGAGCCCATCCGTCACGTCTACGCGCTCGCCCTCGTACGTCTCAGCCATGGCACGCAGCAACGTTGCCGGATCAGCCGATCCAATTTCGATCTTCCGTTTGACGATGTGATATGTTGGCAAGGATTCACGCGCGTCAGCTAGAGTTATCCCCTCTCCAGCCAAGTGCTGCAACACCATTGCGACTCCCACCAGCGCGTCTCGGCCGTAATGAAGGTCTGGCAGAATAACTCCCCCGTTGCCCTCACCGCCCAACACAGCTCCAACCTCCTGCATCCGACGAACAACATTGATCTCGCCTACCGCCGATCGGAAAACTTCCTGGCCATAACGCGCGGCCACATCGTCGATCGCGCGCGAGGATGACAGGTTAGTTGCGAAAGGACCGCTCCGAAAACGCCACAGAAAATCAGCCGCTACAACCTGCGTAAGCTCCTCCGACATGTACCCTCCGCCCGGCTCGATGAGTGCCAGGCGATCAGCGTCCGGATCTACGACAATGCCTAGATCCGCATCCGCATCACGGACGATTTCCAAAGTGCCAACCAGATTCTCCGGCAACGGCTCCGCCGGGTGCGCAAAGATGCCCGTCGGCTCACAATTGACGCACGTAACGTCTCTGACTCCCAACCTGTTCAGCAGCGCGGGCACCGCCACTCCGCCCACGGAGTTCACACCATCCACCACGACCCGAAACTGTCGGTCGCGGATCGCTTCCGGATCTATAAACGGAAGCGACAGAATGGCCTCGATATGATGGTCAAGAAAGTCACGGCGAATAATGTCTCCGACAGACCGATAGTCGACTGTAGGATCAGCGCCACGTTCGGCCAGGTCGAGCACTCTCGCTCCTTCCTCTGGAGATAAGAACTCGCCTTTGCTGTTAAGCAGCTTCAGCGCATTCCACTCAGCCGGGTTGTGCGAGGCCGAAAAGACAATTCCACCGACGGCCTCTTCCTTGATCACGGCCATCTCCACAGTCGGAGTTGTCGCCAGACCCGCGTCGACCACACGAAGTCCGGCTGATGCCAGCGTGCCGGTCACGATTCTCGAACAGATCTCCCCCGTTACTCTTGCATCGCGACCGACAACCACCGTCTGCACACCTCCTTCCGTCTCGACGCACCACTGGGCAAATGCAGCGGCATACTTCACAAGGATCTCCGGACTCAAGCCGCTACCAAAAATGCCGCGTATCCCGGAGATCGACGCGATAAGAGTATTTCGTGGTGACATAGGTGTTGATTTAGGTTCGTCGCAACTTGTCGCGACCTGGGTCAGCGGGACTCATGACACAAGGATGGGAATAGCTGTGAAAGATACCCTCCTAATCCAATAAATCCGTTAACGATATGTAATCGTTCAGCATCAGCAAGCGTACTATCTTAGGACTGGCACGAACGCGGTACGCAACACGCAAGCCGTAACCGATATGAAATCCGTGTATACCCCCTGGTCCGAGAGCGTCTTTCAGGCAGACGACGGGGTCTCCCTTTACCGTCAAAGCTGGTCGCCGGAGGGTCCACCGCGAGCGGTCGTCGTGCTGGTCCACGGATTTGCCGAACATGCAGGTCGGTATGCCGACCATGCTGAGCGACTCGTCTCGGAAGGATTCGCAGTTGAGGCAATCGACCTGCGGGGACACGGAAAGTCGCATGGCAAACGAGGTGTGGTCAACTCGGTGAACCGGCTCGTGGCTGACGTCAACGCATTAGTGAATAGGATACTTCGAAGAAAGGAGTACCTGGAGACACCGCTATTTCTCTGGGGTCATAGCCTTGGCGCAACGATTTCGGGTCTGATAGCAGTACAATCTCCCGGCATCGTACAGGGCGTTGTGCTGTGCAGTCCAGCGCTATTGCTTGGGGAGCCGCAGCTGATTCAGTCCGTCGGCATGTTGGCCGCGCGCATTGCGCCAATGCTTCCTACGAAGCGCCTCAACCGGGATCTACTCTATTCGGACGAACGTCGGGTGCGCGAAGCGAACGAGGATCCGCTCAATTTCCACGGTTTCATTCGCGTTGGCACAGTAGCTCAGATTGTACGTGCGGGCCGAGAGCTTCTGGCGATCGGCTCCGAACTCGTGCTACCTCTACTCATTGTGCACGGAACGGATGACCGACTTACACTCGCTGTCGCCAGCGCGAAACTTTACCGGAGTTCGCGCTCCAGCAACAAATCGCTCAGCCTATTCAAGGGGATGCGTCACGAGACCTTTAATGAGCCCGACGGCCGTCAGGTGATGGATCGGATCGTTGATTTTATTGAGGAACTGCTACCGGCTTCGGTCAACGATTGAACCGAGAATAGCGGACAGTGGCTCGCAGTTAGATGTCGGTGCACGAAGAGCCGACGAGTGAATCGCGGTACTTCATCTACAACCGCGGCGCTCTTTGTAACGAGTAGGCGCGATCCCTGCAGGTCTCGCTAGCTGTTCACTGTACCGCCAGAGGGAGCGCGCCCGGCATCCCTTACGGATGTAGCCGCCCCATCAAACGAGGGAATGGAATGGTCTCCCTTACGTGCGCCACACCACACATCCACGCTACGGTTCGCTCGAGTCCAAGACCGAAACCTGCGTGCGGCACACTGCCATAGCGCCGCAAATCGAAGTACCACTTAAATACCTCATCGGGCAAACCGTGCTGCTTGACCTGTCTCTGCAGGAAGGCCAGATCCGTTGCGCGCTCTCCTCCGCCGATGATCTCGCCGTATCCTTCGGGTGCGAGTACATCCATCCCAAGCGCAAGCCGGTCGTCTTCCGGATCGCGCTTCATATAGAATGCCTTGACCTCTGCCGGATACCGGTGCACGATGATCGGACGATCGAAGTGCCACGTGAGCAGCGTTTCATCACTACCGCCAAAGTCACCACCCCACCTAAAGTCGTTGGCCGATGCCTTCCACTCCGGCAGATTTCGAAGCTCTTCCTCGATCTCTTCCATGCGCGCGTGTATTTCGATCTCGCGAGCATCGATTCGACGCTTCTCCCCCTTCTTGGCTTGGCCGTACTTCTTCCGATTCGTCTCCAATTCATCTGATAAGGCAGTACGCTCTGTCTCCAGCGAATCGATACGCTCATCGACCATCGCTGCCGTCTCATCGCTTGTAAGGATCTCGACCGCCTCCGAATAACTGAGGCGCGGAAACGGCGCCTCACAACGCTTGAGGGGCTCCACGTCACGACCCAGAACCTCAAGTTCCGTGACACAACCGGTCACGACATCTGATGCGACGTGTGCCAGCAGATCCTCCGCCAGTGTCATGTTCATATCGAGATCGAAGAACGCCATCTCGGGTTCGATCATCCAGAACTCCGTGAGGTGGCGCCGCGTCTTGGACTTCTCAGCGCGGAACGTAGGTCCAAAGGTGTAGATCCTACCCATCGCCATGGCCATGGCCTCGCCATGAAGCTGGCCGCTTTGCGTCAGATACGCCTTCTCATCGAAGTAGTCGATCTCAAACAGCGTGGACGTACCTTCGACGGCGTTACCGGTTAAGATCGGGGCGTCCATCTGGACGAATCCGCGTTCCTGAAAAAAGTTGTGGATCGCCATGATGACGCTGTTACGCACCCGCATGATCGCCCACTGCCGCCGGCTGCGAAGCCAGAGATGTCGATGGTTCATCAGAAACTCGACACCGTGCGACTTCGGCGTGATCGGGTATTCTTCCGCTGATCCAAC